>JADMKN010000241.1 GCA_015478825.1 Patulibacter sp. | reverse complement strand
CCGAAGACGAGCATCGTCTTCGGCCAGATGAACGAGCCCCCCGGAGCCCGCATGCGCGTGGCCCTGACGGGTCTGACGATGGCGGAGTACTTCCGCGAGCAGGGCGGCCAGGACGTGCTGCTCTTCATCGACAACATCTTCCGCTTCGTCCAGGCCGGCTCCGAGGTCTCGGCGCTGCTCGGCCGCATGCCGTCCCAGGTCGGCTACCAGCCGACGCTCGAGTCGGAGATGGGCCAGCTCCAGGAGCGGATCACCTCGACCCGCCAGGGCTCGGTCACGTCCGTGCAGGCCGTCTACGTCCCCGCGGACGACTTGACCGATCCGGCTCCGGCCTCGGTGTTCGCCCACCTCAACGCGCAGACGGTGCTGAGCCGCGCGATCTCCGAGAAGGGCATCTACCCGGCCGTCGACCCGCTCGAGTCGACCTCGACGATCCTCAAGCCCGAGGTCGTCGGCCAGGAGCACTACGAGGTCGCCAACCGGGTCAAGGAGATCCTGCAGCGCTACAAGGAGCTGCAGGACATCATCGCGATCCTCGGCATCGACGAGCTCGGCGAGGAGGACAAGATCCTCGTGCAGCGCGCCCGCAAGGTCGAGCGCTTCCTGTCGCAGCCGTTCCACGTCGCCGAGCAGTTCACCGGGGCCCCCGGTCAGTACGTGCCGATCGCCGAGACGGTCCGCTCGTTCAAGGAGCTGATCGAAGGTCAGCACGACGACCTGCCCGAGTCGGCCTTCCTCCTGAAGGGCTCGATCGACCAGGTCGTCGAGGCCTCCAAGAAGGGCTGATCCCCGTGGCGCACACGCCGTTTCGCACCGATGTTCTGACCCCCACCGGCGAGCTGTTCGCCGGTGAGGTGCAGCAGGTCTCGACGCGCACGGTCGAGGGCGAGATCGGGATCCTCGCGGGTCACCAGCCGCTGCTCGGGCGGCTGGAGCCGGCGGAGCTGCGCCTGACCCTTCCGGGCGAGGGCGCCGAGGTCAAGCGCTTCGTCCAGACCGGCGGGTACCTGCAGGTCTCGCAGGACGGCAACGCGTTGCTGCTGGTCGACGACGCGTACCCGATCGAGCAGTACGACCGCTCCGCCGCCGAAGCGCAGCAGCGTGAGGCCGAGGAGCGGCTGGAGAAGGCCGACAAGGGCACCGAGGCCCACCGGCTCGCGACCATCGCCAAGCGCCGCGCCGACGCGTTGGTGCGGCTTGGCGAGAAGCTCCAGGGCTAAGCAGCGCAGGAGTCCGCTCCCCGCCCGCGAGGCGGGAGCGGGCCGGAACGACGAAGGGCCCCGATCATCGGGGCCCTTCGTCGTTCCGGCGGCGTCGCGCGTCCGCTAGAGGACGTTGCCGTTCGAGTTGTAGAGCATGATCAGGTACGCGCCGACGACGGTGATCACGCTGCCCACGGCGAAGGCCACCGTGGCCGGAACGAGGGAGATGGTGGTCGGCTGCTGCTTGTCGTCGGTGCTCATCGGGACGGCCTCGGTCGAAGATCGATTCCCGCGCATCTTCTCACGCGCGGGCGCGGAACGGCATCGAGCTCTGCCTGCCGATGCCCCGCCGCGAAGCAGTCTGGCGCAGTCCCTATCCTTCCTCCGTATGGACGAACGGCTGCTCACGGAGCGGCTGGTCGGGTACGACACCTCTTGCCCGGACGGGCTCCGTGCCGCGGGAGGGTTCGTCAAGGGCTGGCTGGAGTCACACGGGATCGATGCGGCGCAGCACGATCACGGTGGACTGCCCGTGCTCTTGTCGACGGTCGGGCCCGACCGCCCCGGGGTGCCCACGGTGATCTTCCACGGGCACCTCGACGTCGTGCCCGCCGCGCACGAGGAGCAGTTCGTCGCGGTCGTCGACGGCGATCGGCTCTACGGCCGGGGCGCCTACGACATGAAGGGGGCCCTCGCCGCGATGATGTGCGCGTTCCGCGACCTCGCCGTCGGGGCGCCGGAGCCGGAGCGGGGCCTCAGCGCGCTGCCCGCGCACCCCGCCGACCACGCGCTCGAGGACGTGCGGGTCAAGCTCGTGATCGTCCCGGACGAGGAGAGCGAGCAGGTCGGTCGCCGCGCGACCGAGACCTTCGTCGCGGCCGGCGCGCTCGACGGGGAGTTCGCGATCACCGGCGAGCCGACGGAGATGCAGATCGGCGTCCAGGCCAAGGGCGTGCTCGCGGTCCGGGCCGCCGTCCACGGGACCAGCGCCCATGGCTCGACGCCGTGGATCGGCGACAACGCGATCCACAAGGCGATCGGCGCGTTCCGGCGGATCGAGACGCTGCCGTTCAGCCGTCAGAGCAGCGAGCTCTACGACCGTCCGTCGATCAACCTCGCCCGGATCGCCGGCGGCGACGCCTTCAATATGGTCCCCGACCGCTGCGAGCTCACGATCGACATCCGCTACGTGCCGGGTCAGGATCCCGACGAGATCCTGCGGCAGATCGAGGAGGTCCCGGACGTCGAGGTGCTGCGGGTCTTCCGCCGGGCGCCGGCGATCGTCTCGCGCCGCAACCCGTTCGTCGAGGTGCTGCAGTCCGCCGCCAGCGTGACCGGCGAGGGCGTCGGCCTGACCGTCGGGCGCGACGGCGCGTCGGACGCGATCGCCTTCCTCGACGCCGGGATCCCCGCCGTCGAGTTCGGGCCCAGCGGCGACGGCCACCACGGCCCCGAGGAGTGGGTCTCGATCAGCTCGCTCGCCCAGTACCGGCGCGCGCTGGTCTCGTTCGTACGGTCGGTCCCGCGGACGTCCGCGTGTACCGGCGCACCGTCGGTCCCGGTTGGGGAGGATTGCAGCCGATGAGCAGCCAAGGTCCGACCACTCCGCGGGCGCCGCGTCCCGGCGCGCGCTTCGCGCTGCGGATCCTGCTGGCCGGGCTGGTCGTGGTGCTTGCCGGCGCCGTGACGGTCACGGCCGGGATCCGCAACGAGGCCAAGGACATCGTCGACACGTTGAAGGTGCGATCGAACGTCGACAAGGCGACGGTCGACGCGTTGACGGACGTCGAGCCGGGGCAGCCGCAGACGCTGCTGCTGGTCGGTGACGACTACCGGGCCGCCGAGGGCGAGGCCGGCGGCCAGCGGTCGGACACGATGATCCTGGTGCGGCTCGACCCCGACTCGAAGGCGACCACGATGCTGTCGCTGCCGCGCGACCTGCAGGTGACCCAGGGCGGCAGCACCGCGAAGCTCAACTCGGCCTACGCCGGGGGGCCGAAGGGCCTGATCGACACGCTCAAGGGGCTGCTGAGCACGCCCGGCGAGCCGTTCCCGATCCACCACTTCGTGTCGATCCGGTTCACCGCGTTCTCGAAGGCCGTCAACACCTTCGGCTGCTTCTACGTCGACATCGACCGCAAGTACTACAACGACAACAACCCGCCGGCGGGCGGGGGCGGGCGCTACGCGACGATCGACGTCCCGGCCGGCTACCAGCGGCTCTGCGGCGAGAAGTCGCTGGAGTACGTGCGCTTCCGCCACCTCGACAGCGACCTGGTCCGCGAGGCGCGCCAGACCCACTTCCTCGCCGAGGCCCGGGCCCAGATCGCCGACTCGACGATCATCGGCAAGCGCGACGAGCTGCTCGAGGCGATCAGCGAGTACATCAAGACCGACATCCAGACCGAGAAGGGTCTGCTCGGCGTGGTCAAGCTCGCCGTCAACGTGGTCGGCAAGCCGACCAAGCGGGTCACGGTCGACGTGACCGACGCGGCCGACGGCAACGTCGCGACCACCCCGGACGCGCTGGCGAAGGCCGCCAAGGACTTCCTCCACCCGAAGGTGCCGAAGTCGCGATCGGCGTCGTCCAGCAGCTCGAAGAGCTCGTCCAGCTCGTCCTCCGGCACCAAGACGAAGAAGCGCAAGAAGCCGAAGGCCCCCAAGCTGCCCGACACGATGTTCACGTCGACCGAGGGCGCGCGCGAGTCGATCCAGACGGGGGTCACCGGCCAGATCGACGCCAGCCTGCCGATCTACTACCCGAAGGTCCAGGAGAAGCAGTCGCGGTACAGGCCCGAGATGGCCACCGGCTACGACATCCAGTCGCCCGGCGGACAGAAGTTCCCGTGGCAGGGCTACCGGCTCGTCGTCAACCTGGGCCGCGGCGACGCCGGCCCGGGGCAGTACTACGGGATCCAGGGGACGAACTGGAAGGACCCGCCGGTGCTGGAGCTGGCGACGTCGTCGGAGCGGCTCGGCGGCCGGACCTTCCAGGTCGAGTACGACGGCAGTCGGATCCGCCGGCTGGTGTGGAAGGCGCCCCACGGGACCTACTGGGTCACCAACACGCTGAACAGCCGCCTGACCAACAGCGAGATGCGCGCGCTGGCGCGCTCGTTCACCCGGCACGGCTCCTGAGCCGACGGCGACGGCCGGCCGCGGGACGGCTGTCCGTCGCGGCCACGGGCGACGATGTGAACGGGTCGTGACGCCGCCCTTCGGACGGGCCGGGATCCGGTCGGACCTGTAGCCTCAAAGTCATATGTCCGCAGCGCGTGAACCCATCGGTGTCATCGGGACAGGCTACGTCGGCCTCGTTACAGCGGCCGGCTTCGCCGAGCTCGGCAGCGACGTGATCTGCGTCGACATCGACGCCGAGAAGATCGCGCGGCTCGAGGCCGGCGAGATCCCGATCTACGAGCCCGGTCTGGCCGAGCTCGTCGAGTCCAACCGGTCGCGGCTGACCTTCACCACCGACATCTCGGTGGCGCTGGAGCGGGCCCGCCTGCTGTTCGTCGCCGTCGGCACGCCGCCCACCTACTCGGGCGACGCCGACCTGTCCGCCGTCCACGCGGTGGTCGAGGCGATGCCCGCGTCGGACCGCCACGCGCTGGTGATGAAGTCGACCGTGCCGGTCGGCACCGGCCGCGCGATCAAGCGGCTGTTCGAGGAGCAGGGCAAGCCCGGCTTCCGCTACGTCTCGTGCCCGGAGTTCCTCAAGGAGGGCACCGCGGTCGGTGACTTCCTGCGTCCGGACCGGGTCGTCGTCGGTGACGACGGCGACTGGGCCGGCGACGCGGTCGTCGAGCTCTACCGCCCGCTGCTCGACGCGGTCGCGGTCCCGGGCGAGGATCCGCTCGACGGGTTGGTGCGGACCGACATCGCGTCGGCCGAGATGGTCAAGCTCGCCTCCAACGCGTTCCTCGCCACCAAGATCTCGTTCATCAACGAGATCGCCAACGTTTGCGAGGAGACCGGGGCGGACGTCGTCGAGGTCGCCAAGGGCATGGGCCTGGACGACCGGATCGGGCCGAAGTTCCTCAACGCGGGGATCGGCTTCGGCGGCTCGTGCTTCCCGAAGGACGTCACGGCGCTCAAGCAGCTCGCGGGCAACTCGGGGTACCACTTCCAGCTACTGAACTCGGTGATCGAGGTCAACGAGCTGCAGAAGCGGCGCGTGATCGGCAAGCTCGAGAAGCACCTCGGCAGCCTCGTCGGCAAGCGGATCGCGCTGCTCGGCCTGGCGTTCAAGCCGAACACCGACGACATGCGCGAGGCCAGCTCGCTGGTGCTCGCGGCGCGTCTGCAGGCCGCGGGCGCGACCGTCACGGCGTTCGATCCGATCGCCGCCGAGGTCGCCCGCCCGATGCTGCGTGGGGTCGTGCTGTCCGACGACGCCGTCAGTGCCGTCGCGGGCGCGGACGCGGTCGTGCTGGTGACCGAGTGGCAGGAGTTCCGCGAGCTCGACCTCGGAGAGCTCCGCGGGGCGATGGCCGGCGACGTGCTGATCGACGGCCGCAACGCGCTCGACGCATCGGTCGCCGCGTCGGCCGGCTTCCGCTACGAAGGGGTGGGACGCCGGCCCCAGGCCCCCAGCCTGGCGTCCACGGCCTAGACCGGTCCCCGGGACATGAGTCTCCAGGCCGTGATCCTCGTCGGGGGCAAGGGCACCCGGCTGCAGCCCCTGACGGCCGAGCGGCCCAAGCCGATCGTCTCGCTGGTCGACCGGCCGTTCATGGCCTACATGCTCGAGTGGGTCGCGTCGCACGGGATCACCGACGTGATCATGTGCTGCGGCTTCCTGCCCGACGCGCTGCAGGAGGTGCTCGGTGACGGCTCGCGCTACGGGGTCGAGCTGACCTGGGTGATCGAGCCCGACCCACGCGGCACGGCCGGCGCGCTGAAGATGGCGGAGCAGCACATCACCGGCCGCTTCGTGATGCTCAACGGCGACGTGCTCACGGACATCGACCTGAGCGCGCAGCTCCGCCAGCACGAGTCGACCGGCGCGACCGGCACGCTCGGGCTGGTCCCGGTCGACGATCCGACCGCCTACGGCCTCGTCCGCCTCGGCGACGACCTGCGGGTCACGGGGTTCCTCGAGAAGCCCGAGCCGTCGGAGATCGACACCGACCTGATCTCGGCGGGCGTGTACGTGCTCGAGCCGCGTGTGCTCGGGATGATCCCGCCCGACCGGATGGTCTCGATCGAGCGCGAGGTCTGGCCGCTGCTGGTCGACGACGGTCTGTACGGCTGTCGCCACGGGTCCGCCTACTGGATGGACATCGGTACTCCCGAGCGCTACCTCGAGGGCACCGCCGACATCCTCGCCGGGCGCGTCCGCACGCGGGTCGCCGAACGACTCGCCGCGGGCGCCGTCGATCCGTCGGCGACGGTCGCGAGCGACCTCGACGTGTCGCCCGAGGCACTGGTCGACGCCGGAGCGCGGATCGGCACGGGTGTGCGGATCGGCGCCGGAAGCGTGATCGGCCGCAACGTCACGATCGCCGACGACGTGACGATCGAGAACGCCGTGATCCTCGAAGGGGCCCAGATCGCGTCCGGGGTCCGCCTGGATCGATGCGTCGTCGGTCAGGGCGCCGAGATCGGCGCGAACGTCCGGGTCGCGGGCGCCGCGATGGTCGGCGACGGCGCGGTGATCGGCGCGGGCAACACGCTCGATCACGGCATGCGCGTGATGCCGCGCGCCGAGATCTCGGCCGATGCGATCCGTTTTTGAGTCGTCCGCGGACACCGTTCCCGGCTCGCGGGGGCCGGTCTGTCAGAGTTCCGAATCCGTTGTGCCTATCGACCGGAGATGCGTCCGATGACCGCGTTGCCTGAGCTGAATGCCGCTGCCGTATCCGCGAACGACGCCAGTGGGCAGATCGCAGACGTCCTAGCGGTGAGCGACCACCTGCGGGACGCGATGTGGAAGGCCGAGTCGGCCAACCTCGGCTCCTGGGACAGTCCGGGCGGCCTGGTCGTCGCCGGGATGGGCGGGTCGGCCGTCGGCGGCGTGCTCGCCCGCGCCGCGCTCGCCGACCAGGCGGGGCGCCCGATCCTCTCCGCCAAGGGCTACGAGCTGCCGCCGTGGACCACCAACGACACCACCGTGCTCTGCGCGAGCTACAGCGGGGACACCGAGGAGACGCTGGCCTGCTTCGAGGCGGCCGGCGTGATCGGAGCCAAGCGCGTGGTCGTGACGTCCGGCGGCGAGCTCGGTCGGCTCGCCCGCGAGGAGAACGTGCCGGTGATCCCGGTGGCCGGCGGGTTGCAGCCGCGCGCGGCCGTTGGCTACATGCTCGTCGCCGTGCTGGAGACGGCCGCCGCCTGCGGCGCCGGTCCGTCGCTGCGCGCCGAGATCGACGTCGCGGCCGACGCGCTGGAGCGGCTCGCGGCCGAGTGGGGCCCGGGCGGTCCCGAGGACGGCGAGGCCAAGAACCTCGCCCGGGCGTTGCACGGCAGCGTCCCGGTGATCACCGGGATGGGCCTGACCGCGCCGATCGCGTACCGCTGGAAGTGCCAGATCAACGAGAACGCCGAGGTCCCGGCGTTCTCGGGCGAGCTGCCCGAGGTCGACCACAACGAGATCGTCGGCTGGAGCGGCGCCTCCGAGGTCGGGCGGCTCTCGGCCGTCTTCCTCGAGGACTGCGACGCGCATCCGCGCCTGGTCCGCCGCGCCGAGCTGACCGCCGAGCTGATCGCCGGTCAGGCCGCCGGCGTGCACCGGATCCAGACGCGCGGCGAGACCGCCGTCGAGCGCGTGCTGTCGCTGGTGCTGTTCGGCGACCTGGTGTCGATCTACATGGCGACGCTGCGGGGCGTCGACCCGGGGCCGGTCGACGTGATCGTGCGGCTGAAGGACGCGCTCGCCGCCGACGTTTAGCAGGTCGCCCCGGTCCGTGACGAAGCGGATCGCCCGCCGCGCCCGGGGCGCGGCGGGCCGTCTTCCCGGACCGCGGTCGGGCACGGCGGTCCGCTAGCGTTCCGCGCGTGCTGCCCGCAATGGTCCTTGCCGCCGGCCTCGGAACCCGGCTTCGCCCGCTCACGTTCGAGCTGCCGAAGCCGATGGTGCCGATGCTCGACCGGCCCGTGCTCGCCCACATCGTCGACCTGCTGCACCACCACGGGATCGACCGGATCGTGGCGAACCTCCACTACTTCCCGGACACGATCCGCGGCTACTTCGGCGACGAGCTGACCTACGTCCAGGAGGCCGAGCTGCTCGGCACCGCTGGCGGCGTGCGCAACGCCCGGGAGTTCTTCGGCGACAGCCCGTTCCTGGTGATCTCCGGCGACGCGCTGACCGATCTCGACGTCCCCGCGCTGGTCGAGCGTCACCGCCAGCACGGTGGGATTGCCACGCTCGCCGTGACCAAGGTCCAGCAGACCAGCGAGTACGGCGTCGTGCTGCACGATTCCGAGGGGCGGATCACCGGGTTCCAGGAGAAGCCCCACCCGGACGAGGCGCTGTCGGACCTGGCGAACTGCGGCATCTACGTCTTCTCGCCCGAGATCTTCGACTACTTCCCGGCGGAGTCGTTTGCGGACTTCGCCCACGACGTCTTCCCGCGGCTCCTCGAGCACGACGTGCCGTTCTTCATCCACGAGCTCGACGGCTACTGGAACGACGTCGGATCGCTGACCGAGCTGCGCAACGGCACGTTCGACGCGCTCAGCGGCGCGCTCAAGCTGCCGAGCCTGTCGTCGGCCGGTCCCGACGCCGTGATGGTCGACCCGAGCTCTTCGCTCGACGCGGCCGAGCTGGTCGAGGGGCCGGTCTGGGTGGGACGCAACGTGACCGTCGAGTCCGGCGTCCGCCTGCAGGGCCCGCTCGTGCTCGGCGACAACGTGGCGGTCCGCGAGGGCGCCGCCGTCAAGCGCTCGATCGTGCTTCCGGGGACCGAGATTCGGGCGAACACGATCCTGATCGAGGCGATCACCGGCCAGACCGGGATCGTCGAGGCCCTGCGCCCGCGCACCGAGACGCGGATCGGCTAGGACCGGGTCCTCAGCCGTCCTGCGAGCGGCGGCGACGGGGGCGGCGGGCGGCCCGGCGCGCCTCCTCGCGGGCGCGGTCGACCTCGTTGGGCGGCCGGCTGACCACGCGGCCGCCGATCCGCATCGCCGCGGTCTCACGGGCAACCGTCTCGGCGTCCCGCTGGACGGCCTCGCGGAGCGCGGGATCGGAGACCGGCTGCGGCGCCGGCGCCGGCCGGTCGTCGTCGTTCAGCAGGCTCCCCGTCGGGGCGATCGGGGCGGGGTCGGCGGGAACGACCGTCGTCGCCCGGCGGTCCATCAGCTTCTCCTCGCGGCGGGCCGCGGTCTCCGCCTCGCGTAGGCCACGGATGAACAGCACGCCGAACGCGACGCCCATGATCAGCACCTGCTCGGTCGCCATCAGCGCGCCGGCCATCGCCTGGTCGGCCTGCGGCGTCAGGCCCCAGTAGTTCGGCTGGTCGGCGTAGAACGAGTACATCGCGCGCGGGGCGAAGGTCAGCGCCATGCCGAGCAGGCCGACCGTGACCTTGGTGATCCCCATGTAGGCCATCGGCCCCATCGCGGTCATCCGGTCGCGCGACGGGATCGGACGCAGTAGGTGCCACCAGTAGAGGAAGCCGACCCCGGTGAAGGTCATGTGCTCCAGGAGATGGACGCTGGTGTGCTCGGCCGCCGCGTTGTAGAGCGCCGGGGCGTGCCACAGCCACATCCCGAGCGTGTAGGCGACCAATCCGAACCAGGGACGGGCGATGAACCCGAGCCGCTGCTCGAGCCACTGCACGCGCCGGGTGATCGGCCGCATCAGGACGCGGTTGAGCCCGAACAGGATCAGCAGCGGGAACACGTCCAGCAACAGCAGGTGCTGGACCATGTGCATGACCAGCAGGTACTCGCCGAGCTCGTCGATCGGGTTGCCCTGCGCGATCACCAGGACCAGGCAGCCGCCGATCCACGAGGCGAGTCGCCAGACCGGCGCGCCCTTGCGGTCGCCGGTGCGCCGGACCGTCACCCAGCGGCGCAGGTACACGGCGAGCAGGATGCTCGCCATGATCACCGGGGCCAGCTCGAGACCCCAGTTGACGGGTGGAGACACGGCGAGGCTCCAGGAGATGGACGGAGTCACGACGGTCAAGTTTGGCATTTCGGCCCTCGAATCGGCACGCGGTGGCGGCGACGATCGGTCGATGCCACGACTGGACGAGACGATCGTCGGAGCGCTGGTCCCGGCCCGCTGCCTGCACTGCCGGGGCCCGGCCCGCGGTCCGGAGCTGCTCTGCCGGCGCTGTCGCGGTGCGTTGCCGTGGCTGCCGGTCACCGGGTGCCGGCGGTGCGGACTGCCGGTCCGTTGCGCCCGCGGGCGTTGCCCGGCGGCGCGGGCGGCGTTCGCCGCCGCGTGGGCCCCGCTGGGCTACGAGGGACCGGCGCGGACGCTGGCCTGGGCCCAGAAGGAGCGAGCCACCGCCCGGGTCGCCCGGTGGCTGGCGGCGGCGATGGTGGTGCGCGGCCCCGACGGCTGGCTCGCGGACGTCGACGTCGTCGTGCCGGTGCCCGCGGATCCGCTGCGTCGCCGACGACGCGGGACCGACCACGCGGCGCGGCTGGCGTCCGCGGTCGGCGGCCGGCTGGACCGACCGGTCGTCTCGGCGCTCGCCAGGGTGGGTGGGCGTGGGTCCGGTGGCCGCGGACCCGGCGGCGGACCGCGCGCCCCCCAGCACCGGCTGGGTCGCGGCGAGCGCGGAAGGATCGCGATGCCCGAGCTGATCGCCCCGGTGCACGGGACGGTGCTGCTGATCGACGACGTGCACACGACCGGAGCGACGCTGCACGCCGCGGCGCGATCGCTGCGCGGGGGCGGCGCGGTCCGCGTCCTGGCGCTGACCGCGTTTCGCGCGGAGTGATGAAGACGTCCGCGAAACGGCCGGATTCGCCCCGGATCAGGCGCAGGGGCTCCCGTGCGCCCTGTATAGCAGCTCCAGTCTAAAGATGTCGTCCGGTGGGTTGCACTTCGTCGAGGCCGGGTGTTACGGTCGCGTTAGCGCCGGATTTCCAACCGAAAAAAGGAGCGCCATGCGGATCGAAGTGAAGGGTCGCAACGTCCCGATCACCGAGGAGATGCGTGACTGCGTCGCGCGTCGCTTCCGAAAGGTCGATGCCCAGGTTTCGGAGTTCGCCGAGCTCGAGGTCGAGCTGGTGAAGGCCAAGAATCCCGCGATCGCCATGCCGTATACGGCAACCGCGACGCTCCGGTTGAAGGGCGTGACCCTCCGCTCGCACGACGCGAGCCACGATGCGAAGCACGCGATCCACCTCATCGAGGAGGAGATGACCCGACAGGTCAAGCGGCATCGTGTCCAGCGTCGTCACCGCCGTGACGCCCGGCGCATGACCCAGGCCCAGCGCATGCGGCCGGAGGGGGCAGCTCCTCCCGCATAGGACGCTGAGAGATCAGCTTCCGCGCCGCTTCGTGCCTGGAGCGGTTCTGTCCCGCGCCGCCCTGTCAGGGCGGCGCGCCGCGTTTGAGGACGTCTTCGAGAGGTCAGCGTTTCCTAAGCCCGAGCGCCCGCTGTCTTTAGCTTGCGGGCAGCTCTCGATCAGGCGGCACAGACGGACGATCGAGTTCGGACCCGGCTCGCGGCCAGCCGGCAAAAGGGAACACCGGAACGACCGTATTCCGTTGATACGCTCAGCCCATGGGCCTCCTGTCGCGCGCGCTGAGTATCGGCGAGGGAAAACAACTCCGCATCTACGAGAAGCGGCTGAGCACGATCGCCGCGTTCGAGCCGGAGCTCGAGCTCGAGACGGACGACGAGCTGCGGGAGCGGTTCGCCGGCCTGCGCGAGGAGGCGCAGGGCGGGCGGAGCCTCGACGACCTGCTTCCCGAGACCTTCGCGATCGTCCGCGAGATGTCCAAGCGCGTGCTCGGCATGCGCCACTTCGACGTCCAAACTATCGGTGGCCAGGTCCTGGACAGCGGCACGATCGCCGAGATGCGG
>JADMKN010000240.1 GCA_015478825.1 Patulibacter sp. | reverse complement strand
ACGGCGCCCGCGCGTACCCCCGACCCGCCCGCGGTGTACAACCCGGAGAGTCCTATGACCGATCCCGCCCCGACCGCAGCCCCCGTCGACGTCTTCGCCAAGGTCCGGGGGCACGAGCGCGCCGAGCAGCTCGCCGCCGCCCGCGCCGCCGACCTGCTGCCGTACTTCCACGTGCAGGAGAGCGCGGCGCTCCCCGTGGTGACGATGGAAGGCGCCGAGCGGATCCAGCTCGGGTCGAACAACTACCTCGGGCTGACGTCCGACCCGCGGGTGGTCCAGGCCGCGCACGACGCGCTCGACGCGTACGGCACGGGGCTGACCGGCTCGCGCCTGCTCAACGGGACGATCCCGTTGCACCTCGAGCTGGAGCGGGAGATCGCCGACTGGATGGGCACCGAGGAGGCGATCGTCTTCTCGACCGGCCATCAGGCCAACGTCGGCACGCTCGGGACGATCCTCGACCAGGGTGACACGGTGATCGCCGACTCCGGCGACCACGCGTCGATCCTCGACGGTTGCCTGCTGAGCAAGGCCAAGCTGCGGCCGTTCCGCCACAACAAGCTCGACAAGCTCGAGAAGCAGCTCCAGCGCGCGCAGAGCGACGGCGGCGGCGTGCTGGTGGTCGTCGACGGCGTGTTCTCGATGGAGGGCGACATCGCCCCGCTCGGCGAGATCGCTGACCTGTGCGGGCGCTACGGCGCCCGGCTGATGGTCGACGAGGCCCACGGCGCCGGCGTTCTCGGCCGCCGCGGGGCGGGCACCAGCGAGCTGCTCGGCGTCGAGGATCGCGTCGACCTGCGGATGGGCACCTTCAGCAAGTCGCTGGCGTCGGCGGGCGGCTTCATCGCCGGCTCGCACGAGGTGATCGACTACCTGCGGATCAGCTCGCGGGCGTTCCTCTTCACCGCGTCGGCGGTGCCGGCCGCGGTCGGCGCCGCGCTGGCCGCGCTGCGGATCGTGCGCTCGGATGAAGGGCCCGTCCTGCTGAACGCCGTGCTCGACAACGCGCGCTACCTGCGCGACGGCCTGGAGGCGCTCGGCTACGCGGTGGTCCAGCCGCAGCCGATCCCCACGGGCGCCAGCGCCAGCCACACCGACATCGTCACCCCGATCGTCTCCGTCACGGTCGGCGACGACTGGAAGGCCGTGCTGCTGTGGCGCGCCCTGTTCGACGCGGGGGTCTTCGTCAACACCGCGTTGCACCCCGCGGTCCCGCCGTCCGGGGCCGCGCTGCGGACCTCGGTGATGGCGACGCACACCCGCGAGCAGCTCGACCGGGCGATCGAGATCTTCGCCACGGTCAAGCGCGACTTCGAGGCCGAGCACGGCGCGCTGCCCGGCCCCCACGCCTAGCGCCGGGCCCCGCCGACGCCGGTTCGCGCCACTCGGGGACCGCGGATCGGGCGTCCGGCCACCCGACCGGGGACGTCACCCGCGCGAGGCACGTTTTTCCCGCTACGAGCGGCCAAGAGACCAAACTGCCGTTGACCGCGACCCCTGACCACTCGTAGGTTCGTAGTCGAGGGATCGGCCCTGTACACGCTGTGTGCAGTGGCGCGGAACAGCGTGGTTCTGGACGCCGCGCTCCGCTCCCTCGCTCGCCCCTACGACTCCGGAGCCGGACGCCGTGCCCACTACCGCGCAGCCCGAACTGCACCGCTTGCCCCTCCGCCCCCGTACGGTCCCCGTCGTCCTGCCGCGGGACGTCCAGCGCAACGCCGCGCTCGCCCGGGCCAACGAGATCCGGATCGCCCGAGCGGCGCTCAAGCGCGAGATCGCGGCCGGCGAGCGGTTGCCCGCCGAGGTGATCGCCGAGTGCCCGGCCGAGGCCCATTCGATGCCGGTCGCCGAGCTGATCGGCGCTCAGCACCGCTGGGGCGAGGCCCGGACCCTGCGCCTGCTGCGGCGGGCCGAGCTGTCGGAGACGAAGCCGCTCGGCCACCTGACGCCACGCCAGCGGCGCGCGCTGATCGCCTGCCTCGAGCAGCCGGCGCTCTAGCGAACGACGGCCTAGACGCGGAACGACAGGCCGGTGCGCCGCCGGAACCCGCGGCGCAGCACGACGAACAGCCCGCCGAAGGTCGCGATGCCCGCCACCGCCAGCAGCCACGGCGGGATGCTCACACCGATCCGGCTGCCGAGGAACGCCACCGCCGTGATCCCGATCACGGCGGCCGCGCTGGCCAGCATCGCGCTGTGCGAGCGGTAGCCCGCGAAGTGCTCGCGGTAGGCCAGCTCGGTCGACGCGCTCCCCAGGATCACCAGGCCGCCGATCGTGGTCGGCAGGCTGCCGCCGATCAGCCCGATCACCGCGACGACGATCCCGACGAGGATCAGCAGCTCGGTGATCGGCCACGGGTGCCAGAGCGGCTTGGGCGCCTCCTCGCGGCGCGCCTTGAGCGACGGAACCCCCGCCGGGACGACCGGGCGCTGCTCCGTGCTGCGCGGTTGCGGCGGCTTCGGCCGTGCCCCCGCCGCCTTGCGCTTGCGGGACGCCCGCGATCGACGTTTCTTGTTCGGGGCAGCCACGGGTGACCAGAACCTACCGGCCCGGTGCGGACGGGGTCCGGGGGGTCGTCGCCGTCGGCGCCTGGCGCGCGCGCTCGTCGGCCAGCTCCCGCATCCCCCGGTCGAGCTCGTCCGCTGTCACGCTGCCGAACAGGCGTTGCCGGACCGTGCCGTCGGGAGCGACGAAGAGCACGAACGGGCAGGCGGGCGCGCCGATCCGCGCCGACAGCCCGCCGTCGCGGTCGTAGGCCACGGGCAGCGTCCACCGCCGGTTGCGGACCGTGGTGGCCGTCTTGCCGTGCTCGCCGCCGATCGCGACCGCGAGCGTCCGCACGGCGGGGTACGACCCGCGGATCCGGTTGAGGTCGTCGACCGCGCGCACGCACTCGTCGACGCCCGTGGCGAACATCATCAGCACCAGCGGCCCCTCGTCGAGCAGCCGGCACGAGGTCACCACCGACCGGTTGGCGACCGAGCACGCCGGCACGCGGCCGGCTTCCCCCTCGTCGCCCTCCGCCGCGTAGTTGACCGCGTCGTGCTCGAGCTTGGGGGCCGTCGCCAGCGGCGCGGCGAACGGGGGCAGCGAGTCCCCCGGGCCGACCGTCGTAGAGCCGCTGCGGCCGTTGTAGAAGGTCAGCAGCGAGCCTCCGACGATCACCACCACCAAGACCGCGATCGCGAGCCACCAGCGGTTCCCGGTGGACCGGGCGACGTCGACCACGCCGTCGTCGTGCGCGGGCCGTGACGGCGGGACGGGCGCTGGGTCGGGAACCCCCGCGGCCTCCCGCTGGTCGCGCTCGTCCGGCGCGAAGTCCAGGCCGTCGTCGTCCCCCGTGGTCACCGGCCCGCCGCCTCGACCTCGACGCCGACGGGCGACGCCCCCGCCGTCCCGCGGGCCGCGCGACGCGCCCGCCGCCGGGCCGCGACGCCCGCGACCGCCGGCAGCACGATCATCACCGCGAGCACCGCCACGACCAGCTCGAGCACCGTGATCAGCCCGAACTGGCGCAGCAGCGGGATGTCGCTCACCGCCAGCACCGCGAAGCCAGCGATCGTCGTCGCCGCCGAGGCCCCGACCGCGCTGCCGGTCGACGCCGCGGCCCGCGCGATCGCGTCGACGTCGGAGTACCCGGCGTCGCGCTCCTGGTGGTAGCGCTCGGTCAGCAGCACCGCGAACTCCGTCCCGATCGCCACGATCAGCGCCCCCAGCACGACCGAGAGGGGGTTCAGCGGCAGGCCGAGCAGCCAGGTCAGCAGCCCGCACCAGCCGGCGGCCAGGGCGACCGGTAGCACCGGGACCAGCCCGCGCCGCCGCGAGCGCGTGGCGACCAGCAGCAGGCCGCCGACCAGCACCAGGCTGCCGACCAGGGTCAGGATCCGGCGGGTCGGCGACGAGATCGCCGAGCTCGCGTCGGCGAACAGCACCGGCAGCCCCGTGACCGTGGCCGTCACCCCGGCCGGCGGGTCGAGCTGGTCGCGGAGTCGGTCGAGCACCGCCTCCTGCTCCTCGGTCGAGCCAAGCGGCAGGCCGAAGCTGATCAACGCGCTCGTGCGATCGTCGGTCAGCGACGACCGCACGAAGTACGCCGGGGTCTCGCCGAGCAGCTCGCGGACCGCGGCGCCGTCCTTCTGCGTGCTCGGGTCCTGGCCGAGCAGGTCGCGGAACGACACGCTGAGGGGACAGAGGTCCGCGTCGGCGCAACCCCGGGCCCGGTCGTAGCCGGCGGCCTCCAGCGCCTTCTGGCGGTAGTCGTCGATCCAGCCGAGGGCCTCCGGCGTGGCCAGGTCGTCGCCCTCGATCAGCACCCGCACCTCGCCCGCCTGGCCGGTCTGCTCCTGCAACAGGGTGGCGTCCTGGACGGCCTGCAGATCGCTCGGGACGAGCCGCTGCAGCTCGGTCTCGACCCGTTCGTGCGATCCGACGACCGCCCCGCCGACGGCGAGCACGACCCCGACGGTCAGCACCGTGCGAGGCCAGCGGTAGGACCACGAGACCAGCCGCCGGACGGCCACGGTCCGCCCGACCCCGCGGTGCGCGGCCGCCGGGACCGCGGGGGCGGGCGACGAGTCGCCGTCCGCGGCCTCACGGGCCTTGCGGGGGCGCCGGGCGTGCAGCACCAAGCCGAAGGTGAACGACGCCAGCACGGCCAGCGCGACGCCGGCGATCAGCACCAGGGCGAAGCCGCGGACCAGCGGGGTCGGCGACGCGAGCAGGGCCAGGAAGCCCGCGAGCGTCGCGCCGGCCGCCAGCAGGATCGGCCGGCCGCCCCGGGCCACCGCCGCGCGTACCGCGGCCTCACGATCGAGGCCCGCCCTTCGGTGCTCCTCGACCCGGGCGTGGAGCTGGACCCCGTAGTCGACGGCCAGACCGAGCAGCACCGGCAGCGTCGCGATCGTGCCGAGGTCGATCGACCAGCCGAGCAGGCCCGTCCCCCCGAAGACCACCGCCACGGTGCCGAGCGCCAGCAGCAGCGGCTGCAGCCGACGACGCTCGGGGAAGGTCAACGCCAGCACCAGCGCCATCACCAGCACGCCGACCGCCAGCAGCAGGATCAGCGCGTGCTGCAGCTCGTCGGCGATCGCGGCGACCAGCACGGGCGAGCCGCTGACCACGTAGCTGCCGCCCTGGGCCAGCGCGAAGTCGTCGAGCTTCACCGCCTGCTGGACCCAGCCGACGGCCTCGCGCTGCTCGTCCGCCGTCAGGTCGGCGCGCAGCCGCATCGCGACCAGGCCGACGTCGCGGGTCGGGAAGATCGGCAGGAATCGGGCGCGCGGCGTGCCCGGGATCTCGGCGCCGGGATCGAACAGCAGCCGGCTGATGAGCTGGGTGGATTCGAGGCTCGCACCGCCTCCGAGCGGATCGATGCCGTACCGCGCCGCGGTGGCGAGACCCGCGTCTCGCTCGGCTTCCGCCTCGCGTTGCGCCCGGTCCCCCGCTGCCTCGACCTCCGCGGACGACTTGCCGGCTTCCTTCGCCGCGGCTTCGGCGTCCGTCCGGGCACTGTTCAGCTTCTGGAGGACCTCCGCCGCCGCCCCGCTGATCTCCGCGTTGATCGCGTCGACCCCCGTGGTCGCGAACGTCCCCGGCCCGTAGACCACCTGGGCGGGCTTGGCCTGCGCCAGCGCCGCGCAGGGCCCGTCGTCGCCCCCGGGCAGCGGCTCGTCGTCGGGGACCGTCCCGGCCAGGCACTGCTCGAACAGCGCCAGCGTGGCGAGATCCTCGGTCAGGCCGATGTCGGCGGCCGACTGGCGGACGAGCACGAGGATCGTCTCGTCGCCGAACCGCTCGGCGGCGTCCCGTTCCGCCTGGTACGCCGGCGAGCCGGTGCCGACCACCGTGCGCACGGCGGCCGACGTCCCGAGCTGGGTCAGTCCGAAGACCGCCAGCGCGAGCACCACGACCGCCAGGATCCCCACGCCACGCGGGTGGCGCAGGCACCGATCGACCAGCCACATCACCCGCTCAGGCTAGATCAATCGCGGTGATCGGCGATCAGTTCATGCCCAGCGGTCCGCGGGCGGAGCCCGCGAGGAACTGGCTGACGAAGGCGTTCTCGGAGTTGAACAGCTCCTCGGCCGGTCCGGCCTCGACGATCCGCCCGCGCCACATCACGTTGATGTACTGCGACACGCGGCGCGCGGTCATGATGTCGTGCGTCACGATCGTGAACGCGGGCAGGTGGTCCCGCTTCTCGGCGGTCGCGCGCTCCATCGTGTCGGCGTGGATCTCCTTGATCAGCTCGCCGAGCAGCGCCGTACGGACCGGGTCCAGGCCGGAGTCCGGCTCGTCGAAGAGCACGATCGAGGGATCGAGCACCAGCGCCCGCGCGAACCCGGCGCGCTTGCGCATACCGCCGGACAGCTCGTTGGGGAACTTGTCGTCCGCCTCGCCCAGGCCGACCTCGCCGAGGCGCTGGTCGACGATCTTGCGGACGTCCTCCTCGGCCTTGTCCGTGTGCTGCCGGAGCGGGAACGCCGTGTTGTCGTAGACGTTCATCGAGCCGAACAGCGCGCCGTCCTGGAACAGCACGCCGAACTTCTTGCGCATCTCCAGCAGCGGCGCGAGCTCCATCGTCGGCACCGACTCGCCGTGGACCAGCACGTCGCCCTGGTCCGGGTAGAGCAGACCGACCATGTGCTTGATGCAGACGGACTTGCCCGTGCCGGACGGGCCGAGGATCATCGAGATCATGCCCTCGGGCAGGCCCATGTTGAGCCCGCGGAGGATCTCGTTGCGGCCGAACGCCTTGTGCGTGTCGATGAACTCGACGGCATCGGGCATCCCGGTGGGACGGCGCAGCCCGGTGTGCCAGCGGTACTCGTCGTCGGGATCGTCGACGGCCGGCTCGCGCACGACCCGCACGCCGCTGTCGGCCGCGGCCGGCTGGACCGCGGTCGGCTCGACCTGCGATCCGGCCGCCGGCGCCTCCTGCGCGTCGCCTTCGGGCCACGCCCAGTCCGGGCTCGTCACGGGCTCGTCGGCCGCGTGCTGATCGTCCTTGCCCTGTCCGGGGTTCGACGCCATGGTTCCTAGCCTCCGATCGGGACGCGCGGGTTGGCGCCCCAGAAGATCTGTGTACCGAGCATGCCGATGATGTGGACCATGATCAGGTTCACGACCATCGATTTGGCCGTGGCCGTTCCGACGCCGACCGGTCCCCCGCTGGCGTTGTAGCCGTAGTAACAGCCGACGAGCACGATCACCGTCCCCGCAGCCATCGCCTTGATCATGCTGTAGAGCAGGTCCAGTGGCGTCTGGAACATCCAGAAGATCATCAGGTAGCCGCCGGGCGACACGTCCCCGATCTGGACCACCGCCGCCAGGTAGCTGGCGTAGAAGCCCGCCCCGATCCCGATCACGTAGACGAACGGCAGGACCAGCCAGGCCGCCAGCAGCTTGGTCGCGCAGAGGAAGAGGATCGAGTCGAAGCCCATGACCTCGAGCGCGTCGATCTCCTCGGAGATCCGCATCGAGCCCAGCTCGGCGACGATGCCGGTGCCCACCTTGGCGGCCATCATGTAGCCGAACAGGTACGGGACGAGCTCGCGAAGGTCGCACCACGCGGCGAAGAAGCCCGCGTAGCCCGGGGACCCCACCGAGCGCATCAGGTACGCGCCCTGCAGACCGCACTGCAGGCCGATGATGAAGACCAGGCCCCAGATCACCAGCGTCGAGCCGGTGATCAGCACGCCCGCCTGGCGCAGCGTCTCGCCGCTGAAGCGCAGGACGCGCAGCGAGAAGATCCGGCGGAGGATCTCACCGAAGAACTTGCCCTGATCGCCGAGGGCGCCGACCACGTCCTTGGGCTGTTCGAGCCAGGAGCTCACGCGGAGACCTCCACCACGGAACGGACGGACCTCATCGCAGCACCAGCATGTTCGGGTTGGTGGCCAACAGCGTTTGGGTGAAGACGTAGTTGAAGCCGAAGACGGCCAGGAACGTGATCACCACGGCCTGGTTGACCGCGCGCCCGACGCCCTCCGCGCCGCCCTTGGCGGTCATCCCCTTGTAGCAACAGATCACCGCGATGATCGCGCCGAAGATCGTGCACTTGACGAACGATCCCCAGACGTCGGTGACCGACGCGTTGTTGAAGAACGTCGCCCAGAACGGCCCGAGCGCGGCGCCGTTGACGAGGGTGGCGAAGACGCCGCCCGTGATGCCGGCGGCCACCGCGTAGATGTTGAACAGGCCGGTGACGAGCATCAGCGCGAGGAACCGCGGGACGACCAGGCTCTTGATCGGATCGACCCCGAGCACCTGGAGCGCGTCGAGCTCCTCGCGGATCTTGCGGGCGCCGAGGTCGGCGGTGATCGCCGTCCCGGCCACGCCGGCGACCACGATCGCGGTCACGTCCGGACCGAGCTCGCGCAGCGTGGCGATGATGAAGAAGCCACCGAGCCGGTCGAGCGACCCGAACAGCACCAGGAAGTTGGCGGCCTGGAGGCCCGGCGCGCCGAAGCCGATCGCGACCGACGAGATCAGCAGCGGGAACCAGACGAGCCGCAACGCGAAGAGGAACTGCTGCACGAACTCGTCGCCGTAGGAGTACGGCGGACGGAGCGCGGAGCTGATCGTGCGCCCCGTGAGGAGCATCATGTCGCCGACTTCCTCCAGCGCCGAACGGGCTGGGCTGATCAGGCGGTCAGAGACGGTGCGAGCCATAAACTTTTCGGTCGGGTTGACCGCGCCTCAGCACGACCAGACGGGGCAAGACTACGTGAAGATGCGGCTGTGTGCCAACGGGCACACCGAAACCTCGATGGGCATTGGGCTTTTTCGCCTGGGACGGTCGCAACCGGCAGTAGCTTTCGGCCGAGCACGTGCCCGGATCGCCCACTCCGACGGGGCCTACCGACGGTCGGATCGCGCCCCGAATCGCGAGCCACGGGCGCGGCCTGTGTTAGCCTGCCGCCGCGATGACCTCGACTGCTCAGCCCCGGTTCCGCGCGAGCCTGGCCCTCGCCGCCGGACTCGCGTTCGCGCTGCCGGCCTGCGGCAACACCGACCCCGTGGTGGTGGATGGCTCTGACGGCACCCCGTACAAGGTGTCCGCGACGGCATCGTTCCCGACGAAGCAGAAGGTCGCGAACCAGCAGAGCCTGAAGATCACCGTGCGCAACGAGGAGGCGTCGCGGACGATCCCCGACGTCGCCGTCGTCGTCCGCGGGCTCCAGCGCAAGCTGCCGGCCGGCGACAACGGCAACGGCAAGATCGCCGACCGTCGTCGGCCGATCTGGATCGTCGACGAGCCCCCGGCGGGCGGGCCGACCGAGTTCTCGAGCGCGTGGGCGCTCGGTCCGCTGCGCGCCGGCGACGAGCGCACCTTCACCTGGAAGCTGACGCCGGTGCTCGCCGGCGAGCACGAGATCGTCTGGAGCGTCGCCGGCGACCTGGCGAAGGACGGCCCGGTCGAGGCGACCGGCGGCGACGCCGACGGCGCGATCGACGTCACCGTCGCGCGGTAGCGACGGAAGCACGACGGGCGGCCCGAAGGCCGCCCGTCGATGATCCTCCTCGAAGGTGCGGGGAGGAGGCTGGATGCGGCCGCATCCAGCCTCGACCGCCGACGACGCCTGCGGTGGGAGGTCACCGCAGGCGCGTCAGTCTGAGACCGCGGGGTCGGCCTAGCTCGGCGGCAGGTCCTCGACCGCGTGCGCCTGCAGCGTCTCGCTGCCCGACTCGCCCGTGCGGATCCGGTAGGACTCCTCGACCGGGACGATGAACACCTTGCCGTCCCCCACTGCACCCGTGCGGGCGTGGGTCAGGATCGAGTCGACGATCGTCTGCACGTCGCCGTCGTCGACCACGCACTCGACCTTGAGCTTCGGACGCAGGTAGTTCGTCAGCTCGGCGCCACGGTACTTCTCGGTGATTCCCTTCTGGCGCCCGGAGCCCTTGACCTCCGCCACCGAGAGGCTCGGGAAGCCGAGGTTCAGCAGCTCGCTGCGGATCGGCTCGAAGGCCTCGTGGCGGATGTACGCAACGATCATCTTCATGCGGGGATCTCCTTCTTCTTCGGCGTCGTGACCGGAGCGTAGTCGGTGGCGTAGCCCACGAGCTCGGCTTCGGGAATGAACTGCTCGGGGTAGCCATACATGCCGTGCTCGGAGATGTCGAGACCGGCCCGCTCCTCCTCGGCGCTGACGCGCAGGCCGATCGTCATGTCGATCAGCTTGAAGACCGCGTAGGAGACGGCGAAGACGAAGACGAAGGTGATCGCCACCGTCGCGGCCTGCGTGCCGAGCTGACCGAGTCCGCCGCCGTAGAAGAGGCCGACCTGGCCCTCATCGACGAGGCGCGGCGAGGCGAACAGGCCCGCCGCGAGCGTGCCCCAGATGCCGGCCAGGCCGTGCGCGGAGGTCGCGCCGACCGGGTCGTCGATCCGCAGACGGTCGATCCCGAGGACGCCGAGCACCACGACGATGCCGCCGACGATGCCGATCAGCGGTGCGGCCCAGATCTCGACGAAGCCGGCGGGCGCGGTGACCGCGACCAGGCCAGCGATCGCGCCGTTGCCGATCATCCCGACGTCGAACTTCTTGGTGATCAGGTAGATCGTGGCCATCGCGGCGAGCGCGCCACCCGCGGCGCCCATGTTCGTCACGACGATCACGTGCGAGAAGAACCCGCCGTCGACCGCGCCGGTCGAGGCGCCGTTGAAGCCGAACCAGCCGACCCACAGGACGATCACGCCGATGCCGAAGAGCGGCATGTTGTGACCGGGGATCGCCCGCGGCTTGCCGTCCTTGCCGTACTTGCCCAGGCGCGGACCGAGCACGATCGCCGCAGCCAGCGCCGCCGTGGCGCCGGTGAGATGGACGATCGTCGAGCCGGCGAAGTCGAGGGCGCCGTTGCCGATGTTGCTGAACAGGCCACTGCCGCTCCAGCCGGCGTGCGCGACCAGCGGGTAGATCAGGCCGACGAAGACCAGGCCGAAGATCGGGTAGGCGATGAACTTGATCCGCTCGAGCGTCGAGCCCCAGACGATCGCCAGCGAGACCGCGGCGAAGGTGAACTGGAACATGAACGTCGTGATCTCGGCGTTGCCGGACGTTCCGCCGGCGAAGTCGATGCCGTTCTGGAAGAAGAAGCCGCTGTCGCCGAACAGCTCCTTGTCACCGCCGAACGCGATCGCGAAGCCGATCGCCCACCAGGCGATCGCGGCGATCGAGAGGTTGACGATGATCTTCGCCACGCCGGCGCCGACGCTCTTCCCCCGGGAGAAGCCGAGCTCGAGGCCGAGGAAGCCGAGCTGCATCAGGAAGACCAGCGCGGTGCCGAAGATCAGCCAGAACATGTTGATCTCGTCGACGAGACCGATCAGGCTCTGGCCGATGTTCTGCACGTTCGTTCCGAAGCCCTCCTCCGGGACCTCGACCGCCGAGGCGGCCGCCGGCGCGATCAGCGCACCGGCGGTGACGGTGACTGCGGCGCCGAGCGCACGCAGCCGGCCGCCGGATCGCGGGGTGACTGAAAGGGCCTCGTACTGATGGGCGAGCGGACCCGCTGCTTCGGCGCAGCCCGCGTCGTGTCGCATTCTGGACATCCGTGGTTCCTCCTTGTTCGGACGGACCACAGCGTCGAATACCTGGACCCTGCCATTGACTAGACGGATGGCGAAACATCGCCCGGGGCCCCCTTCCAGCTCGGCACGGGTAGTACGCGGTGTCGAAGGGACACACGGCCGACTTGGACATCGGGATAAGGTTTCGGGTCCTGGGTGGGACCTAGGGTCTCTGGTCGTCTGCACCACTGCGGACGTCATTCGCCGTCTGATCGCCCCACCCGGCGACGACCGACTACGAGGAGCACCTGCACCGCATGACCCAGTCCCGCCAGAGGAACGTCACCGCCGCCCGGTGGACCGCAGACGATGTCGCCCTCGGGATCGACGACCTGACGCGTCCGCAGAACCAGCACTTCGGCGAGAACGTGTTCAGCCCGGCGGTGCAGCGTCAGCGCCTTCCGAAGGACGTCTATCGTCGTCTGCAGCGCACGCTCGAGCGCGGCGAGGCGCTGGACGTGTCGCTGGCCGACGCCGTCGCCTCCGCCATGCGCGACTGGGCGCTGGAGAAGGGCGCGAGCCACTACACGCACTGGTTCCAGCCGCTGACCGGGTCGACCGCCGAGAAGCACGACTCGTTCTTCAACCCGACCGGCGACGGCGGCGCGATCGCGGACTTCTCCGGCAAGG
>JADMKN010000239.1 GCA_015478825.1 Patulibacter sp. | reverse complement strand
TCCGGAAGAGCGGTCTCGCTCAAGATGATGATCCCTCGTCGGACAGGGCGCTCGCTCTCCGCGGTACCGCTCGGCCCCGTCGAACGCTCGACGGTCGTGCAGGTTCGCCGTGATCCGGCCCTGATGGTCGACGGAGGGCGCTATCCTGGGCCCTCCGCTCACGGATCGGAGGCTTCCGAGTCCGCCCCCAAGCGTGACAGACCGCGCCCGAAGGTGCTCGGCCTGCCCTTCGCGTCGTGAGCATGGTGCGTCGGTTCGAACCGGCTCACCGCCTCTCCCCCCACTCCTACACTGCTCGTATGCGCTGGTCCCCCACTATCGCCCTCGTTGCGGCGATCGCTGGGTTGATGCTGACGGCGGTGTCGACGAACGGCGCCGAGGTCGTGCAGGACGGGAGCTTCGAGGGTGGCTTCACCCCGTCGCCATGGGTGCAAGCGGACAGCCTGGCCGGCCGTGATCTTCTGTCCACGGGGTCGCCCCTCTGCACCGCGACGAAGGGTCCGCCTGGAGCCCCGACGCCTGGGTACTGCGAAGACGTCTACGGTCACCCGGACCGCGTCGCGCCGCGAAGTGGTAGCTGGTGGGCCTGGTTCGGTGGCTACAACTTCTTCGACTCGCTCGGCAACCTGTTCGATCCGTCGCCGCACAGCGCGAGCCTGCGCCAGACCGTCCAGTTGACCGCCGGGACCCCGGCCACGCTCTCGTTCTGGCTCTGGCTCGGCCGCGCGGATGCGTCGTCGGTGCTCAATGTGTCGCTCGACGGCACCCTGCTTGCCTCGATCCGCGGTGACGACGCGCGGTACAAGGCGGGATACGCGGCGGTGGTCGTGCCGGTCAGCGGGGCCGCCGTCACCGGCGGGCCTCAGACGCTGTCCTTCGAGTACACGGGCGCCGTGACGCTGCTGCAGTACCCCGCGATCAACATCGACGACGTGTCGCTGCAGGTTCCCGACGTCGACCTGGGCGTCGCGATGGCGAGCGCGCCCGCGGCCGTCTTCCCGGGCGGAGCCTTCACGACCACCTTGGTCGCCAGCAACGCCGGACCGCACGCGGCTGTCGACGTCACGGTCGCGTATCCGTTGCCGGTCGGGGCGACGCTCGTCGGGCTGCACGGTGACGCGTCCTGCGCGGCTCCGCAGACCGCTCCCGGATTCGTGGTGCACTGCGACTTCGGCACGTTGCTGCCCGGCGCGTCGAAGGCGGTCGCGCTCCAGTTCCGCGCCGGCGCCGTCGGCATGATCACGCAGGCCGCGGCCATCGCGCGGCGCAGCGGCGACCCGAACGGCGGGAACGAGCTCGCGCACGGCGCGGTGGCCGTGGTCGCGCCGCCCGTTCCGTCCCCGGATCCGCGGCCGGAGGACATGCCCACGGATCTAGAGGACGACGAGGACGAGCCGGAGTGCACCGACCCCGAGCGGTTCACCGTGCCGCTGCGGCGCGGCACCGACGGCGACGACCTGATGATCGGCAAGTACCGGACCTCGCGGGCCCGGATCACCTCGGCCCGGCTCTCCGGCCCGAAGAAGTTCAAGACGCGCCGACTCAAGCACACGAAGTCCCGCGTGACGGTCGACTTCCGCACGCTGCCCGCCGGCCGGTACACGGTCCGGACCCGCGTGCGGGTGTCGAGCAAGCGGACGATCAGCGTCAACCGGATCTACGAGGCGTGCGGCGCGACCGCGAAGTCCAAGGCGCAGGCCAAGCGGTCGGCCGCGAAGTCCAAGAGCTCGAAGGCGTCGTCGAAGAGCACGTCCTCGAAGGCGAAGTCGTCGTCGAAGAAGCGGTAGGCCGGCCGCACGGGTTCTTGGACGTCGTCTTGGAACCGGTCCTCAGGGCAGCAGCACGAGCTTGCCGCCCGCGTGACCCGACTCGCTCTCGCGGTGCGCGTCGGCCACGGCGTCCAACGGGTGGGTCCGGGCGATCGGCACCTCGAGCTCGCCCGTGGCGATCAGCGCGACGATCCCGGCGAGCGCGCCCGACATGTCGACGCCCTCGTCCCCGGACGAGAACCGCACGCCGTGCTCGGCCGCGGCGCCGTCCGCGATCGTGATCACCCGGTCGGGCCCGCCCGCCAGCCGTACCGAGAGTCCGAGCACCCCGTGCCCGGTCGCGTCGAGCACCGCGTCGACGCCGTCGGGCGCTGCGGTCCGGACGCGATCCTCGAGCCCGTCCCCGTAGGCCACGGGGACCACGCCGACCGATCGCAGCCGCTCGTGGTGGCGTTCGCTCGCGGCGCCGACGACGCGGACGCCCCGCGCGACGGCGAGCTGCACCGCGACGAAGCCGACGCCGCCCGCGGCGCCGTGCACGAGCAGGGTCTCGCCGCCGGCGACCCCCAACTGCGTCAGCGTCCGGTACGCCGTGCGTCCCGTCCCGCTGATGCCGCCGGCGATCGGCCACGGCAGGTCCGCCGGGCGGGCGACCAGATCGGCCGGCTTGGCGAGCGCCTGCTCCGCGTACGACGGCGAGCTTCCGGATCCGAGCACCTCGTCGCCGACGGCGAACGCGGTGACGTCCGCCCCCACCTGGTCGACGACGCCGGCCAGGTCGCTGCCGAGTCCCTGGGGCCCGTCCGGCGCCGCGGCGCCGCCGGCCATCAGTCCGCGGCGAACCTTCCAGTCGTACGGGTTGACGCCCGCGGCCCGCACCGCGATCCGCACCTCACCCGGACCGGGATGCAGCTCGGGAACGTCGACGATCTCGAGGACCTCAGGCCCTCCGTAGTGGGAGAACCGGACGGCGCGAGGCATGCAGCGACCGTACCGGACGACGGTGCGGCCGTAGACTGCGCCGATGTCCGTGCGACCGGTCAATCCCCACTGGCTCGTGGTCAGCGTGGCCTGCCTGATCCTGATGGTGATCGCCGTCGTCCTGCTCGCCGACTGGCTGGCGACGGCCTTCGCGATGCTCGGCGCGGTGCTGACGGGGTACCAGGCGTACGCCCCGCGGAACGACAAGCCTGATCGGGACGACGACGAGGACGAGCCGGGGCCGCCCGGACGCCGATCCTGATGCTCGTGTGCGCACTCGCACGGCCACGAGCGCGGACACCGTCTAATTTGGTTGTTGAGTACTAGTTCGGTCCCGAAGCCCCTGCCACCACGTGGCGGGGGTTTCGTCTTTCTCGAGACGATCCGTCGAGTGCGCGGCGCTACCGGTCGCGCGGGGGGCGGTCGGCGTCCTTCGCCTTCTCGACCATCCGGCGACGGAGCACCCCGTAGCCGAACAGCAGCGCGGCGAGCAGGACGCCGAAGACGGCCGACGTGACCCAGCTCTCCGAGACGACCAGCCGCCAGAACCCGGTGCCGAGCGCGAACGCCACGATCGCCTCGAGGATCTGACTCGTCCGGTCCGGCGGCGGCAGTTCCTCCCCCGCCGACCCGAACGTCTCATGGACCCGGTCCTTCATCGCCAGCCTGCGACGTTCCCTGCTCATGCTCGCTCGGATCCCCGGTTCGACGCCATAGCAAGAGGGTCTCACGAACGCGGCGGCGCCCGTTGCGGCGACAAACCCCTACCGCGAGCGCGCGGATAGGTCGATGTTCGCCCACCCGTTGCGCGCCGGGTCGCGGGCCATCCCGGTCCGAAGCCCCACGCGCGCCGGCCGCCGGACACGCAACCGGAGCTAGAGTACGGCGTAATGGCGCCGGTACCGACTGTCGCATACCAGCCTGCCGGCCACGACGCCTTCAGATGCAGCGTCGTTTCGCCGCGCGGCCTCTGGTTGGAACTCGCCGGGACGCTCGCCGATGTCGAACCGAGTGCGGAGGGAGACCAAGCGCTCACCGAGAACCTCGCTTTGCGACACAACGCCTGGGCGTACGCGAAGCACGAGAAGCTGCACCGCAAGCTGCGCGCCAAGGAGAAGAAGGCGAGTCACCGCAAGCAGGCGGACAGCCATCGGAAGACCGCGGCGATCATCGCCGCGTTGGTCGACCTTCGCGGAAGCAACCGACGCGACGGTTGGTGCTCGGCGTGCTTCGCCCGCACCGCACATACCAGGCTGGTCCAGGGTTTCGGCCGTGTCCCGGCCTATCTCTGCGATTCCTGCGGCTCCCCCACGCTCACCTGCGCCGCGCCCCGCTGCGCTCACATGGCCACGCGTGGGTCGGGGCCGATCGCGCTGCCCCGCTACTGCGCCGAGCACCGGCACGACATCCCGGGATTCGAGAAGTCCACCTCGAGCATCTCCCGGCTCGAGGACTACGAGGGACTCCTGACGTTCGAGAAGTCCGATCTCTCGAGAGGCTCGAGGGTGACGGTCGGAGTGGTGATGGGAGCGGGAGCCATCGCCATGACCGCTGGGATGGCGGCGCCGGCGATCGGCGGTGCTGTCGGGTCGTTCGCAGGCCTCTCGGGGGCGGCTGCCACGTCGTACGGCCTCGCCGCCTTGGGGGGAGGATCGTTGGCTGCGGGCGGCTTGGGCATGGCCGGCGGCACGATGGTCGTCACGGCGACCGGCGGCGCGCTCGGAAGTGCGTTGGGGTTTTCGATCACCTCGTCGTACGTCAGCGACGACAAGTCGTTCAGGATCGAGCAGTTGCGCGGCGGCGACGGTCCTCCGGTGATCGTGGCGAACGGCTTCCTGACCGAGTCGTCGGATACCTGGGCGGGGTGGCGGCCGATGATCGAACGTCGCTATCCGGACTCGCCTGTCTACCGGATCCACTGGGGCGCCAAGGAGCTCCGCGCCTTTGCCGCCCTGCTCGGCTGGGGCGTCGGAAGGGCCGGCGCGGCCGCCGCGTTGAAGCAGGCCGCGTCGAGGGCCAGTCGTAAGGCCGCAGCCAAGGCGGGGCCACTCAGCCCGGTTCTCCTCGCAGCGGACCTTGCCAAGAACCCGTGGCACACGTCCAAGGTCCGTGCCGACCGGACCGGTGTCGCCCTCGCAGGGATCCTCGCGCGGACGACGCCCGGCCCGTACGTGCTGGTGGGTCACAGCCTCGGGGCACGCGTGATGGCGACGGCCGCCATGACGCTCGCCAGCGCACCGCAGGCACCACCCGTCTCAACCGTCCATCTCTTGGGCGCTGCGCTCGGCTCCAAGGGAGATTGGCGCGCGCTCGACGATGCGGTGACCGACGCGGTCTACAACTACTACTCGACCCGCGACGACGTGTTGAAGAGGGTCTACAGGGTCGTTCAGGGTGGGCAGACCGCAGCCGGGTATCGCGGCCTGCGAAGCACGTTCCCGCGGATCAAGGACCGCGACGTCTCCCGTCGCGTCGCGACGCATTCTGACTATTTCAGCCACGTGCGACTCGCGTAACCGGGCCCGGCGTCTCGGGTCGGCCGTCGCGGCGATGGGTAGTGGCCACCCATGAACGTCTGCCCCACCTGCGGTCAGCCCGCGACGCGTGCGTTTCCGCCTGACGACGGATGGGAGTGCCGGAACGAGGCGTGCCCGGAGTTCGGCCAACCCCTTCGCGAGCACGAACCGGCGCCGTCGGAACCGTTGACGCCCCGCGGTCCGGAGTCTCCGCCCGATCGTCGACCGTGACATCCCGTCTGGACGGCTACGCTCGCGTCTCCACTCGACCGCCAAGCACTGGATCGCCCGCCGCACGAAGCGATCCCAGAAACGCGAAAAGCCCCGGATATCCGGGGCCTCTCTGAGTAGCGGGGGCAGGATTCGAACCTGCGACCTTCGGGTTATGAGTTCCTACGCGCCAGTAGTTCTCGCGTCGCTCAGGGGCGCTCGCGTCGGTCAAGTCGTCGGAAGACGCGTAGTGGCGCCCCTAGATGACGGCTCGAATAACGGATCGTCTTCACAGCCAGAAGACGACGAATACCCCGGGACGCGAGAAACGCGAGGAGCGGAGCGTCACGACGATGGACATCGAGTTGCCCTCCAGCCTTCGCCCCGTGCCTCGCGTTCAGGACGGTCAGAGCGCGAGGCTGTTGCCGATCCAACCATCGAGGGCGTCACCGACGGTATCGGGGTCGTCGAGGTTGACATCGAAATAGATCTGACCCACGAGGTCGGTCGGCATCGCTGCAAGAGAGTGGTCCTTGAGCAGCGCCATGCGTCGCCCGAGAACCAGGCAGCTTCCTACTTCGATGTTGAGGTTGTAGTTGAGGCCCTTTTCCGTTCTCGATTCGAAGAACGCGACGCCGAATCTGCAGCCCCACATATGGGCCGCCACGTTTGCCCATAGGTCATCGACGATGCTCCGGTCAGATGCGAGATGAAACGTCAGCCCGTGCTTCTCGCAGATCTCGGAAGCTCGCTTGAGCGCGGGCTCAATCGGATCGTCCTTGCCGCCGGGGTTGGTTCCCGGAAACCGGGTCATGCCGAACACGTTGCGCTCGAACGGGAACCGGTCCAGAAAGGCGCGAAGCGGCCCGGCAAGGGCCGGCGGGGCGAGGCTCGGCGGAATAACCGGATGAGGCGTCGCTGCCAATTCCGTGACCGACGCCTGCGACGCTTCGGCAGAAAGGGCCGCGATGTCCATGTCTGACGCAAGCTCGGCCACGCGAGCACGCCCATTTGGGGAGAGCTTCCAAGCGCCGCGGTGCCCCTTGAGCCTCGTGATCAGCTCCAAACGCTCGAGTTTGGCGAGCACATTCGAAACTCTTGCGGGACGTGGAAGCCCGACGCCATCGAACAGTGCGTCCACCTCGGCAGGCGCAAACCTGCCGTGCTCTGCGCGATCCTGGACTAGGCGACCGACGACCAGTACTTGATCGAGTTGATCGAGGCTTTGAACACGACGGCCTATCGAATCGATCGCTCAGCCCTCGGACTTTGCCCAGCCGCCGATAACACCCTCGCCGTATCCGTTGACCGAGTAGGTCGTATTTGGAGACTTGTCAGCGCCGTCGCTGTCGAGCCAGCCCTCGCTCTTCGCCGCTCGAACGTCGCGCCCTAGATTGCTAGGGAGCCTGAACGGCGCGTCGCGCTTCCAAAGCGCCTCGATCTCGGCAATCGTAAGGCTGGCCTTCCCGCCGCTCTCAGCCGACCACGCCACGATTGCGGCGGCCTTCTCCTTGTTTCCGCGAAGTTTCAGCCGGTCCAGGTACGGCTTGAGCGGCAGCTTCGTCGGTGCCTTGACGACTGCGGGGTCGGATGCTTCTTGCGTCGCCGACTGCTGCTCAACGTTACGGTCCGTCGTCGGCGGTTCTGCAGAGAGCGCTGGGGCGCCTACCGTCTGGATGGCCTGTTTGAAGTCGTGATAGAGACTCGTTACGACGCTCGCGTCTCCGGCGGCAGAGAAGTCGTTGGCACCGAAGGTGACCGATAGCTCAAGACGATTAGACTCCGTAGACACGCGCGTAGGCTTGCAGCCCATTCGGACAGATCCGCTTCGGTGCCGCGATACCTATTGCACGGAGCGGACAAGCGCCGGGTTAATCAGTTCGTCGACCGACCCGTCAAAGGCGGCGAGCAGTCGGAGGATCGTGGTGAGTCGTACTTCGCGGACGCCGCGTTCGATGCGGGAGATCTGGACGACGGCGAGGCCGGTTGCGCCTGCGAGGTCTTCTTGTGTCCAGCCGCGGGATCGGCGAGCGGCGCGCACGTTGCGCCCAAAGCTCTCTGTCGCTCGATCCACATGGTGGATCGTCCGTCGACTTGCCGCTTTGGACCAGAACCAAAGAGGTAATATACTGCGAAAACATGACCGCAGTGACCAGTCGTAGGCCGAACAGCGAACGCGAAGCAGCGCACCACGCGCAGGAATCAGACGCCAGAACCTCGAGTCAGCCGGGCAGTCACAGGGGCCTGAGCGGGTCTGCGCGAGAGCGTCGACGTGCGCCGGGTGCTCTCGCCGCGTTTGTCGGACTGGCCGTCGCGGGACTGACGATCGCAGGGTGCGGAAGTGGCGACGCTGAGCCGCAGGCAGCTTCGACAGCAGCCGAGGCATCGGCCACGACCGAGAAGACGGCTGCGCCGAAGCCGGGGAGTGCGAAGCGTTCGTTTGAGCGGTACTTCGAGGAGTTCCGCGACACGAGCTTCGGCCTCAACGTCAACGGCGTGAGGGAGAACGACGGCGGCTGGATCGACGTGCTCTGGGCCGGCGACAGCATCGAGGACGTCGACTTCGATCTCGTGCAGCGCATGTGCGGCACGATCAGCGGCTGGCTCGTCTCGACCGACGAGAAGTGGGCCAACACCGGCTACATCGAACTGCACGACGGCACCCGCCTGGCGAAATGCACCGTCGGCAACCAGGACCTCGAGAACTGACCCTGACTTTCCGAGGACGACGCTATGACGACGAACCACACGCCCGCCACGACGCCGGAAGCGATCAAGGCGCTGCTGAACGAGAAGCTGGACGGCAAGCTGCTGGTCCGGAAGGAGATCCGTCGGCTCCCGGAGCTGATGGACCCCGGCGAAGCGCTGATCACCGCATGCAGCGGCATCTACGAGGGCCACAACGGCCTCCTCGCTCTCACCGATCGACGCATCCTCTTCGTCGACGAAGGCGTCGTCCGGAGCCGTCTCGAAGAGTTCCACTACAGCCGCATCAGTTCGGCGCAGCGGCATTCGAAGTTGATGTCGGCGTCGGTCACCTTCATCACCTCGGGCAACAAGGCCACGATCAAGGACATCCCGTCGAAAGACCGCGCCGACGAGATCGTCAGCTACGTCAGCCGCCGCATCACCGGCGACACCGAACGGCCCACCGCACCCCAAGGCGCACCCTCCGCAAGCGCCGAGGAGACGACCGAGTCAGGCGGTGATCCTCTCGCCACGATCAAGCAGCTCACCCAACTCCGAGACGCGGGCGCGCTGTCCGACACGGAGTTCGAGGCCAAGAAGGCCGAGCTTCTGGGGCGAATCTAGGCCTCCGCAGCGGCGGCCGCCTGCCCCATCCTGGGACGGCCGGGACCGGCCACAGCGAGTAGTTCCATCCGCCCAGCCTCGCGGTCGCCGACGAGGGCCGTGCTCTGCGGGGGTTCCCTGCCGCTTCTTGGACGGCGACTCGGCAGGCCGGTGAAGTCACAGCTGCCGCCCGGTGCAAAAACGGCCATATGCGTCAAAGCCCAACGGAACCGGATCGCCTCCACCTGTGCGGTCGGGATGACTGCCGAGAACAACGGATCGCGCCGGAATCCCAGTGTCCAAGGGGCAGACCTTCGGGTCAGAGACCCGAAGGCCTCGGCTCCGGCGTGCTCCACGGTGACGAACGCGGCCTCGACGCGCATCGGGACACGCCGGAGCCGCCGTCGCGTTCAGCCGGTCAGGCCGTGTCCTCTGATTCCTGCTTGGCTGGCGATCACGAACTCTTCGATGCGGTGCACGAGTCCGTGGGCGGCGAGGTCGGAGAGTGCGTCTTCGACCTGCATCCGTGCATGCTTGGCGTCGCCGTTGAGGCCGGCGAACTTGCGCGCCAGCTCCTCTGGGGTCTGCAAGCCCGGAAGCTCGCTGACGAGCAGGCCGAGCACTGCTCCGGCCACGACGTCGGGATCGGGCGATCGTGTGAGATCGCGGGTACGCTGGTCTTGCATGGGAGGGCCTCTTTCTCCTGTGCCTGGCCCCGGGACGTTCCAGCGTCGCCGGGGCTGCTTGTTGTGTCGATGCGCCCGGTCGGCTGCACCCCAGCCTGCTACTTATATGGCTGTATACTCGAAAGTATCATCCGTCCAGCGTCTCGAACATGAGCGGCGACCTGCAACGTGCCTTCGGCCGGAACCTGCGCGCGATCCGCGAGGCACGCGGCTACTCACAGGAAGCCTTCGCTGCTGACGTTCTCTGCATCCACCGCACGCTGGCCGGCGCGATCGAGCGCGGCGAGCGCAACCTCACCTTGACGACCATCGAGCGGATCGCGGAGCGAGCGGGGGTCGATCCGCTCGACCTGCTCCGGTCCAACGGCGCCATCTAGAGCGACCGAGAAGCCCGCGATTCGAGGCGTCTTCCTCGCTCCGCACGCTTTCTGTGCGGCGCGCCGACGAGCCGTGTAGGGTGAGCAAAAGCAACGTCAATACACGCGACGGGCGACCAACCTTCGAGGGATCCGGTACGGCGCACAGAGACCTAGGAGGTCATTGTGCTCAAGCCCAACCCGATCCGTCACACCAAGGCTCCGCCCCGTCGAACGGCGATGTCGCTGGCGCCTCGCGCCTTCTCCCCTAGAAAATCCACCCGTTCGGGAACGCCGAGCCTGTCGGTCCTGGCTCAGCGTGGAGCCAGCGCATGACTGCCCCGGGTCGTTTCGTCGCGGCGGCGCTCGACTACGCCGCCCTGGGCATTCCGGTGATCCCCATCGTCCCCAAGGGCAAGCGTCCGCTGCTCTCCGGATGGCCGACGGAGGCCTCGACGGAACCGGAGCAAGTCAAGGCGTGGTGGGAGCAGTGGCCGGACGCCAACATCGGCGTGCTGCCAGGACGCGGCGGATTCGTCGCCCTCGATATCGACCCCCGCAACGGCGGCGACGAGCAGCTCGCAGAGTTCGAAGCCGAACACGGACCGCTGCCGTCGACGCTCGTCATCGCAACGGGCAAGGACGAGAACGGGCACCGCGGACGGCACATCTGGTTCCGTGTCGAAGACGCAGCTCAGATCGGCAAGGGCGAACTTTCATCAGGTGTCGAGTTCAAGGCCACCAGCGGCTACGTCCTTGCGCCGCCGTCGGTTCACCCCTCGGGTGTTCCGTACGAGGTCGTCTCGGGCGAGTTCTCCGCGATCTCCGAGGCACCGACATGGGTGCAGGAACGACTGCGCCGGACCGCGCCGTCCAGCGAGAGCACGCCCGATCCGTCACGACTGACGAACCTGCGGCTCGGACGACGAACGCTCGACGCACTTCGTGACGGTTTCCTGCCCGCGCCCGTTGACGGACAAAGCCATCGCGATGTCGCTGTCGGCATCACTCGGAATCTGCGTGAGGCCGGAACGCCGATCGAGTTGACGCTGCACCTGCTCGCTGGCCTTCTCGCCGACGACCGCTCGCAGCTCGGCTCGACTCCGTGGACTGCAGCGGACGCAAGAAAGATCGTCTCGTCCATCTACGGGGGCGCAGCTCCTGATCAGGGCGAGTACCTCGGCGAACGGCGCTTCGAGCAATTCGATCTCGCCTCCCACACGCCGACGCCTGCCGAGTGGTTGTACGAGCCGATCCTGCTGGCGAAGACCTACACCCTCGTCACGGCGAAAGCCGGTGCCGGGAAGACGATGCTGGCGCTCGCGATCGCTCATCCGCTCGTCAAAGCAGGTCTCACAGTCGCGTACCTCGATCAGGAGAACGGTCCGGACGTGCTCAAGGAGCGCGCGGTCGCACTGGGGTTCAGCAATGACGATCTCACGCGACTTGCTTACTTCCCCTACCCCAACGCCGGAAGCAGAGAGCTTGAGGCGCTGGTCGGCGCGATTGAAGCCGTGCGTCCGGCCCTCGTCGTGTTCGACGCCAAGGCCAACTTCCTGGCCGCCGCGCAGTACGAGGAAGACAGCGCGCACGACAACACGACCTGGCACCGCACCGTGATCCAACCGCTGCTGGCTGCGGGCGCGGCCGTCCTCGAACTCGACCACACGGGCCACAAGGGCGACCGGCCGCGCGGGTCGAGCGCCAAGGGTGCCGTTACCGAAGCGGAGTGGTTGATGTCCGCCGATCGCCAGTTCGATCCACGGAACACGGCAACCGTAACGCTCAAGCGCGGCCTGAAGAACCGGCGCGGCGTCCTGCCGACGGAGGTCGCGATCACGATGGGCGGCGACGGCAAGGGTGGCTTTCTGTTCAACGTCTCCGTCGAGCGCGGACAGCGGGAGAAGGACGAGGTTCAGATCGCTCGCCGCCGACGCATCCAGGAGGACGTCCTCCAGGCGGTGACGGCCCAGTGGAACGAGCGTCAGGCCGGACTGAGCCTGAATCAGCTCACCAAGCTGGTTCGGGGCTCGGCCAAAGAGATCACCGAAGTCGTCAAGGACATGGGCCACAGCTGGCAGTTCCCGGTCGAACTCGTCGCTGGAGAACGGAACGCGATCGTGCTCCAGCTCAAGGAAAGCGCGCGATGACCTCATCGTCTGCACACGTTCGTTCGCCTCGACGTGACGAGGTCAGACGACGAGGTGATGACCTCGTCGCGTCCGGACGACGAGGTCGCAGGCAGTCCACGACGGATCGCACCTGGCGGAGGACGGTCCGACCTCGTCGTCTGCACAGACGACGAGGTCACGTCGCAGTCGTCGAGGTCGTTCAGATCGTGACTTCGTCGTCCTCGTCGCACGCCTGTGAAGGCGTGCGAGACGACGAGGTCACGTACGACGAGGTGCAAGAGCAAAGCAAGTACAGCGCGCTGCGCTTACGCGAACAACAAGCGTTCGGGTCTGCTGCACCAGTGGGTGACATCTGATCTGTGGTGCCCCGCAAGGGGCAC
>JADMKN010000238.1:9989-12387 GCA_015478825.1 Patulibacter sp. | reverse complement strand
ACGACGACCACCGAGCCGCCGCCGGTCACCACGACCGAGACGACGACCGAGGAGGAGCCGCCGCCGGTCACCACCACCGAGACCGAGCCGGCCCCCACCACGACCGAGACCACGCCGACGGTCCCGCCGGAGACGCTCCCCGAGGACGAGGTCCCGCTCGGCGACGAGGGCTCGGGCGGCACCCCGCCGGTCACCCCCGACGACGGCGACGAGATCGATCCCGCCACGCCGCGCGGGCTGCGCGAGCTGCAGGAGGGCATGCGCGAGCTGCGCGAGTCCGGTCGGGACGCCCGCAAGGCTGCCCGCGAGGCGCGCAAGCAGCTCGACAAGGCCGTCCGCGACGCCGGCAAGGCCCTACGAGGCGACCGATGAGACAGGATCTGCTGGTCGACCGCTACGAGCTCGGCGAGCGCCTGGGCAGCGGCGGCATGTCGACGGTCCGGCTGGCGTTCGACCGGCGGCTCGAGCGTCACGTCGCGGTCAAGCTGCTGGCCGAGCACCTGGCCGACGACCGTCAGTTCGTCTCGCGCTTCCGCCGGGAGGCGCTCTCGGCGGCCCGGCTGGTGCATCCGAACATCGTCCAGGTCTTCGACTTCGGGTTCGACGACGACTCCGGGCGCTACTTCATCGTGATGGAGGCGGTCCGCGGCCAGTCCGGCGCGCAGCTCCTGCACGACCGCGGCTACCTGGGCGTCGGCGAGGCGATCAAGATCGTCGGGCAGGCCGCCCGCGGGCTGGACCACGCGCACCGCAACGGCGTGATCCACCGCGACGTCAAGCCGGGCAACATCCTGCTCGGCGACGACGGGTCGGTGAAGATCGCCGACTTCGGGATCGCCAAGGCGATGGCCGAGGAGTCCGGGATCACGCAGATCGGCTCGGTCGTCGGCACGGCCAGCTACCTGGCCCCCGAGCAGGCGATGGGCGGCGACGTCGGTCCGGCGTCGGACATCTACGCGCTGGGCGTCGTCACCTACCAGCTCCTCGCGGCGCGCCTGCCCTACGAGGCGGAGTCGCTGACCGCGCTGGCGCTCAAGCAGCAGCGCGAGGCCCCGCCCCTGCTCGACCAACTCAACGCCGACGTGCCGGCGGAGGTCGCGCTGGTCGTCGACCGCGCGCTCAGCCTCGACCCGAAGGCCCGGTACGCCAGCGCGGAGGCCTACGCCAAGGCGCTCGACGACGGCCTGGCCGGGATCGGTCCGAGCGAGGACGACAGCACGCGCGTGGTCCACCCGGTCACCGGCGCCACGGCGATCGTCCCGCGTCAGCAGATCGAGGACATCCAGCGCGACTTCGACGACACCGCCGACCACACGCTGATGCAGCCGGCCGTCCGCCGGTCTCCGCGCGAGGCGCAGCGTCCGGTCACGCCCGCCGGCGGGTGGGTGCAGAACTCCGCCGCCGACACGCCGCAGAAGCGTCGTGGCGCCGGCGCGCAGGTGATGCGGGTGCTGCTGGTCGCCGCGGTGATCGCCGCGATCGTCGGCGGGGCGATCTACTACGTCGCCGGCCAGCAGGTCGCGCCGCGCCTGACCGACGTCGCCGGCGACACGGTGCAGGACGTCAGCAACAAGCTCGACCGCCTGATCCGCGACAACGTCCGGTAAGAACCTCCGGTCTACGGCAGGATGCCGCCGCGGATCGCCGCCGCCTCGTCCGGCAGGCGCCCGTCGATGATCGCCTGCCGCAGCCGTTGCATCACCCGCGAGACGAACGCCAGGTTGTGCTGCGTCAGCAGGCGCATCGCCAGCAGCTCGTTGGCGTGCACCAGATAGCGTAGGTACCCGCGCGTGAACCCGTGGGCGCACGCCGGGCACGGGCAGCCGTCGCAGAGCGGCTCGTCGCTGGTCTTCCACTTCGCCTGCGACAGGTCGACCCGCCAGCGCTTGGCCGGCTCGGGCACCAGCGCCATCCCGTGACGCCCGAGCCGCGTCGGCATCGCGCAGTCGAACGTGTCGATCCCCTGCTCGACGCCGCGGACCAGGTCGTCGATCTCGCCGATCCCCAGCAGGTGCCGCGGCTTCTGCGGCGCGACGCGGTCCAGCCGGGCGGTGGTCCAGCCGACGACCTCGTTCATTTGGTCCTTGTTCTCGCCGAGCGATCCGCCGATCGCGATCGCGTCCACGCGGGACGACGCGACGTGCTCGGTCGCCTCGGTCCGCAGATCCTCGTAGACGCCGCCCTGGACGATCCCGTAGACGAGCTGCCAGTTCGGGGCGTGCTGCTCGTGCCAGGTCAGGCAGCGCTCCAGCCACCGGTGGGTACGCTCGGTTGAGCGGGCGGTGTACTCGCGGTCGACGTGGAACGGGGTGCACTCGTCGAAGACCACCGCCAGGTCGGTGCCGAGGGCCGCCTGGACCTCCATCGACGTCTCCGGCGACAGGTACTGCTTGGACCC
>JADMKN010000238.1:0-9979 GCA_015478825.1 Patulibacter sp. | reverse complement strand
GATCCGGGCGTGCGACTTCGTGGCCGCGGGGCCCGACGGATCCCGCCGACGGCCCTTGATCTCGTCGGCGACCGTGCCGTGGCCCATCGAGAAGACCTGGAACCCGCCGGAATCGGTGATGATCGGCCCGTCCCACCGCATGTAGCGGTGCAGTCCGCCGTGCTCGCGGATGTGCTCGTGCCCGGGCGTGAGCATCAGGTGGAAGGTGTTGCCCAGGACGATGTCGTAGCCCAGCTCCGCGACCTCGGTCGGCAGCATCCCCTTGACCGTGGCCTTGGTCGCCAGGGGCACGAACGCCGGCGTGCGGATCGGGCCGTGTGCCGTCTCGATCACGCCCGCTCGGGCCCGCAGTCCGTCCTGCTCGGCGCGCGCCTCGATCCGGAAGACCTCGCGCGGGCGCTCGGCGGCGGGGCGCGGCGGCGCGTCGAGGGCGGGCGCGGAACGGTCGGCGGCAGCGGACATGCACGGCCATCGTAGGCGGCCGGTCGCCGGGGCGCGGTGCTCCTCGTGGCCGGGTCCCCGACGGGCAAGGACCGGTTCGCGGACCGCGGTTCGCTCAGGGCTCGAGGCCCGGCTCCAGCTCGGACAGCACGCGACCCCAGACCGCGCCGAGCACGTCCCGTTCCTCGCTGGACATCCGTTCGAGGAACAGCGACCGCACGTCCTGCAGGTACTCGGCGCGCGCCGCCTCGACCCGCGCTCGGCCCTCGTCGGTCAGCACCGCGAAGTAGCCGCGGGCGTCCTCCGGGCAGCGCTCCCGTTCGACCTGACCCTCGCGCTCCAGCCGGTCGATCAGCCGCGTCAGGCCGCTGCGGCTGAGGATCGCCAGCTCGGCGAGGTCCGACAGCCGCATCCGGCCGTCGGGCGCGTCCGAGAGGTGCATCAGCACCTCGTAGCTGGAGTTCTGCAGACCGTCCCGGGCCTCCAGCCGCGACTCCAGCTCGCGCTGCAGCAGCGTGTAGGTCCGCAGCATGCCCCGCCAGGCGGCCAGTTCCTGGCGGTTCAGCAGCTCCGGGGTGGATCGCTCGGTCGTCACCGGCTTATTGTTGCACTTGCAACGGTTTCGACGGGAAGGGACCTCAGCCCTTTGCGATCATCGACCGCCCGGTCATCGCCGCCGGCTGCTCGACCCCGAGCAGGTCGAGGACCGTCGGCGCCACGTCCGCCAGGATCCCCTCGTCACGCAACCGCAGTCCCTCACGGGTCACCACGAACGGCACCGGGTTGAGCGAGTGCGCGGTGTTCGGCGAGCCGTCCGGCTCGAGCATGTGGTCCGCGTTGCCGTGATCGGCGGTGACGATGCAGACGCCGCCGCTCGCCGCGACCGTCGCGACGACGTCGGCCAGGCAGGCGTCGACCGTCTCGATCGCGGCAACCGCGGCCGGGATCGAGCCCGTGTGCCCGACCATGTCCGGGTTGGCGAAGTTGATGATCCCGAAGGTCGGACCGTGCTGGTTCCACAGCCGGACGAACGCGTCGGCGGCGTCGCGCGCGGACATCTCCGGCTTCAGATCGTAGGTCGGCACGTCACGCGGGCTCGGCACCACGTCGCGGAACTCGTCGCGGTGCTCGTCCTCGATCCCGCCGTTGAAGAAGTACGTGACGTGGGGGTACTTCTCGGTCTCGGCCACGTGGATCTGCGCCCCGCCGGTCGCCTCGATCACGTCGGCCAGGGTCACCGCGGGGTTGTGCGGCGGGAACGCGACGGGATACGGCCACTCGGCCTTGAACGTCGTCATGCAGACGTAGTCCTCGGCAGCGACCGGCGGGACCGCGGGGTCCACCTGCTCCGGCTGCTTCGCGGCTGCCTGGCGGTCGACCTCGAGGAACCCCGGCTCGGCCAGCGCGCGGGTGATCTCGCGGACCCGGTCGGGCCGGAAGTTGAAGACCACGACCTTGTCGCCCGGACGGATCGTCGCCTCGTCGCCGATCGTCGTCGCGGTGACGAACTCGTCGGTCTCGCCGCGGACGTAGGCGTCGCGGACCGCCGCCACCGCGTTCGCGGCGTGGTGCGGCGCGGCGCCGTGGACGAGCAGGTCGTAGGCCTGCTGAACCCGCTCCCAGCGCGAGTCGCGGTCCATCGCGAAGTAGCGGCCGATCACGGAGCCGACGCGGACCCGCGATCCCATGCTCGACGCCGCGGCGCACCACTGCGAAACCGTGTCGAGGTAGCCCGCGCCACCCTTGGGCAGCGTGTCGCGGCCGTCGGTGAAGGCGTGGATCACGACGTCCTCGACCCCGGCCGCGACCGCGGCATCGATCAGCGACTTCAGGTGCTCCATCGACGAGTGCACGCCGCCGTCGGAGACCAGGCCGACCAGGTGGACCCGTCGGGCCGCCGCCGGGTCGGCCTGGTCGACCCGCGGAGCGTTCGCGGGCTCTCCCCCCGGGGCGGCGGCGGGATCGACATCGGTGGCGGGCGTGGTGGCGGGGACCGTGCCCCCGGGGGCGAACGCCTCGCGCAGCGCGGCCACGTCGCGGATCGAGCCGTCGGCGACGGCGTCGTCGATCCGCGCCAGGTCCTGCTTGACGACCGTGCCGGCGCCGAGGTTGAGGTGCCCGACCTCGCTGTTGCCCATCTGGCCCTCGGGCAGGCCGACCGCCGGGCCGCAGGCGATGAGCTGGGCGTGCGGGTAGCGCTCCCAGAGCGCGTCGAAGGTCGGCTTGCGCGCCAGGCTGACGGCGTTGCCCGGGCCGTCCGGCGCCAGGCCGAAGCCGTCGAGGATCACCAGGCAGACACCGGGGGCCCAGTCGTCGCGCGTGACGCCGACCCCGCTCATGCCCGGGCGCCCTCGATGATCCCGGCGAACGACGCGGGGTCGAGCGCCGCGCCGCCGACGAGCGCGCCGTCGACGTCCGGCAGGCCGAGCAGCTCCTTGGCGTTCTCCGGCTTGACCGACCCGCCGTACTGGACCCGGATCGACTCGGCGGCGTCCGCGGACCGGTCGGCGACCAGCGAGCGGATGAACGCGCAGGCGTCCTGGGCCTGCTGCGGCGACGCGACCTTGCCGGTGCCGATCGCCCAGATCGGCTCGTAGGCGATCGTGACCTTCGCCAGGTCCTCGTCGGCGACGTCGGCCAGGCCCTCGGTGACCTGGACGCGCAGCACGTCCTCGGTCTCGTTGGCTTCGCGCTGGGCGTCGGACTCACCGACGCAGAGGATCGGCTCCAGGCCGGCGGCGAGGATCTTGGCGACCTTGACGCGCAGCGCGGCGTCGGTCTCGTTGAAGTACTGGCGGCGCTCGGAGTGGCCGACGACGATCCCGTGGACCTCGAGCTCGTCGAGCATCGCGACCGAGACCTCGCCGGTGTAGGCGCCCTGGTCGGCCTCGTGGACGTTCTGCGCGAAGACCTCGATCGACGACCCGCGCGTCGAGTCGACGACGGCCTGGATCGCGGTGAACGGCACGCAGACCGCGATCTGCACGTCGTCGACGGCCCCGGCCAGCGGCAGCAGGCCGGTGATGAACTCCTCGGCCTCCTCGATCGTCTTGTGCATCTTCCAGTTACCGGCGACGAACGGGGTGCGCGACATCGAGGACCTCGGGTGGTTGTGGTGCTTCTGGTGGGTGCTGCGGTGCCGGGTCCGCGGGGGCGCGTCTCCGGCGGAGGACCGGACGGCGCGAGCCGCCCGGCCGGAAGATCGGATCAGCCGGCGCGAAGAACCTCGACGCCCGGGAGCGTCTTGCCCTCGATCAGCTCGAGCGACGCGCCGCCGCCCGTCGAGAGGTGGGTGACCTGGTCGCCCAGGCCGAACTGCTGGAGCGCCGCGGCGCTGTCGCCCCCGCCGACGACCGTGGTCGCCTTCGTCTCGGCGACCGCCTCGGCGACCGCGCGGGTGCCCGGCGCGAACGGCGCCAGCTCGAACGCGCCCATCGGGCCGTTCCAGAAGACGGAGCCCGCCGAGAGGATCTCGTCGCGGTAGGCCGCGGCGGTCTTCGGACCGACGTCGAGGCCCATCCACCCGTCGGGCGTGTCCACGCCGTCGACGTGCTCGACCTCGGTGTCCGCGGAGAACTCGCGGCCGACGGTCAGGTCGACCGGCAGCAGCAGCCGGCAGCCCTTGGCCTCGGCGTCGCGCAGCGCGCGGGCGGCGGGCTCGACGCCCGCTTCCTCGCACAACGACGACCCGACGTCATGGCCCTGCGCCTTGAAGAACGGGAACGCCATCGCCCCGCCGATCAGGATCGTGTCGGCGCGGTCCAGGAACGCGTCGATCACGCCGATCTTGTCGGTGACCTTGGCGCCACCCACGATGGCGACCAACGGACGGCCCGGATTCGCCAAGATGCCTTCCAGCGTCTCGACCTCGCCCTGGAGCAGCAGCCCGGCGGCCTTCTGCTCGACCTGCTCGGCGACCCCGGCGGTCGAGGCGTGCGCGCGGTGCGCGGCGCCGAAGGCGTCGTTGACGAAGACGCCGTCCGAGAGACCGGCGAAGGCCTTGGCCAGGTCGGGATCGTTCTTCGTTTCGCCCGCCTCGTAGCGGACGTTCTCGAGCATCAGGATCCGGCTGCCCGCGACGCCGGGCTTGAGCCCCTCGGCCAGCGAGGTCGAGCGCCCTCCGACGACCTCGGGCGCCAGCAGCACGTCCTCCCCCAGCAGCTCACCGAGCCGCGTCGCCACCGGCGCCAACGACAGCTCCGGATCGACGCCCTTCGGCCGGCCCAGGTGGGCGGCCAGGATCAGCGCCGCGCCCTCGTCGAGCAGGCGGCGCAGCGTCGGCAGCGCCGCCTGGATCCGGGTGTCGTCGGTGATCTGCCGGGCGCCATCCGAACCGTCCCCCAGCGGGACGTTGAAGTCGACCCGCACGAAGACCCGCTTCCCGTCGACCCGCAGGTCGTCGAGGGTGCGGATCGGGGCCGGAACAGTGGCGGAGGACGGTTCGGTGCTCATCGGAGCGGCGTCGGTGCGATCGGTGGTCGTGTCGTCTGCGTGCTAGAGGATGCGGCCGACGAGGTCGACGACGCGGTTGCTGTAGCCCCACTCGTTGTCGTACCACGAGACGATCTTGACCATCGTCCCGTCGATCACCGCGGTCAGCTGCGAATCGACGATCGAGCTGTGCGGGTTGGTAACGATGTCGCCCGACACGATCGGGTCCTCGGTGTACTCGAGGATGCCCTTCATCGGGCCCTCGGCGGCGGCCTTGAGCGCGGCGTTGATCTCCTCGACCGTCGTCTCGCGCTCGGCCTCGAAGGTCAGGTCGACGACCGAGCCGGTCGGGACGGGGGCGCGGACCGCGAAGCCGGACAGCTTGCCGTTGAGCTCGGGCAGCACCAGGCCGACGGCCTTGGCGGCGCCGGTCGAGGCCGGGATCAGGTTGGTCGCGGCGGCGCGGGCGCGGCGCAGGTCGCTGTGCGGCGCGTCGAGCAGGCGCTGGTCGCCGGTGTAGGCGTGGATCGTCGTCATCAGGCCGTGCTTGATGCCGACCGTGTCGTTGGCGACCTTGGCGAACGGCGCCAGGCAGTTCGTCGTGCAGGACGCGTTCGAGACGACGTGGTGCTTCGCCTTGTCGTACTTGTCGTCGTTGACGCCGAGCACGAGGGTGATGTCCTCGTTCTTGCCCGGCGCCGAGATGATGACCTTCTTGACGTCCCCGACCAGGTGGGCCTTGGCCTTGTCCGCGTCGGTGAAGAAGCCGGTCGACTCGACGACGACCTCGGCGCCGACGGACGCCCAGTCGATGTTGCCGGGCTCGCGCTCGGCGAAGACCCGGATCTCCTTGCCGTCGACCAGCAGGCCGTTGTCGGTCGCCTCGACGGTGCCCGGGTACGGACCCAGGATCGAGTCGTACTTGATCAGGTGGGCCAGCGTCTTCGGGTCGGTCAGGTCGTTGACCGCCACCAGCTCGATGTCGGCGTTGGCGGCCTTGGCGGCCCGGAAGACGTTGCGGCCGATGCGGCCGAACCCATTGATGCCGACACGTACGGTCATGAAGCCGTCCTTCTGATCCTTCGAGGGTGCAGAAACGAGAAGACCCGGCAGACCAGTCATCGACGAGGGAGACGGAACGCGCGGGCGGTGCGCCGAAGGGTACCGGAGCCCTGCGTTTGAGCGTCGTCTGCGACCCCGCGCCCTTCCGCGGCGCTGTGTGTCGGACCACGCGACGCAAAGCACCGCGCGCCTGGAAATCAGCCGACCGAGCGGTGCAGGTGCGCGAACAGCTCGCGTGCGACCTTGCCGGGCAGGCCCGGGGTGGCCTCGAGCTGCTCACGCGAAGCGGCCAGGACCGCGTCCGGCGACCCGAAGTGCTGGATGAGCTGCTTCTTGCGCGCCGGCCCGACCCCCGGCAGATCGTCGAGCACCGATCCGGTCAGCTTCTTGTCGCGGCGGCCGCGGTGGTGGGTGATCGCGAACCGGTGCGCCTCGTCGCGGGCCCGCTGGAGGAGCTGCAGACCCGGCGTGTCGTGCCCGAGGACGATCGGCGCGCTGCGGCCCGGAACGAAGACCTCCTCGATCCGCTTGGCTAGCGAGACGACCGCGACGCCGCGCTCGACGAAGCCGAGCAGCGCCTCGAGCCCCGCCGAGAGCTGGCCCTTGCCGCCGTCGATCACGAGCAGGTCGGGCAACGCGGCGAACGAGGCGTCGCGTCCGGGCTCGTGGAGCGGCTTCTCCTGCTGGCGCGTCCACTGCGCCGTCCGCCGACGCAGCACCTCGTTCATGGCCTTGAAATCGTCCGGGACCCCGGGATCGAGGTCGCGGATCACGAACCGGCGGTAGTGGTCCTTGGCGGGCACGCCGCCCTCCATCACCACCATCGACGCGACGGTCTCGCTGCCCATCAGGTGCGAGATGTCGTAGCACTCGACCCGCACCGGCAGGCGGTCCAGACCGAGCGCCTGCTGCAGGTCGGTCAGCGCCTCGACGCGCTGCTCGCGGCTGCGCTCGGCCTTGAGCCGCTCCTGCCCCAGCGCCAGCTCGGCGTTGCGCATCGCCATGTCGAGCAACTTGCGGCGGTCTCCCCGCTGGGGGGTCGCGACGTCGACCTTCGTCCCGCGGATCTCGGCCAGGGCGTCGGCCAGCGCATCGTGCTCGGTGATCCCGTCGGGCACCAGCACCGCCGGCGGCACCACCGCTCCTGCGTAGTAGCGCAGGGCGAACTGCTCGAGCACCTCGGCGCGGATCGCGTCGGCTGAGGCGTCGGCGGCGCGACCGGTCGCCTCGCCCGCCACGCCGGTCAGGTAGAACGACTGACGGTCGGTCAGCGAGCCGTCGCGGACCTGGAAGACCTGCGCGTTGGCGTCGTCCCCGTCGACGGTGATCGCGATCACGTCGAGCGAGCCGATGCTGTCGCTGATCACCTGCTGCCGCTCGCGCAGCGACCGCACGGCCTGCAGGCGGTCGCGCTCGCGGGCGGCGCGCTCGTACTCCTGCGCGGCCGCGGCGTCGACCATTTGGTCCTCGATCTGCTGCTCGATCTCGGCGTAGCGGCCCGAGAGGAACGCGATCACCCCGTTGATCGCGTCGCGATACTCCTGGCGGCTGACGTAGCCGACGCAGGGGGCCGTGCAGCGATCGATGTGGTAATCGAGGCACGGCGATCCGGACGCCCGTCCCGGCTCGCGCCCCTGGCATGTGCGGAACTGGAACAGCCGCCCGAGCAGGTCGAGCGTGGCCCGCACGCGCTTGGCGTTGGAGTATGGCCCGAAGTAGCGGTTGCCCGGCTTGTGTCGCTCGCGCGTGATGTAGACCCGCGGGTACGGCTCGCGGGTGGTCACGGCGATGTACGGGTACGACTTGTCGTCGCGCAGCCGGATGTTGAACTGCGGCTGGTACTGCTTGATGAACCCGTTCTCGACGAGCAGCGCCTCGGTCTCGCTGCCGACCAGGACGAACTCGATGTCCTCGATCACGTCGACCATCTCGACCGCGCCGCGCGTGACCGGGTTGGAGAAGTGGTTGCCGACCCGCTTGCGGATCGACTTCGCCTTGCCGACGTAGATCACCGTGCCGTCGGCGTCCCGGAACAGGTACACGCCGGGTCCGTCCGGCAACGCCTTGCGTTGGGCGGCGAGCCGCTGCTTGCGGCTCTGGGCACCGGGGGAAGCCATCGGTATCGAGGATAAGGGTCCTGTTCGGCGGATCAATGCGTGGCGATCGTTCGGGAGGCCGGCGGCGAGGCGGGCGACGAGGCGGGCGACGAGGCGGGCGCGGCCGGCGGCACCCCACGAACTGGTATCTCGATCGCGTCGCGCGCCGAGATGCCACGAAGGGGCCCCATGACCACACGGATCGTCCCCTCGATCGCAAGACCGATCGAGATGCCGATCCGGGTGGGCCTGCGGGGCACCGGCCGCGGCGGCGTATGGTCGATGCATGCCGCTGCTGCCGCCGCTCGCCTCGCCGCAGGACGTCGCCGCCGTGCTCGACGATCCGCGGATCCGGGTCTTCGACACCACCGTCGTCCTGGACCGCCCCGCCGGCGGCGGGCCGTACACCCCGATCCCCCAGCGCGACGCGTACCGCCGGGAGCACGTCCCGGGCGCCGAGTTCGCCGATCTCGTCGATGACCTGGTCGATCCGGACGCGCCGTTCCCGTTCGCCGTGCCGACCCCGGAGCGGTTCGCCGAGCAGGCCGGCGCCCTGGGAATCGGCGACGACGTGCATGTCGTGGCGTACGCCCAAGAGTCGCCGATGTGGGCGACCCGGCTGTGGTGGCTGCTGCGCTACTTCGGCTTCGACGCGGTCAGCGTGCTCGACGGCGGCCTGCCCGCGTGGAAGGCGGCCGGCCTACCGCTCGAGACCGGCGAGCAGACGTTCCCGGTCGCGACCTTCACGCCCCGCCCCCGCCCGGAGCTGCTGGCCACCCGCGCCGACGTCGAAGCGGTCGTCGCCGACGGTGGTGGCTGCCTGCTCAACGCTCTCCCGCCGAAGGTCTTCCGCGGCGAGGGACCGTCGTCGTACAGCCGTCCCGGCCGGATCCCGGGAAGCGTCAGCGTGCCCGCCGCTTCGCTGCTCGACGACGCGACCGGAAGGTTCCGACCGGCGTCCGACCTACAGGAGGCGCTATCCGCCGGTGGGGTGCCCGAGGACCAGCCGCTCGTCGCCTACTGCGGCGGCGGGATCTCGGCCACGGTCGACCTGTTCGCCCTATCGCTCGTCGGCCGCGACGACGCGAAGCTCTACGACGGCTCGCTGACCGAGTGGACGGCGGACCCGACGCTGCCGGTCGAGGTGGGTTGACCGCGGGCGACGTTCCGTTTCGTCGGCGGCTTCCGGGCCGTCACTGCACCAACCGGATCGTCAGCCCGGTGCCGTCCCCGTCGTCGTAGCCGCGCATCAGCGCGATGATCCGGGCGACGTAGTGCTGGGTCTCGGGGTACGGCGGGACGCAGTGGCAGGCGCCGACCCGGCCCTCGCCCGCGTTGTAGGCGGCGAGGGCGAGCGGGACCGAGCCGAAGCGGCGCAGCAAGCGAGCCATCAGCTCCGCCTGGGCCGGGATCGCCTGGGCCGGGTCGAACGGGTTCCGCAGGCCGACGCCCGCCGCCGTGCCGGGCATGAACTGCGCGATGCCCTGGGCCCCGGCCGACGAGACGGCGCGGGGGTCGAAGTTCGATTCCGCCTTCAACTGCGCCGACAGCATCGCCGCCGAGACCTTGAACCGGATGCTCGCCGCGCGAATCGCGTCGCGGTACGCCGCCGGCACCCAGGGCGGGATCGTGCCGCCCGTCTGCGGCGCAGCCGGGTTGCGTCCCTGCTCGGCGACGTGGGCGGAGGCCGTCTCGCGCACGAAGCCCACGTGCCAGGGTTCCCAGCTGTACCGAACAAGGAACCCGAACCGACGGCTGTTCGCCGCCAACCACCCGTACGCCGACGGCGGACCCAGGTCCAGCTCCGTCCCCAACCGGTGCAGGCTCGTGCCGGGCCGCGCGACCCATTTCGGATCCGGGCGCGCGGCGAACAGGCGGGCCTGCTCGGCGTTGGACCGGTAGCCACTGGTCACCGTCAGCGGCTGCCCGGCGGCGGTCGCGGCGGCGTT
>JADMKN010000237.1 GCA_015478825.1 Patulibacter sp. | reverse complement strand
TGCAGCAACGCCAGCAGCAGCGGCGGCGGGGGCGGCGACGCCCAGCAGACGCTGAAATTCTCTTACATGGCCGGCGAGAACACTTCGATCGGCCAGCTCTGGACGTGGTGGCTCGACGAGGTCGAGGAGCGCTCCGACGGCAGCATCACGTTCGACCGCTTCTGGGACGCCACGCTGCTCAAGGCGACCGAGACCGTCGAGGGCCTGAAGGACGGCCGCGCCGACGTCTCGCAGGTGCTGCCGACCGTCTACGCCGGGCGCTTCCCGCTGACCAGCGTCGGCGAGCTGCCGTTCGAGAGCCGCAACGCCCCGGCCGTCTCCGACGCGCTGGCCACGCTCGGCGCCGAGGACGGCAGCCCGCTGCGCCAGGAGTGGGAGCAGCAGGGCCTGATCCCGCTGTCGTTCAGCATCGGCGCCAGCAGCGCGCTGGCCACCAAGGACCCGATCAAGACGGCCGCCGATCTCAAGGGCAAGCGCCTGCGCGCCAACGACCGCGGCAGCCGCGTGCTCCAGTCGGTCGGCGCGAACCTCGTGAACATCGAGCTCGCCGAGATCTACGGCTCGATGGAGCGCGGTCTGGTCAAGGGCATCTACGGCATTCCGTTCAGCTTCGCCGGTCCGCTGAAGTTCCAGGAGGTCGCGAACCACTTCACCGACCTGGGGATCGGCGTCTCGACCGTCAACGCGCTGGCGATCAGCAAGGAGAAGTGGGACAGCCTGAGCGCCGACCAGCAGAAGGTGATCCAGGAGGTCAACAGCGAGGCCCCGAAGAAGATCGCCGAGATCGAGGCGCAGTTCGACGACGAGTCGTGCAAGGCGGTCAAGGACGCCGGTCGCGAGCTGTTCGTGCTGCCGGACGCCGAGGTCAAGAAGATCTCCGACGCCGGCAAGGCCGCCGTCGACGCCGCCTGGAAGAAGGACGTCAAGGACGCCGACGCCGACGCGTTCCTGCAGGAGTACCAGACCAAGCTGACCGAGGCCGAGGCCGCGTACCCGGACTTCCAGACCGGCATCGCCCGCTGCATCGCGCAGCAGAGCTAGGACCGCGGGGGGGGCGGCGACGCGCCGGCCCCGAGCTGCCGCGCCGCCCCGAGCTTGGCGAGTTGGTTCCGATAATCGGAACGAACTCGCCAAGCACGCGGGATCGAGGACCTAGGCGACGACCGCCACGTCCAGCGGGCGCGCCAGGTGGCGGGCGACGGCCTGGCCGCGGCCGGCCAGGTCGCGCTCGAGCTCGGTGACGCCGGGCAGCCAGAGATCGGCCAACGCGTCGTCCGGGGACGCATAGCCGCGGATGTCGACGACGTCGCAGGCGGCGGGGAAGCGGGTCGCGTGCGCCGCGTGGTCGGTGACGATCTGCGTGTGGTCGATCGCGCGGCCGCCGGCGACGGCGTCGTCGGCGGCCAGTCGCTCCAGCAGCGCGTCGCGGTCGCCGCCCTCGACGGTCCGCCAGAGCGTCGCCAGCGCGACGCGGCCCTCGGGGCCGTCGTCCGGGTCGCCGGCCTGGGTCCGGACCTCGCCGATCACACCGGTGAACCGCGTCTTGTCGACGAACTCGCGCTCGTCGGCCTGGATCGCGCCCAGGAAGACGTCGGACGCGAACGCGTCGTCCATCGCCGCGACCGAATCGAAGCTCAACGCCGAGCAGGCGTCGAAGCCGGGGTACGGCAGCAGCGGATGATCGTCGCGCAGGACCGCGTGGTACTGCACGTAGCGCCGCAGGTTCGGCAGCTTGCCGACCGCGTCCGCATGGCTCGTGCGCCAGTGGTCGAGGAAGCTGCGGAACGTCCGCTGGGGGAACCGCGGAGCCATGCCGAGACGGACGATCACACGCGACCGCCGTGCGGAGGAATCACCACAGAAGGAAACATACCCTGATAATAGTTAGCCGCTGGGCTCGCCGCCACCGGCCGGGCGCTGTGCGCGGCGACGTTCGGGGCCCGTCGACCCGGGCTTCCGTCCGGGTTGATGCGGGTGGCGACCGGGTGGGTGGATTCGCACGGCGCTTGGCGCATTGCCCGGCCGATCGCGGAGCGACGTGACATCTGTGTCAGTTCCTGATATTAGTTTGAACAGTAGCCCTCTGTGACCGGGGGCACAGACACAAAAGGACGTGCTTTCCATGCGATTCCGCATTCCCACCATGCGCCGCGTCGCGGTCGTCGCGAGCGCCCTGGCGCTCTCCGGGGGCCTCGCCGCGTGCGGTGGCGACGACAACGACAGCGGGACCTCCGCCTCCAGCGGCAACGGCGGCGGTGGCGAGACCAAGACGCTGAAGTTCGGCTACCACACCGGGGAGCAGACGCCGATCGGCCAGGTCTGGGCTTGGTGGATGGACGAGGTCGAGAAGCGCTCGGGCGGCAGCATCAAGTTCGACCGCTACTGGGACGGGACCCTGGTCAAGGGCACCGACATGATCGAGTCGCTCAACGACGGCCGGGTCGACGTCACCCAGG
>JADMKN010000236.1 GCA_015478825.1 Patulibacter sp. | reverse complement strand
CGGGACTGGCTCATCAGCCGCCAGCGCTACTGGGGCTGCCCGATCCCGATCGTCCACTGCGACGCCTGCGGGATGGTCCCGGTCCCCGAGGACCAGCTCCCGGTCGTGCTGCCCGAGATCGAGGACTACAAGCCGAAGGGCAAGTCCCCGCTGGCCGCCGCCGAGGACTGGGTCAACACGACCTGTCCGACGTGCTCCGGCCCGGCGCTGCGCGAGACCGACACGCTTGACACCTTCGTCGATTCGTCCTGGTACTTCCTGCGCTACACCGACGCGCAGAATGAGCAGGCCGCGTTCGATCCGACCGTCACCAACCGCTGGATGCCGGTCGACCAGTACATCGGCGGCGTCGAGCACGCGATCCTCCACCTGCTCTACGCGCGGTTCTTCTGCAAGGCGCTGACCGACATCGGTGCGCTCGACGTGAACGAGCCGTTCCAGGCGCTGTTCACGCAGGGGATGATCACCAAGGACGGGGCGAAGATGTCCAAGTCCAAGGGCAACACGGTCGCTCCGCGGGAGATCGTCGAGAAGTTCGGCGCCGACACCGCGCGGACCTACGCGCTATTCCTCGGGCCGCCCGACCAGGATGCGGATTGGTCCGACGAAGGCGTGGAGGGCGTGCACCGGTTCCTCTCGCGCCTGTGGCGCTTGAGTGCCGAGGCTGCCGCGCAGATGGTGCACGCGGCGCCGATCTCCGAAGGTGCCTCGGCGGGCTCGTCCGCACCGCATCCCGCGGGCGCGACGACCCCCGAGGGTTGCGAGGGCGACGACCTGGAGCTCGTTCGCAAGGCGCACTGGGCGATCGACAAGGTCACCGGCGACATGGGCCGGCGGTTCGCGTTCAACACCGCGGTCGCCGCGGTGATGGAGCTGACCAACGCGATCTCGGCGCGACGCAACGCGCTGGTCGGCGACGGTGCTTCGTCACGCGCGGCCGAGGCTACCGACGAGGGCGGCACGTTCGTCAACGATCAGGTCGTCGCGAACCTGGAGGGCTGGGCGGCGATCCGCTTCGCGCTGGCGACCGCCAACTCGCTGCTGCAGCCGTTCGCGCCGCACCTCACCGCCGACGCCTACGAGCGGCTGACGGGCGCGCGGGTCTGGGAGCAGGCGTGGCCGGTTGCGGAGCAGCAGTACCTGGAGCGTGACGAGTTCGAGCTGGTCGTGCAGGTCCAGGGCAAGGTCCGCGACCGCGTGACGGCGTCGGCGTCGGCGTCGAAGGAGGAGCTGGAGGCGCTGGCGCTGGGCCGCGAGAAGATCCAGCCGTTCCTCGAGGGCAAGACCGTGGTCAAGGTGATCGTGGTCCCGGGCAAGCTGGTCAACGTGGTGGTGCGGTAGGCGCGCCGTTCTCGGCTCGGCGGACCGCGGGGCGGGCCGGGTCGGTGACTGCACGGTGCGTCGGGTCGGGGGCCGTGCAGCGTGTGACTCGGTAGACGAGTCGCGGACTGCACGGTTCGCGTGGTGACCGCACCGTGCAGCGTGCGACCCGATCGGTCCTTGCGCGATCTCGTCGCGAAACTGGCACCTGACCGGCACTGATTCGGGGTCACGTGTAGGGCGACGATCCATAGCGTTCGCCCGGTGCTCGACCACCCGTGGATCCGTCTCGTGCTCGGCGCCCTCGCGGCGCTGCTGCTGGGGCTGATCGCTGTCCGCGTGATCGCCTCGGTGCCACGAGACGACGGTCGAGTCACACCCTCCGGAGCCGTCGAGGAACGCGCCAGCGATCCCGCGGACGGCGACCGGGCCGGCGGTGTCGGGGAGGACGCCGACCGGCCCACCACCGCCGGTTCGGCAACGACCGGCGAGGCCGAGGACGCCGAGCGCCCGACGGTCTCCGGAGGGGTTGGTCTGCAGGTCCACGTCACGGGCGCGGTCCGGCGTCCGGGCGTGTACGAGATGCCGGACGGCTCGCGCATCGTCGACGCCGTGCGGCGCGCGGGCGGGGCGACGCGACGGGCGAATCCCCACGGCGTCAATCAGGCGGCGGAGCTGCGCGACGGGCAGCAGGTGGTGGTTCCGGATCGGCACGCGTCAGCGGGAGGAGGCGTCAGCGAGACGGGCTCGGCGGGAGGCGGATCGACGGCCGCGGGATCGGCGGGCGCCGGCTCGACCGGGGCCGCGGGTGGCGGGGCGGCCTCGGAGGCCGGCGGAGCGGGAACCGCGGGGCCTCCGGTCAACCTGAACACCGCGAGCGCGGAGCAGCTCGACCAGCTCGACGGCGTCGGCCCGACCACGGCCGAGAAGATCATCCGGCTACGCGAGGACCGGGGCGGGATCGGGACCGTCGACGACCTGGCGGAGATCCCCGGGATCGGCCCGAAGAAGCTCGAAGCGCTGCGCGCGCAGTTGGAGCCGTGATGGGTCGTGCTCGCGAGGTATCGACCGGACCTGCGGTCGGGGGCGATGCGGTCGATCGTGGGTCGGAGGCCACGCGATGACGGCACGCTGGCCCCAGCACCACTTGGTCGCGGCGGTCGTGGCCGCGCTGATCGTCGGACCGCGTTGGGCCTGGCTCGTCCCGGTGGTCGCCGCGGCCGCTTGGCTGACCCAGCCGCGGACCGGTTGGGCCATCGTCGCGGTCGTCGCGGTGGGACTGGCGGCGGTCGGCGGCCACCTGCGCATGGCTCAGGCGTGGGACCGGGCCGAGCGGCCGCTGGACGGCGGGACCACCGTGAGGCCGCCCGAGACGGTCGAGGTGCTCGCCCCGCCGGAGCAGACGCTGACCGGGGGGTGGCGGTTCGACGGGCGGCTGCGAGGTGCGACGGTCGAGGTCCGCACGCCGGTGGCCCGGCGGGGACCGGATCTGCGCACCGGGGCGCTCGTGAGGGTCCGCGGGACGCTGTTTCGTCTGACGCCTGCGGCAGTCGGCGCCCGGTCCCGCGGGATCGCGCTCGGACTCGACGCGACGGTGCTGGGCGTGGCCGGTCGGCGCGGCGGCTGGCGGGGCGCGGTCGACCGGGTGCGCGAACGAGCCGAGCGGACCTTGGCGTTCGAGGACGAACGGCCTCGCACCGCCCTGCTGCGCGGGATGGTGCTCGGGCAGGACCATGCGTTCGGGGACGAGCAGGAGGACGCGTACCGACGCAGCGGCCTGGCGCACCTGGTGGCGGCCAGTGGCCAGAACGTCGCGTTGGTCGCGGCGATGGTGCTCGGGATCGGGGCGCTGATCGGCGTGCGGCGCTCGTGGCGGTTGGCGGGCGCGATCGCGGCGGTCGCCGTCTACGTGCCGCTGGCGGGCGCCGGACCGTCGATCCGCCGCGCCGGGGTGATGGGGGTGCTGACCCTGCTGGCATTGTTCCTCGGCCGGATCGCCGACCGCTGGTGGGCGCTGCTGCTGGCCGCGCTGGTCACGGTCCTGGCCGACCCGTTCTCGCCGGAGCAGCTCGGCTGGCAGTTGAGCTTCGCGGCGGTGGTCGGTCTGTTGCTGCTCGTCGACCCGCTGGCCGCGGCGGCGAAGCGGATCGGGCTACCGGGATGGGTCGGCATGGCGCTCGCCGTGCCGGTCGGAGCGGGGGTCGCGACGGCACCGGTGCTGGCCGCGTCGGTCGGGGACGTGTCGCTGACCAGCCTGCCCGCCAACGTGATCGTCGAGCCGCTGGTGGCGCCGGTCACCTGGTTGGGCATGGCGGCCGGGGTGCTCGGGCCCGAGGCCCGGCCGGTCAGTGGCTGGGCGGTCGGAGCCGTCGGGCCGCTGCTCGACTGGATCAACGGCGTCGCGGTCTGGGCGGCGGCTCCGTCGTGGGCCGTGGTCGAGCCGGGAGCGTGGCGGGCGACGATCCCGTTGCTGGTCGTCGCCGGGCTGCTGGTCGCGGGGACGCGGCCGGCCTGGACGGTGCGGCTCGCGGACCTGGTTCGGCGGTGGACGGGGAGGCGGAACGCCGCGACCGGCGCCGACGAACCGGATCTCGTCCAACGACGCCGCCGGCACCGAGCCGGTCGGCGACGGGTTCCGCGCCCACTGCGCCGAGCAGGCGCCCTGGCGGCCGCGGCGATCCTGGTCGCGGTCGGCTACTGGGCGTCCGGCCCGCGGGGCCCGCTGTTCGGAGCGGACGACGACCCCGGCGATGCGGTCCTGCGCGGGGACGGGGTGGTGGTGCTCGCCGTCGGACAGGGCAGCGCGACGCTGCTGCGGCAGGGGGACGCGACGATCCTCGTCGACGCGGGGCCGCCGCACGGACGAGTGCTCGACCGGCTCGCCGAGCAGGGGGTCGAGCGGATCGACGTGCTCGTGCTGTCGCACGCGGCCCAGGACCACACCGGCGGCGCGCCCGCGGTGGTGCGGCGGCTGCGCCCCAAGCTGCTCGTCGACGGCACCGACGGACACGACGATCCGGCCACGGCGGTGGCGATCGACGCGGCGCGGGGCCAGGGCGGGCAGATCGTACGGTCGCGGCGCGGAATGCAGATCCGTAGCGGCCCGCTCGTCGCGGACGTGCGCTGGCCGCCGCGGCGGAGCGGCGGTCCGCGGCCGGGCGAGGACCCGAACCACCGGGCCACGGTGATCCGGACGACGATCCGGGGGTTGCGGGTGCTGGTGCCGAGCGACGTCGAGGGGCCGGACCTGCGGCACGCCGCCGGCGGGCCGGTCGACCTGCTCGTGATGCCGCACCACGGCAGCGCGGACGACGACGTGCCCGCCCTGATGCGGAGCCTGCGCCCCCGGCTCGCCGTCGCCCAGGTCGGAGCCGACAACCGCTACGGGCACCCGGCGCCGTCGACCGCGACCGCGGTGGCCGAGGCCGGGGTCCCGATGCGGCGCACCGACCTGGACGGCAACGTCGTGGTCGCGGCGCCCGACGCCGAGGAACGGCGCTGACGGCGACTGGTGCGCAGAGTGCCTGCTCGAGCGAGACAGACCGCACACCAGTTCTCGAGCCCTCCGGACCGCCCCGGCCCGGACCGTTCCCGTAGCCTCCCCGGCGATGGCCTCCTGGCTCCCCGCGTACCTGATCCACGGCGACGACCACGACCGGGTCGCCGAGCGGCGGAGCCGGCTCAAGGCCAGCGCCGAGGCCGAGGTCGGAGCCGAGGGGATCGAGCAGCTCAGCGGCGACGCCGCCACGCCGGCCGAGGTCGGCGCCGCGCTCTCGGCGATGACGCTCGGGATGGGCCGCCGGTTCGTGCTGGTCGAGGGCGTCGAGCGTTGGAAGGACGCGGACCTGGCCGCGACCGTCGTGCCCGCGCTGCTCGCGCTCGACCGCGAGACCACCACCGTCGCCTTCGTCGCGATGGAGGACAAGAAGCTGACCGCGCCGAAGGCGCTGGTCGACGCGATCGCCAAGATCGGCGGCACCGCCGTCCACGAGCAGGCGCTGAAGGCCCGCGACCTGCCGCGCTGGGCGATGGGGCAGGCCGCGCGGCTGGGGCTCGATCTCGACGGCGCGGCCGCCCAGGCGCTGGTCGGCCACGTCGGCGAGCGCCGCGTGCGGCTGGAGCGCGAGCTCGAGAAGCTGGCGCTCGAGCACGGCGTCGGGGCGCGGATCTCGACGGCCGACGTCGAGGGCGCGGTCGCCGACGGGGCGGAGCGGCAGGTCTGGGACCTGGTCGACGCGATCGTCGCCGGCGATCGGCAGACCGCGGTCACGGCCTACCTGGCGCTGCGCGGTCAGGGCGAGTCGCTGCCGCGCCTGACGGGGATGCTCCAGTCGCGGATGCGCACGGCACTGGAGATCTCGCGGCGGCTCGACGCGGGGGAGGACCGCGGGCAGATCTCCAAGTCGGTGCGGATGGCCCCGTGGATGCTCGACCGGCGGATCACCGAGGCCCGCGACATCGGGACGCCGACGCTCTCGCTGGCCGTCGACCGGATCGCGCGGCTGGAGCTGGCCGCCCGCGGCGACAGCACGCTCGACGCCGACACCGAGGCGATCCGGGCGATCGGCGCGATCACCACGCGGCGCTAGGACCTGTTTCGGAATCAGAGGTTGACCACGGCGGTCGATGACCGAGCAGGGTGCCGCCCGATGCCCGAGAGTCAGACTGGTTGTCTGACTGAGGGTTCGGGTGGTGATCTTGCGATGTGTCAGCGGCCGTCGTGAGCGGCCGATCATTCTGAGACAGGTCCTTGGCCGGGCTCTCGACTGCACGGCCAAGCCGGTGCGGCCACCGTGCAGCGTCCGGCGCTGAAGCCGGGCTCTCGACTGCACGGCCAAGCCGGTGCGGCCACCGTGCAGCGTCCGGCGCGGTTGGTTCGGACACTCCAGAACGAGAAACGGCCCGCAGGGCGGGCCGGAAGACGCGGCCCGTACGGTGCGGGCCGAAGCGTGGGGGCGAGCGGAGGCTCGCCCGGCGCTACTTGCTGGTCGCGCGCTTCACCAGGCGGGCGGCGCGGGCCTTCTTGCGCGAACCCGTGTTGCGGTGGGTCGCGCCGCCCTTGACGGCCTTGTCCACCAGGCTCACGTACTTGCGGTGCGCCTCGCCGATCGCGTCGGTCTCGCCGGCCTTGACGGCCGCCTCGAGCTGACGGAACTGCGTCTTGACCGCCGACGTGTAGCGCCGGTTCTCCTGGCGCTCCCGCTCGGAACGGAGGATGCGCTTCTTCTGCGATGCGATGTTTGCCATAAGCCGACGAGGGATACTAGCGGCGACCGCGCGATCGGTGCGCTGCGGTCACGAGAGCCGGCGCTTGCGCGGCGGAACGGACCGCGGACGAGGGCGTCGCGCGCCGGCCCCGACCTGTCCGACCCGTAGGATTCTCGCGCGGTGACCCCCTCTTCGCGCCGAGACCGGACGGCAGGATCCCGCGAGCGCCCGCGCGCGGCCCGCGGGACGGCCGGCGACGCCCCCGGCGACGACGACGGCCTGCCGCCGCTGGTCAGCGAGGAGCAGGCCGCGGCCGGCCGGGCACGCAACACGATCATCTTCTCGATCGCCACCGGGCTGTCGCGGATCGCGGGCCTGGTTCGCGAGATGGTCTCGGCGTTCGTCTACGGCGGCGGCGCGCTGGCGTCGGCGTTCACCCTGGCGTTCCAGGTCCCGAACCTGCTGCGCAGCCTGTTCGCCGACATGGCGCTGTCGGCCGCATTCGTCCCGGTCTTCTCCGAGCTGCTGGAGCAGCGCAGGCGACGCGAGGCGCTGCTGCTGCTCTCGACGCTGTTCTGGGTCCTGCTGATCGGCCTCGGCCTGCTGACGGCGGTGGCGATGGTCGCCGCGCCGCTCTACGTCCCGCTGTTCACCAGCGCGGAGCTGACGGCGGAGATCCAGAACGTCGACCACGTCACCGCGGTGCTGTCGCAGATCATGCTGCCGACGGTCCTGCTGCTGGGGCTCAACGGCGTGCTGGTGGGGGCGCTCAACGCCTACGACCACTTCTCGATCCCGGCGATCTCGCCGCTGGTCTGGAACGTGGTGATCATCGCCGTCACGCTCGGCCTGCTGCCGTTCTTCGACGGCAACGACAAGATCTACGCACAGGCGATCGGCGTGCTGGTCGGCACCCTGGTGCAGCTCCTGATGATCGTGCCGGTGCTGCGCCGGTTCGGGATCCGGCTGGTGCCGAAGATCAACTTCAGCGACCCGCGGCTCAAGCAGGTCCTGGTGCTGATGGTTCCGGTCGCGTTGAGCCTCGGCTTGATCAACTTCAGCGCCGCGATCAACGCCAAGCTCGGCGCGGAGGTCTCGCCCGAGGGCCCGCGCGCGATCGAGGTCGCGTTCCGGCTGTACATGCTGCCGCAGGGCGTCTTCAGCGTCGCGATCGTCACGGTGCTGTTCCCGGTGCTCAGCCGGGCGGTGGCCCGGGGTGATCGTCCCGCCCTGCGGGGCCTGGTCAGCAGCGGGATGGCGCAGATCCTGGTGATGCTCGTGCCGGTCGGGTTGCTGTTCGCCAGCCCGGTGATCGCCAACGACATCATCCGCGTGCTGTTCCAGTACGGCGAGTGGTCGCAGTCCGACACCGACGCGGCGGCCGAGGCGCTCGTCTGGCTCGGGCTCTGCCTGGCGCTGAACGGCGTCAGCCTGCTGCTCAGCCGCACGTTCTTCGCGATGCAGCGGCCGTGGGCGAACACCGGCCTGGCCCTGGCCAGCCTGGTGGTCAGCGCGATCGTCTCGATCGCCCTCTACGGGCCCTTCGGCATCGCCGGGATCATCATCGGCACGCTGTTTGGCAACTCCGCGCTGGTCGGCGCGCAGATCTGGCTGCTGCGCCGCGAGACCGGGGGACCGCTCGGCCTGCTGCCCGTGGTCCGCTCGTTGCTGCAGGTCGTGGTCGCGTCGGTCTTCGCGGTGCTGGTGGCGACCGGGGTGGTGCTGCTCGGCCGCGTGGGCTCCGACGCGCTCGGCGACGGGACGGCGGCGACGATCGTGACGATCCTCTATCTCGGCCTGGCGATCGTCGCGGGCGGGATCGTCTACGTGGGACTGGCGCTCGACCTGGGCCTGCGCGAGCTCGAACAGGCCGGCGGCCGGTTCGTCCGGTTGGGCGCGCGGCTACGGGGCATCGCGGCGCGCGTCCCCGGGGCCCACACGGCTCAGCGCTTCGCCGCGCGGCCGGCCGTCACCCGCGTCTTGCGCGTCGGCGGCGCCCTGCTGGCGCTGCTCGGCCGGCCGCTGGGATCGCTGACCTGGATCTCGCGTCTGCTCGCCACCGGCCTGAGCCGGCTGGTGCCCGCCGGCGCCCCGGTCGCGGTCACCCCGTCGCCGGACGGGGCCACGCCGACGGTCGGGCCGCGGGGACAGGGCCGCGACCGGCGGACTCCCGGGTCTCGGCCTGGGGTCGAGCCTGAGTCTCGTCGGACCGGTCGCCGGCCGGCGACCGAGGCCGGCGCGCCACCGCGCGACGCGGGCCCGTTCCCGGCCGACGTCGCCCCGTTGCCGCCGGACGCCGCCCCGTCCGCGCACGACCCGGCGGCCGAGCTCTACGACGGCGCGGCCGAGTGGCCGACGATCGGGCAGCGGCCGGGTCCGGACGACGTCTCGTGGCTCGATCCGGCCGCGCCGCCGTCCCGGTCGGATCCGCGGATGCCCGACCCGGAAGCGGTCGCGAGCGAGGACGCCCTGCGGATGATCGCCGAGCGCGAGGCCGCGCTCGCGCGGATCGCCGAGCGCCAGCGCCGCCGCGCCGAGCGTCCGTCGGGCCGCCGCCGCAAGCGGTAGCCGGGTAGGTACCGCACCACGCCTCCGGAAACGCAGAGGGGGGGGAATTCGCTGGGGCACCCCGACACCCCACTGAGGCGATGTGGCGTCGGTTCTCGGTAGGGCACGACCACGCTGGCGGAGAGGAACCTCCCGCCAGCGTCGTGACGGCCCGTGCCGGGTCCCGTGCGTCCTCGCCGGTCCGAGCACGCGGCCGCGTGCTGACCCCCTGCAGGAGTACGAGAACGATGTCATCCCCACCCTGGTCCGTCCCGCTACCGAGGACGCAGCCGTCCGCCGTGGCTCGCCGCGTGCGACTGCTGCTGGCGCTGCTGCTCGGCACCCTCGGCGTGCTCGGAGCCGCCGCGGCCCCTGCGGCGCTCGCCGCCACCGGGCAGATCACGATCCAGTCCAACGACGCTCCGCCGCTGCCCAAGGCGCATCCGACCGGCACGCCGTCGCGGTACACCATCAACTTCGAGTGCTCGACGGTCGGCACGCAGACCTGCGGTGACGATCCGGTGATCCGGGTGCCGTTCGCGTTGACCCCGCCGATCGACCCGGCCACCCCGGACATGGCCGATTGGTTGTTCCAAACGAGCTCGTCGATCTCCGGCCTGATCCTCGAGACCGAGATCGTCGGCGGCGAGCTGGTGATCCGGCTCGACCCGGCCAAGGTCAACCCCGGTGACTCGCAGACGATCCAGCTCGCGATCACCCCGCCGAACAACGTCACGCCCGATGAGACCTCCTGGTCGCTCGACGCGACGTTCGAGACCGACGACCTGCCGCAGGTCGCGGCGCCCGCGCCGGCGCTCGGACTGGCCGAGGCCGAGGCGAAGATCTCCGTCTCCAAGGTCACCGACGACGGCAGCGACTTCATCGTCCGCGGCCGCAACGTGGTCTACAACATCACCGCCCGCTGCAACCCCAGCGGCACGTCCGGCAACCTGCACCTGACCAGCGGCTCGCTGGTCGACGAGCTGCCGGCCGGCCTGAGCTTCGTCTCGGCGTCCCCGGCCCCGACCTCGGTCTCCGGCCAGACGATTACGTGGGACTACCCCGGCGCGTCCAGCCTGCCGAGCGGCTGCGCCACCGGCGCCGGCGGGTCCCAGAGCTACCAGGTGATCGCGTCGATCGATCCCGGCGTTCCGGACAACACGCAGTTGACCAACGAGGTCACGTTCGCCGGCCTGCCGATCGGCGAGACGACCGAGCAGAGCACGACGGCTCCGCGGCCGGTTCGTGTGATCGACCTCCCGCCGACGCCGGGCCCCGGCATCGTCGGCAAGAGCGCCGCCGCACCACTGAACGTCGCGGGGGCCGGCTACCGCGGCACCTACCCCGGCGACTGGATGGCCGGCAACAGCACCCAGCCCAGCACCAGCAACCCGGCCGCGGCCGAGGGACGCTGGACGGTCAACGTGCGGTACCCGGCCTCGGGCGCCTTCACGACCGACCTGATCGACCCGATGCCGTGCCAGGCGATCGAGGCTCCGAGCGGCGTCTTCAGCTCCAGCCCGGTCACCGGTCCGACCACCAGCGGCGGCTCGCCGACGGTCGACCAGCACTGCACGAACCCGACCTTCCACCCGACGGTCGTCCGCGTCGACGCCGCCAGCCTGAACGCGGCGATCGTCGCCGGCTGGCGTCCCACCGCGATCCTGACCACCGGCGGCGGCAGCACCGAGGTCCCGCTCGAGCTCGTCGGCAGCGGCAGCGGCACCAGCCGCTACTTCACCGTGCCGAGCGGCAACGTCGAGCAGGTCTCGGCGATCCGCCTCCCGCCGACCACGGACCTGCGGGACGCGAGCATGGATCTGCGGATCTGGGGCTACGCCGACGAGGCCCGCCAGGGCGGCGACGTGCTGCACAACGTCGCCTCGGTGACCGCCTACCCGACCCAGGGCGCGACGGACCCGTACACCGCGGCCGACGACGACCGGATCCTGATCGAGGACTCCGAGCCCCAGCTCGGCGTCCACAAGGCGTTCGGCGGACTGCGCGGCGGACCGGGCGGCACGACCCGGCTGAACCTGACCGCGACGGTCGCCACGCCGGGGAACGTCAGCGGCGACGTCGTGATCGCCGACCTGCTGCCGTTCGGCCTGACGTGGTCGAACCCGAGCACCACCGTCGACTACAACCTGACCACGACCCCGGGCGGCGCGTCGACGACCGTCACCGGGACGGTCGAGCACCTCGAGAACTACGAGGCCACCGGCCGCGACCTGGTCCGGATCACGTTCCCGGCGTCGGCGTTCGGCTCGGGCTTCAACACCCTCAGCCTGCCGAGCTCGTCGAACTTCCTGCTGCTCGACGTGCCGACCGGCGCGACCACCTACAACAACACGGTCAACGCGTTCATCACGGGCGTCGGGCGCGACACCAGTCCGGTCTGCGGTCCGGGCACGACGTCGACCGCCGCGACGTTCGAGTCGGAGGATCCGCTCGACCTCGACGGCGACGGCGAGACCGCCGAGAACAACTGCTCGTGGAACGCGAACCTCGTGGTCCCGCCGTCCGGCGGTCCGGCCTTCGGTCTGGTCAAGACGGTCCAGGGCGACCAGGACGCCGCTCCGAAGTTCTCGCCGGGCGTCGGCAACGCCAGCGAGGGCGGCACCGGCGACTACGTGCTCAAGTGGAGCAACATCGGCGGCGAGACCCTGACCGACCCGGTGATCTACGACGTGCTGCCGCACATCGGCGACACCGGCACGACGCAGAGTCAGTCGGGCACCCCGCGCGATAGCGCGTTCACGACCGAGTTCGTCCAGCTCAACGGCGCGCTGCCCGCGGGCGTGACGGTCGAGTACTCGCAGTCGACCAACCCGTGTCGCCCCGAGGTCTACCCGAACGCGGCCAACCCGGATTGCGTCGACGACTGGTCCTCGACGCCCCCGGCCGACCCGGCCGACGTCAAGGCCCTGCGCTACGCGGCGACGGGCAGCTACGCGCCGGCGGCGACCTTCGAGGTCGGATTCCGCCTGCGCGTGCCGGTTGGCTACGTGAACATCGTGGCCTGGAACAGCGCGGCCAGCGTCGCGTCGTTCAACGGCAGCCCGCTGCTGCCGGCCGAGCCGCCGAAGGTCGGGATCACCGCGCCGACGGCGCCCGTGACGCCGACCCTCAGCACGCAGGTCTCCGAGGACGCGGTCACCCCCGGTGACGCGTTCCGCGACGTGATCACGCTGGGGAACACCGGTGGCGCCAGCGGCGCCATCGACTGGCAGCTCGTGGGCCCCGAGCCGATCGGCGGCGACGGCACCTGCGAGGCGGTCGACTGGACCGGGGCCGGGGTCGTCGACAGCGGCACGATCGCGTTCCAGGGCAACGGCGACTACGAGACGCCGACGTCGGACCCGAGCGGGGCCGGCTGCTACAGCTACGTCGTCGAGGTCTCCAGCCCGCAGTTCTCGGGCCCGGTCGGCCATCCGGCCGGCGAGACGAACGAGGTCGTGCTGGTCCGCCCGGCGACGATCGTCACCGCCGCCTCGTCGATTCGGATCGCTCCGGGCGCCGAGATCACCGACCGGGTCGAGCTGACCGGCACCGGAGGCGGCACGGGCACGCTGGAGTGGGAGATCGTCGGTCCGATCCGCCCGGCCGAGGACGGCACCTGCCAGAACCTCGACTGGACCGGCGCGGCGACGTTCGACAGCGGCACGATCGCCGTCGACGGCGACGGGAGCTACGTCACCGATCCGTCGAACCCGACCGAGACGGGGTGCTACAGCTACGTCCAGCAGTTGGACGCGGCCTCGGCCGGCGGTCCGTCGCTGCACCCGGCGGGTGAGCCGAACGAGATGTTCTACGTCGGTCGTCCGACCGTCGAGACGACCGTCTCGCAGCCCGCGATCCCGACCGGCGGCTCGCTGCTGGACTCGATCGT
>JADMKN010000235.1 GCA_015478825.1 Patulibacter sp. | reverse complement strand
GCAGCCCCACCGGGCCGAGCACCGGGCTGAAGCCGTCGGGCAGCACGTCGTCGATCTCGGGCACGGTCGTGCCGAGGCCGTCGGGGTACTGCTCGGTCACGAGGACCGGGATCCCGAGCGCGCGGGCGCCCTGGACCATCCGGGCGCTGCGGGCGGCGATCCGCGCGAAGTCGTCGATCGCCGGCCGGAAGGCAGTCTGCACGTCGATCACGACGAGCACCGCCCGGTCCGGGCGCAGGGCGGTCAGGGCGGAGGAATCGGTCATCGATGCGGAGGCGACGATCGGGCTCACGCGGCGTGCACCGCGAAGGTCCGCTCGCGGAAGGCGACCGTGCCGTCGGCGACGGTCATCAGCACCTTCCCGTGGAAGCGGCGGCCGTGGAAGCAGCAGTTCGACGAACGGCTCTCGTAGCCGTGCTCGCCGACCGTCCACTCGCGGTCGAGGTCGACCAGGCAGAGGTTGGCGCGCTCGCCGACCCGGACCGCGGGCGTCGGCAGGTCCATCAGCGCCGCGCCGCCGACCAACCGGTCGACGACCAGGCCGAGCGGCAGGATCCCCGGGCGGACCAGCTCGCTGTAGACCGCGGCGAAGGCGCTCTCCAGGCCGGTGCTGCCCATCGGCGCCTGCTCGAACGGGACGTCCTTCTCGTCCGGGGCGTGCGGCGCGTGGTCGGTCGCGATCGTCTCGAGGGTACCGTCGCGCAGGCCCTCGATCAGCGCCTGGCGATCCTCCTCGAAGCCGAGCGGCGGATTCATCTTCTTCGCCGTGTCGAGCTCGCGGACCGCTTCGTCGGTGAGGCAGAGGTGGTGCGGCGAGGCCTCGCCGCTGACCCGGAACCCCTGGGCCTTGGCGGCGCGCACCGCGTCGACCGAGGCGACGCAGGAGAGGTGCTGGAAGTGCAGGCGTCCGCCCTCGTAGCCGCCGATCGCGGCGTCGCGGGCGACCATGGTCGACTCCGACAGCCACGGGATCCCCGCGATCCCGAGCCGCGCCGAGACGCTGCCCTCGCGCATCGCGCCGCCGGCCGAGAGCGACGGATCCTCCTCGTGCAGGGCGATCACGCCGCCGCAGAGCCGCTGGTACTGGATCGCCTTGCGCAGCACGCCAGCGTCGGTGACCGGCAGCCCGTCGTCGGTGAAGGCGACCGCGCCGGCCTTGCGCAGGTCGGCCATCTCGGTCAGCTCCTTGCCGCCGAAGCCGACCGTGATCGCGGCGGTGAACCCGACCGGGATCCGCGCCATCCGCGACGCCAGGTCGCGCAGCGAGCCGAGCAGCGAGCTGGAGTCGATCACCGGGCTGGTGTTCGGCATCGCGACGACGGCGCAGTACCCGCCGGCCGCGGCGGAGCGGGTCCCGGACTCGAGATCCTCCTTGTGCTCCTGACCCGGGGTCCGGAGATGCACGTGCGGATCGACGAACCCGGGGAAGAGATGCAGCCCGGCGCCGTCGATCGTCTCGACGTCCGCGTCGGCCGTCAGCGATCCCGGCGCCGCGATCTCGGCGATCACGCCGGCCCGCACCCGTACATCGTGCGGTGCGTCGATGCCCGTGCGGGGATCGAGCACGTGCACGTGGTGCACGAGCAGTTCGGCGTCGGGCGCCGGAGCGCGGACGAGCAGGTCGAGGGTCATGCGGAGTGCAGCTCCGAGGTCGGGGCGAACGAGTCCGAGCCGCCCGAGGGCGCCGGACCGGAAGACGATTCTGCGGGCGGGTCGGGGGCCGCGGTCGGTCCGCCGCGCGACGCGAGGACCTCGTAGAGCACGGCCATCCGGACGAGCACGCCGGCCCGCACCTGGTCGAGGATCAGCGACTGGGGGCCGTCGACGACGTCGCCGGCCAGCTCGACGCCGCGGTTGACCGGACCCGGGTGCATCAGAAGCTGGTGGCGTCCCAGCCGGCGAGCGTCGATCTGGTAGGTCGCGGCGTACTCGCGCAGCGACGGCACGTAGGCCTGCTGCATCCGCTCGTGCTGCATCCGCAGCGTGTAGACGACGTCGGCGTCCGCCAGGCCGTCGAGGGTGTAGCGGACCTGGCAGCCGAGCACCGCGAGCTCCTGCGGGACCAGCGTCGGCGGACCGCTCAGGGTGACCGTCGCCCCCATCGTCTGCAGCGCCAGCACCAGCGAGCGCGCGACCCGGCTGTGCCGCACGTCGCCGACGATCCAGACGTTCAGTCCGTCGAGGCTGCCGAGTCGCGCCCGCAGCGTGTAGACGTCCAGCAGCGCCTGGGTCGGGTGCTCGTTCTGCCCGTCGCCGGCGTTGACGATCGCCGCGTCGGTCCAACGCGTGATCAGCTTCGACGCGCCGGCCCACGGGGTCCGGATCACGATCGCGTGCGGCCGGTGGGCGGCGAGCGTCTGGACGGTGTCGCGCAGCGACTCGCCCTTCTCGACCGACGAGCCGCTCGCCGCGAAGTTGACGACGTCGGCGCTGAGCCGCTTGGCGGCCAGCTCGAAGCTCGAGCGGGTGCGCGTCGACGACTCGTAGAACAGGTTGAGCACCGTGCGACCGCGCAGCGCGGGAACCTTCTTGATCGGGCGGTCGGCGACCTCGGCGAAGCTCTCCGCCCGGTCGCAGAGCTGCTCGATCGCGGCGCGGTCGAGATCGTCGATCGACAGCAGGTGCCTCATGCCGCGGGCCTCCGTCGGGGGGCGTCGTCGGTCGGTTCGGTGGGGCGCGGCGCGGGACGCCGTTCGATCGCGACCTCGTCGCGGTCGTCGAGCTCGCTGACCCGGACGTTGACCCGCTCGGCGACGGACGTCGGCAGGTTCTTGCCGACGTAGTCCGCCCGGATCGGCAGCTCGCGGTGGCCGCGATCGATCAGCACGGCGAGCTGGACGCGGCCGGGACGCCCGTAGTCGAAGATCGCCTCGATCGCGGCGCGGATCGTCCGCCCGGTGAACAGCACGTCGTCGATCAGCACCACGGAGCGGCCCTCGAGCGGGATCCCGTCGAGGTGGGTGCCGTGGATCACCGGATCGGCCGCGGTCCCCCGGGTCTCGAGGTCGTCGCGGTAGAAGGCGATGTCGATGTCGCCGAGTGGGACCGGATGGTCGAGCAGGGCGCTCAGCCGCTCCTGCAACCGGCGGGCGAGCACCGCGCCGCGGGTGTGGATCCCCACCAGGACCAGGGTCGATGGATCCGGATGGCCCTCGACGATCTCGTGGGCGATACGCGCCAGGGTGCGCGTCATGTCGGAACCGTCGAGGACGGTGGTCTCAAAGCTCATGGGTGGAGATCGTGCCGGTCTCTCGGTACCGGCTTAACGAACGTCCTAGACGTTATCAACCGGCTCGGCGACGACCTCGCCGGACGGATCGTCGGCCTCCGGGTCGTCCAGGGACGTCGTACTCGGCTCGGCCCCCGCGGGGCCCCGCTTCGGACGGCCGGCGCCCGGCGCGTGGACGGGGTCGCCACGCTCGGGGAACGGCACGTGGACCATGTCGAAGTCGCGGGGCATCACCGTGTCGGCGAAGATCCCGCGCGCCTCGGCCAGCGCCTCCGACGGACGGTGGCGCGCGGAGAGGTGGGTCAGCGCCAGCAGACCGACGTCGGCCTCCTCGGCGAGCGTCGCCGCCTGGGCCGCCGTGCTGTGCCCGGTCAGCCGCGCGCGGTCGACATGCTCCGCGGTGAAGGTCGCCTCGTGGACCAGCACGTCGGCCCGCCACGCGGCCTCGCGCACCGCGTCGCACGGCCGCGTGTCGCCCGAGAGCACGATCTTGCGCCCGAACCGCGTGGGTCCGAGCACCTGGTCCGGGGTCACCGCGCCGACCGTCTCGCCGCGCTGCAGGCGACCGAAGTCGTGGACGTCCGTGATCCCCAGCTCTCGCGCTCGATCGGGGTCGAAGCGACCGGGCCGGTTGTGCTCCTCGACGACGTAGCCGAGCGCGCTGCCGCGGTGCTGGACCGGGATCGCGTCGACCGCCCAGCCGTCCCGGTCGATCTGGTCGTAGGGCTCGAGCTCGCGGACCTCGACCCGGTAGCGGACCGGTCCGGCGAGCTTCCAGATCAGCGCGACGGTGGCCGCGAGCCCGACCGGTCCGGCGACCGTCAGCGGCGCGTCGCGCTCGCGCAGGTCGAGCGTCTTCAGCAGACCCGGCAGGCCCAGCCAGTGGTCGGTGTGCAGGTGGGTGATCAACACCAGGTCGAGCTCGACGAGGCCGCTCGAGCGCATGAGCTGCCGCTGGGTGCCCTCACCGCAGTCGACCAGGACGTGCTCTCCCCCGCGCTGCAGCAGCGTCGCGGGCAGCCCGCGACGCGCGGTCGGCGCGGAGCCGCCGGTTCCGACGAAGAGCAGGTCGAGGTTCACGCAGCAGGTCCGTTCGGGGTGGGCGGTGCTCGAAAACACGAGGAGCCCCAGTCGGCGACTGGGGCTCCTCTCTGACGCGCCCGGGAAGATTCGAACTTCCGACTTCCTGCTCCGGAGGCAGGCGCTCTATCCACTGAGCTACGGGCGCCGACGCGGACCATTCTGGCACGACTGACGGCGGCACGCCACGTCGTGCCGCCGACGCGCCCTCGGACCGCCACCGAACGGCCGAGGCGCGCGCCGGTCCCTGCCGGGTCTAGCGACGCCGCACGCGGATCTTGATCGACGGGCTGTAGTGCCCCGTCAGGTTGCCCGCGACGGGCGCGACCCACACGCGGTAGGTGCCGGAGCGGGTGATCCGCGCCCGCGTGGCGTACCGCGAGAAGTTGACCGAGTCCTTGCGGGTCTTGGATCCCTTCACGGTGAGCCAGCGCTTGCCGGTCGACGAGAGCCGCTGGACCGCGATGCCGGTGCCGACCTGGGCCGGGCGGACGATGCCGGAGAACCGTAGCCGCGACCCCCGGTTGACGGTCCGCGTGCGGGTCTTCGCCGACACGTCGAGCCGAACGTCGGCGGTCAGCACCGCGCTCGCCGTCGGGTTGCTGCCGGTCGTCACGACCCGGAAGCGCGAGTTGTCCGCCAGGCCGAGCAGCGGGAAGCTGAAGTTGCCGTTGGCGTCCGTGACCAGCGCGTTGCCGTTCGGGGTCCACGGACCGGTGTACGGCCACGGCTGCTGCTGGAGCTGGACGGGGCGGTTGGCGCTGCCGGTGCCGCCGAGCGTGCCGACGACCAAGGTCGGCGCGCCGTAGACGAACGGATTGGGGTTGAGCGCGACCGAGAAGCCGAGCGGCTGCTTGGGGGTCTTGAAGGTGCGGTTGGCGCCCCGGACCGTGCCCTCGGCGTTGGTGGCGACCAGGCGGTAGTGGTATGTCGTGTTCGACCGCAGGCCCGCGATCCCGGCGGTGGCGGCCCGGGGCGTGGCTCCCGCTCCGGCGTTCTGCCGGGCGGTCCGGAAGCCGTACTTCTTGCTCGTGCCGTAGTCGAAGAAGTAGCGCGTGCGAAGGCCGTTGGCGTTCACGGTGCCGACCACGGACGCGCTCTGCGGCGTCAGGCTGCCCGCCAGGCCGGTCTTGACCGCGGGCGGTCCGTCGGCGTGGGCCAGGGAGGGGGCCAGAGCCAGCAGCGCGCTGGCGGTCGCCACGATCGGGGAGATCTGTCGCATGCCCTCCCCTACCCACAACGCGCGTCGTGGATACCCGTCGCCGCTTCAGGGCGTCATGAAGCTGCGCCGAGCGCCCGTCCGCCGGAGCAGACCGACCGCGTAGTCGTGCCGTTCGCCGATCCGCCGGAGCAGCGCGTCGACGTCGCAGCCCAGCGGGTGGCGACCGTGGTCGGCGTCGGCGCAGCGCATCAGCGCGACGGCGGTCAGGTCGTCGACCGCGTCGCTCAGGCGGATCAGCGCGCCGTCCACCCGCGGGCGGTGCCGGCGACGTACCGGCACGGCTCCGGCGGTCAACGCCGCGCCGCGCCGCTGGAGGTCGAGCGCCTGCGTCGTGAGGTTGCGCCGCGCCGTCGGATCGCGGTCGGGAGCGGCAAGCGCCGCGCCGAGCCGACGCGCCCGTTCGAACAGGTCGGTGACGAGCCAGCTCGGGTCCGGGGACGTCATCACTCCCATGGCGCGACGCTAGGCGGTGCGTCGGACGGAGCCACAACGCGTAGCGCTTCGCCGTCGGCGTCGACCACGTCGCCATCGTGGAGCTGGCGTCCGCGACGGGTCTCCTCCTCGCCGTTGACGGTCACCAGCCCCGCGGCGAGCATCGCCTTGGCGTCGCCGCCCGAGCCGACCACGCTCGCCAGCTTGAGGAGCTGCCCGAGTCGGATCATGTCGCCACGGATGCTGATCTCTTGCACGCCGGCATCGTCGCAGCTCGTGCGGAGGCCCGGCACGGCCCGGGTTTTATAGACCATTAACGGTGCTCTGCGACCGTTTCGCGCTCTCGTGGCGACATCGGCCGTTCCCTTTTCCCGTTCGACCGAGCGGCGTCGCCTCGACGCGCTCGACGGCATGCGTGGCGCCGCCGCGTTCGGGATCGTGATCCTGCACGTCTGGCTGTTCCATCAGGGGGACCACGGGTCGCCGGACCGCACCACGCTCGACGTGGCGATCAGCCAGCTCCGGCTCGGCATGCCGATGTTCTTCGTGCTGTCCGGGTTCCTGATCTTCCGTCCGTTCGCGGCGGCGGCGATCGACGGCCGCGACAATCCCGACACCACCAAGTACGCGATCCGGCGGATCGCGCGGATCGTGCCGGCCTACTGGCCGGCGATCCTGATCCCGGCCGTCGGGCTCGCGCTGCTCGACCACGGCCAGGCGCGTCCGGTCGAGCAGTTGCCGATCTACCTGCTGTTCGCGCAGAACTACGTTCCGGCGACCTCTCAGGGCCTGAATCCGCCGACCTGGACGATCGTGGTCGAGGTCTCGTTCTACGTCGCCGTGCCGATCGCGGCGTTCCTCCTCGCCTGGCTGACGGCGCGCTTCACGCGGCTCGAGATGCGCCGGACGGTGCTCGCGGTGGTCTGCCTGCTGTTGCTGCTGCTCGGCGCCTACGTGCTCGGCCAGTGCGCGATCAACGGCCCCAACCACTCGGCGCTGAAGGATTCGCTGCTCGGCCGACTCAACTCGTTCGCCGCGGGCATGCTCGCCGCGGTGCTCGTGCACGGCCGGCCGAGCCGGCCCGGGATCGCGTACGCGCTGGTCCTCGGCGGCACCGTGCTGGTGCTGTTCGAAGCGGTCGTCCGCGGCTACAGCCTGCTCGATCCGCTGCTGCGCGACATCATCGTCGACACCCCGGCGAGCGTCGGGGTGGCGATGATCATCGGCGGTTTCGCGCTCTCGCGGATCCCGGGCGAGGTGATCTTCTCCCGCGGTCCGCTCCAGTTCTACGGCAAGCTCTCGTACGGGCTGTACCTGTGGCACTTCCCGGTGATCTACCTGCTGCGCTCGCTCGACCTCTGGCCGTCCTCGCTGCTCGGCGCGTGCGTCGCGGTGATGGTCCCGTCGACGCTGCTGGCGATGGTGAGCTGGAGCCTGCTCGAGAAGCCCGCGATGGAGTGGGCGCGGCGAAAGACCTCGTCGTCGGCGCGGACGCCGGAGCCGCAGGACGATCCGGGCGCCGCGAACGAGGCGTGGCCGCCGGAGCGGCGACCCGCGACGGCGGGCTCCGAGCGACCGTAGGCCGGCCCGGAGCTCCGCCCGCGTCGGCTCAGCGCCCGCCGGCGACGGCCGGCAGGATCTGCAGCTCCTGGCGATCGGCGACCGGGGTGGCGACGCCCTCGCCGTAGCGGATGTCCTCGCCGTCCAGGTAGACGTTGACGAAGCGACGCAGGTCGCCGTTGTCGTCGGTCAGGCTCGATCGCAGCTCGGGGTGCGCGGCGAACAGCGCTTCGAGGGCGGTGCCGACGGTGGTGGCCTCGAGCTTGATCGTGCCCTCGCCTCCGGTGGCGTCACGCAGCTGCGTCGGGATCTTGATCGTGACTGCGGCCATCAGACCGTCACCTCCGTACGGGTTTCAACGTTGGTCTCGAACTGCGAGAAGCTGGGGTCGATCTCGTTGCACTCGAAGGTGCCGCGAACCGCGTCGAGGGTCTTCAGGCCCTCGCCGGTGATGACGAGCACGACGCGCTCGTCGGGACCGATCGCTCCCGCCTCGGCGAGCTTCTTCAGCGTCGCCGTGGTCACGCCGCCGGCGGTCTCGGTGAAGATCCCCGTCGTCTCGGCGAGCAGGCGGATCCCGTCCTTGATCTCGGCGTCGGTGACGTCGGTGATCGTCCCCTCGGTCTGGCGGGCGAGCTCGATCGCGTAGGGGCCGTCGGCCGGGTTGCCGATCGCCAGCGACTTGGCGATCGTGTCCGGCTTGACTGGGCGGCAGACGTCCTGGCCCGCCTGGAACGCGGCGGCGACGGGGTTGCAGCCGGTCGCCTGGGCGCCGCTCATCACGGGCAGGGCGCTGTCATCGGTCAGCAGGCCGAGATCGATCCACTCCTGGAAGCCCTTGCCGATCTTCGTGAACAGCGAGCCGGACGCGATCGGAGCGACGATCCGGTCCGGTGTCTGCCAGCCGAGCTGCTCGGCGATCTCGTACGCCAGGGTCTTGGAGCCCTCGGCGTAGTACGGACGCATGTTGACGTTCACGAACGCCCAGTCGGGCCGCTCGCCGGCGACCTCCGTGCAGAGCCGGTTGACGTCGTCGTAGTTGCCGCGAACGGTCACGACGTTGGCCCCGTAGATCCCGGTCGCGAGGATCTTCTGCTCCTCGAGGTCCGCGGGGATGAAGACGTAGACGGGCATCCCGAGCGCCGCTCCGGCGGCCGCCACGGCGTTGGCCAGGTTGCCGGTCGAGGCGCACGCGAGGGTGGTGAAGCCGAGCTCCTTGGCCCGGGCGGCGGCGACGGCGACCACGCGGTCCTTGAACGAGTGCGTCGGGTTGGCGGCGTCGTTCTTGACCCAGACCTCATGCAGGCCCAGTCGCTCGGCCAGGCGGTCGGCGCGGACCAGCGGCGTGCTGCCGGCGGGCAGGCCCTCGAGGCCGGCGCTGCCGCCGGGGCCCGACGGCGCCAGGGCGGGGATCCGGTCGACGGGCAGGAAGTCGGCGTAGCGCCAGATGTTCCGCGGCCCCGCCTGGATCCGGCGCTTGATCGCGTCGGGGTCTCCCGCGGAGCGGTGCGCGGCGTACTTGACCTCCAGCGGACCGAAGCACTTCGAGCAGACGAAGTGGGCTTCGAGCGGGTACTGGCTGCCGCATTCGCGGCACGACAGGGCGGTGGCAGACATGGGGTGAACTCCGGTTGGGCCTTCGCCGAAAAGGGGTGTGGCGAAGGTCCGGTACGGGTTCAGCCACACATCTCTCTGGAATTGGCACCTCTTCGCGTCGGCGTGCTCGCGATGGTTGCCGGGGGTTCAACGGGCCAGTCCCTCCCCCCCTCTGGATGTGTTGATCAGTTGTCCGTCGGCAACGATAGCACCTGCACTTCGAGGTACACTCCATCCATCGTGCTGGCCACCCTTGACGAACCCCTCAGTCCGTATGCCGGCGTTTCCCCGTCCCCGGTTCGGCTTCGGCCCCCGATCGCCTGAACCCTCTCCGGTCCGGGCCGACGAGCCCACGACCCCCCAGATCGACGTCGTCGAGGCGCACGGCCTGCGCTGGATCAACGTGCAGCGCCCGGGCCGTTTGGAGTTCGCCTGGCTGCGGGAGAACTTCGACTTCCACGCCCTCGACTACGAGGACGTCGCGTCGCGCAACCAGCGGCCCAAGGTCGACGTCTACGACGACTACATCTTCGTCGTCCTGCACTTCCCGGACTACGACAAGAAGGTCGGGCGGCTGAACGCCGCCGAGCTGGACGTGTTCATCGGCCCGGACTACGTGATCACGATCCCGAACCGTCCCTCGCGGACGATCGAGTACCTGTTCAGCCGGGTCGAGCAGCGCGACGACGAGCGCGAGAAGCACTTCGCCAAGGGGCCTGGCTACCTCGTCTACCGGATCGTCGACGAGTGCGTCGACGCGTCGTTCCCGATGCTGCGCAAGATCGGCAACAAGCTGGAGCAGCTCGAGGAGGACATCTTCGAGGGCCGTTCGAAGGAGATCGTCCGCGACATCTCCAACGCCAAGCAGGAGATCATCAACTTCCGCAAGATCGTCCGTCCGCAGCGGACCGCATTGCAGGAGCTGAACGCGGCCGGACGCTACCTGGTCGAGGACCAGGAGCTGTACTTCGACGACATCAAGGACGCGTCCGAGCGGATCTGGGACATGCTGGAGAACTTCAAGGAGGTCTCCGAGGCGCTGGAGAGCTCCAACGAGTCGGTGCTGGCGCACCAGCAGTCGGACGCCTTGAACGTGCTGACCGCGATGTCGGTGATCGTGCTGCCGCTGACCTTCATCGCGTCGCTCTGGGGCATGAACGTCCAGGTCCCCGGCCAGGACAGCATGGTCTGGTTCTTCGGCCTGGTCGTCGCGATGATCGCGCTGTTCGCCGGCATGGCGTTTTGGTTCCGCCGCAGCGGACTGCTCTGAGCGGCGACCGACGGCGTCGCTAGGGACGCCGGGCGAGCACCACGCAGCGTCCGGTCTCGGATCCCGCGATCCGCTCGATCTCGAGGCCCGACTGGTGGGCCACGGCGGCGACCGTCTCCAGGTCCGCCGGCCGTCCCTGCCAGATCGGGTGGCGGGCGACGTGCGGCGGCACCGGCTGCTCGCCGGGCAACCGCAGCGGCTCCGGCGCCAACCGCAGGTCGAAGATCACCGCGCCGCCCGAGACGACGGCCCCGGCCGCCTGCTCGAGCGCCACGACCAGATCCTCCGGCTCGGGCAGATGGGTCAGCACCCCGATCAGCAGCGCCGCGTCGACCGCGCCCTCGGGTTCCCCCGCCAGGTCGCCGGCGTGGCCCTGGCGCCAGACGACGTTGGTCAGCTCGGGCAGGCGATCGCGCGCCGCCGCGAGCATCGTGCGCGAGATGTCGTACGCGATCACCCGGGACACGCGCGCCGCGAGCGCCGCGCTGATCCGGCCCGCGCCGCAACCGACCTCGACCACCGTCGCGTCGGGATCCGGCGTCCAGCCGAGCAGCTCGCCGAGCGCCTCGACCAGCGCCGCGCCGGACGCCGCGAAGCGGGCCTCGTCGATCGGCGCTCCGCCGGGCACCGAGTAGCGGCGGGCGTCCTCCCGGCCGCGCGCGTCCCAGAAGCGAGCGATGCGATGGAGCACGGGGTCGGCGGTGATCGACACGACGAACGATGGTATCTCCCGCGGGTTGGCGTAACGTCCTGGTGATCTTGGTGTCTGAAAGGTCCGTGCCCGCCCCCACGCCGTCCCCCGACGCTGCGGCCCTGATCGCGCCGCAGCGCCGCCGCGCCGCGGTGATCGTCAATCCCCACGCCACGACGACCAGTCCGCAGCTACGTAGCCTGGTCGTCCACGCGCTGGCGCACCGGTTCGACGTGGAGCCCGTCGACACCGAGGCGCCGCGGCACGCCAGCGAGCTCGCTCGGGACGCCGCGGCGTCCGGGGTCGACGTGGTGATCGCGCTGGGCGGCGACGGCACCGTCAACGAGGCCGCCAACGGCCTGGCCGGTACCGGCGTGCCACTGATCCCGCTGCCTGGAGGCGCGACCAACGTCTACCACCGGCTGATCGGGATCCCCAAGAACATCATCGACGCGACCGAGCACGTGCTGCGGCTCGCGGACCACTGGCAGCCGCGGACGGTCGACCTGGGGCGGATCGGCGACCGCTACTTCACCTTCGCCGCTGGTGTCGGGCTCGACGCCAGCGTGGTCGACCAGGTCGACCGCCGGCCGCTGCTCAAGGCGCGACTCGGTCCCTGGTACTACGCGAGCGCCGCGGTCGGCACGTTCATGAGCCGCTACATGGTCAACGGTCCGCGGTTCGTGCTCGAGGTCGATGGCGGACCGACGATCGAGGGCGCGACCGCGATCTTCCAGAACGCCGAGGCGTTCACGTTCTTCATGGCCCGACCGATCCGGTTGATCAACGGCGAGGGCCTGCACACGGGAGCGATCAGCGGCGCCGTGCTCCGCCACACCCGGCCGACGATCATGCCGGGGATCACGCGGCGGGCGATCTCGGGAACGCGCGATCTCCCGGGTCACCGCGCGGTGGACCCGACCGGTCCGCTCGTCACGGGTCGGATCCGCAGCGCGGACGGCCGCCCGCTGCCGGTCCAGGTCGACGGCGACTTCATCGGCGAGCACTCCGAGCTGGAGCTGAGCGTGCTCCCCGACGGCTTGACGGTCGTCAGCTAGACCGAGGGCGTAATGCGGAACGCGTCGAAGACGCTCTCGATGTTGCGCAGGCGGTTGATCGTCGTGCGAAGCACCTTGGTGTCACCGACCTCGACCACGAACCGGTTGCGGACCATCGGCGGCGTGGTCGAGCAGACGGCGCTGACGATGTTGACACCGCCCTCGGCGAAGACCCGGGTCAGGTCCTCGAGCAGTCGGTGCCGGTCGTAGCCGTCGACCTGGAGCTCGACCTTGAACGACTGCTGGTGCTGCCCGGCCCAGTCGACCGGCACGAACCGCTCGGGGTCCTTACGGAGCTGCTGGGCGTTCTTGCAGTCGTCGCGGTGGATCGTGATCCCGCGGCCGAGCGAGACGTAGCCGACGATCGGATCGCCGGGGACCGGCCGGCAGCACTTGGCCATCCGCAGCATGACGTCGTCCACGCCGTCGACGGTGACGCCGTAGCTCTTGGCGGTCCCGGTCGGCTGGCGGCGGGCGACGTCGGGACGGAGCAGGGCCTCGACGGGCCCGGACGGCTCGTCGTCGGCGGCCTCGCCTTCCTTGAGGTGCTTGAGGACCTTGTTGACGACGGTCCGCGGCGAGACCTTGCCGCCGCCGACGGCGATGTAGAAGTCGTCGCCCTTCTTGTAGCCCATCTCGCGGATCACGTCCGCGAGCAGCGGCGAGCCGACGAGGCGCTGGGCGGGCAGTCCGGCCTTGCGGAGCTGCTCCTGCAGCAGCTCGCGGCCGAGGTGCTCGGAGTCCTCGCGTCCGACGGCCTTGAACCAGGCCTTGATCTTGCTGCGGGCCCGGCTGGTCTGGGCGACGTTGAGCCAGTCGCGTGACGGGCCCCGCTCGCGGTTGGCGGTGAGGATGTCGACGATGTCGCCGGAGCGCAGCGTGTAGGTCAGCGGCACGATCTTGCCGTTGACCTTGGCGCCGACGCAGCGGTGGCCGACGTCCGTATGGACCTCGTA
>JADMKN010000234.1 GCA_015478825.1 Patulibacter sp. | reverse complement strand
AGCTGCTGGACGTGCTTGGGGGCCGAGCCGCCGGCGCCGGTCTCGAACAGGCCGCCGCCCTGCATCAGCGGGACGATCGAGAGCATCTTCGCGCTGGTGCCCAGCTCGAGGATCGGGAACAGGTCGGTCAGGTAATCACGCAAGACGTTGCCGGTGACCGAGATCGTGTTCTCGCCGTTCTTGGCCCGCTCCAGCGTGTAGCGGGTCGCGTCGGCGACGTCCTTGATCTCGATCGTCAGGCCGTCGGTGTCGAGCTGCTCCAGCTCGCGACGGACCTTGACCAGGACCTGGGCGTCGTGCGCGCGGGTCTCGTCGAGCCAGAAGACGGCCGGCCAGCCGGTCGCCCGGGCACGGGCGACCGCCAGGCGGACCCAGTCCGCGACCGGGGCGTCCTTGGTCTGGCACGCGCGCCAGACATCGCCAGCCTCGACGTCGTGTTCGATCAGCACGTTGCCGGAGCGGTCGACGACGCGGATCGCGCCCGCCGCGGCGGCCTCGAAGGTCTTGTCGTGCGAGCCGTACTCCTCGGCCTTCTGCGCCATCAGCCCGACGTTGGGCGTGGTGCCCATCGTGGCCGGGTCGAACGCGCCGTGCTCGCGGCAGAAGTCGATCGTCTCGGCGTAGAGCGGCGCGTAGGACGAGTCGGGGATCACGTACTTCGTGTCCTGCGACTCGCCGGCGGCGTTCCACATCTGACCGGAGGTGCGGATCGCGGCGGGCATCGACGCGTCGATGATCACGTCGCTGGGCACGTGGAGGTTGGTGATGCCGCGGTCGGAGTCGACCATGGCGACGGCCGGCCCGGACGCGTAGGCGGCGTCGATCGCGGCGTTGACCTCGTCGCGCTTGGCGGCGGGGAGCTGCTCGATCGCGGTCAGCACGCTGGCCAGGCCGTCGTTCGGGTCGGCGCCGACCGACGCCAGGTCGTCGCCGAAGCGATCGAACACGTCGGCGAAGAACGCGCGCACCGCGTGGCCGAAGATGATCGGGTCGGAGACCTTCATCATCGTCGCCTTCAGGTGGACCGAGAACAGCACGCCCTCGGCCTTGGCCGCGGCGACCTGCTCGCGCAGGAACGCGTCGAGCGCCGCCTTGCGCATCACGGTGCCGTCGACGATCTCGCCCGCCAGCACCGGGGTCGAGGCCTTCAACACGGTCACGCTGCCGTCAGCCGCGACGTGCTCGATCCGCAGGTCGTCGTCCTGCGCGATCGTCACCGACTGCTCGTTGGACCGGAAATCGTCCTGGCCCATCGTCACCACGCGCGACTTGGAGTCCTTCGACCACGCGCCCATCCGGTGCGGGTGCTTCTGGGCGTAGCGCTTGACCGACGCGGGGGCGCGGCGGTCGGAGTTGCCCTCGCGCAGCACCGGGTTGACGGCGCTGCCCTTGACGGCGTCGTAGGCGGCCCGCGCGGCGCGCTCGTCGTCGGTCTGCGGATCTTCGGGGTAGTCCGGGATCGCGTAGCCGTCGTCCTGCAGCTCCTTGATCGCCGCCTTGAGCTGCGGGATCGAGGCGCTGATGTTCGGCAGCTTGATGATGTTGGCGTCCGGCGTCTTGGCCAGGTCGCCGAGCTCGGAGAGCGCGTCGGGAACGCGCTGCTCGGCGGTCAGCAGGTCCGGGAACTGGGCGAGGATCCGCCCCGCGAGGGAGATGTCGCGGGTCTCGACCTCGACGCCCGCGGCGCCGGCGAACGCCTCGATGATCGGGAGGAACGAGTGCGTGGCGAGGGCGGGGGCCTCGTCGGTGTAGGTGTAGATGACCTTCATGGCTGGTGGCCTGCTTCGCTGGTGGTCGCGGGGGCGGCGAGGTTCCGGCTGGCCGTGCGGGCCGACGGTCCGCACGCATCAGGGGAACCAGCGACGGGCGGAGGTCGTCCGTCCACGTACACGCTAGCGCGATTGGGAAGCGAACGGGTGGTACGGGTGGTGAGGTCCCGGTGACCGGCCGTCCCCACTAGGGTCGGGATATGCAGATCGAGGAGCGCCACGGCCTTCGCGTGCACCGCCTCGAGACGACCGGCGAGCCGTGGACGACGAACGACGCCACGGCCGACCTGATCGGGACCGCGATGTACGACCGTGTCGACCTGATCGTCGTGCCGATCGAGCGCGTCGACCCTGCGTTCTTTGAGCTTTCGTCGGGGATCGCCGGCGAGCTGCTGCAGAAGGCGACGAACTACCGCCTGCGGCTGGCGATCGTCGGCGACGTCACGGCGCGGACCGCGGACAGCTCGTCGCTGCGCGCGTTCGTGGACGAGGCCCAGCGGGGCGGGGGCCTGTGGTTTGTGCCGGACGACGCGGCGCTGGAAGCGCGGCTCGTGGCCGCGGCGGTCTAACCGGCGGGACCTCGGCTACCGACCTGTCGAGGTTCTGCCAGCAGTACGAGCACAACCTCGACAGGTCGGTGGTGCGGTCTGCGCCACCGACCCCGCCGAGGCGTCGTTCGTCAGGCGCCGTAGCCGGCGGCGCGGCCCTGGCCCGCGATCCGCTCGGCCATCTTGCGGTTGGCCTCGTCGACCATCTCGCCCTCGAAGATCGCGGCGCCGGCGCCGGCCGCGGTCGCCTCGTCGTAGGCGGCGAGCATCGCCTCCGCCTTCTCCCACTGCTCCTGCGTGGGGGTGAAGATCTCGTTGATCGTCTCGATCTGGCCGGGGTGGATCGTCCACTTGCCGTCCAGGCCGAGCGCGCGCACCAGCCGGGTGCGCTCGCGCAGCCCGTCGAGGTCCTTGAAGGCGGCGTAGGGGCCATCGATCGCCTGGATGCCGGCGGCACGGGCGGCGACGACCAGCCGCGTGTAGAGGTAGTTGAGGTGGTCGCCCGGGTAGCCCTCGGGCGCGCCGCCGATCTGGGTGATCGGGATCCCGATCGCGGCCGAGTAGTCGCCGGGGCCGAAGATCAGCGTCTCCATCCGCGGCGACGCGATCGCGATCTGCTCGACGTTGACCAGGCCGACGGCGTCCTCGATCTGCGCCTCGATCCCGATCCGGCCGACCTCGTAGCCCTTCGCCAGCTCGATCTGGCGCAGCAGCTTGTCGGTCAGCTCGATGTCGCCGGGGGTCTGGACCTTCGGCAGCATCACCGCGTGGATCTTGTCGCCCACGGCTTCGACGACGTCGATCAGGTCGCGGTAGAAGTACGGCGTGTCGGTGCCGTTGACGCGGTAGACGACGGTCTTGTCCTCGGGGAACTCCAGCGTCCGCAGCGCCTCGATCACGCGACCGCGGGCGGCGTCCTTCTCGCTTGGCGCGACCGAGTCCTCGAGATCGAGGAAGACCTGGTCGGCGGCCAACGTCGGGGCCTTGGCGAGGAACTTCTCGCTCGATCCGGGCACCGAGTGGCAGGTGCGGCGCGAGCGCAGAGGACAGGCGGTACCGGGAACCCTGAAGTGCGTCATGGCGGGAATCGTTTCACGTCCCCGCGCCGGGCGACCGCCGGTGGCACTCCGCCTCGCGGCGGCCGGGCGTGCGGTGTCCTCGCCCGCTCGCGCGCCCCGCCATAGCAGTCGGCCGTGGCGGCCGCGGGCCACGGCCGCGGCCCGTGATTTTGCGACGATGGTCCGATGGCCAACGTCACCAAGGTGCATCTCGTCGACGACATCAAGGACCTCGCCGCCACGGCCGGGTTCGGAGATCAGCTCGAGACGCGGTTCGCGCGGGCGGCGCTGGGCAGCAAGGAAGGCGCGCTGGGCTTCCAGCGGATCAAGCCCGGCCAGCGCCAGCCGTTCGGGCACAAGCACAAGGAGCAGGAGGAGATCCACGTGGTGATCGCCGGCTCCGGCCGCCTCAAGGTCGACCACGAGATCATCGAGGTCGGCTACCTCGACGCGATCCGGATCGCTCCCGACGTGATCCGCCAGTTCGAGGCGGGGCCCGACGGCATGGACCTGCTGATCTTCGGCTCGCCCGCCGGCGACCCGACCAAGGTCGGCGGCGGCGACAGCGTCACGTACTCGAAGTTCTGGTCGTAGCCCGCGGAACGCGCGTCCGGGCGCCCGGCGAGCCGTTCTACCCGCGGTAGCGGCGGCGTCGGGTCGACCCCGTAGTCTGCTGGCGGATGGACCTCTTCGATCGCCGCCTGCTCCTCGTCACCGGCAAGGGTGGAACGGGCAAGACGACGGTCGCTGCGGCGCTGGCGCTGCTCGCCGCCCGCTCCGGCAAACGCGTGCTGCTCGCCGAGATCGCCGGCGAGCGCCTGTCCGCGCTGTTCGCGCACCGGCCGGTCGGCCACCACGAGACGCCGGTCGGCGACGGGATCTCGCTGCTGTCGATCGACCCGATCGCGGCCGCCCACGAGTTCCTGCGCAGTCAGGTCGGCGGCGCGGTGCACCGGCTGATGTTCCAGAACCGGCTGTTCGACGTGACGATGACGGCGGCCCCCGGGCTGCGCGAGGTCTGCACGATGGACCGGATCTGGGACGCGGCCCGCGCGGACCGCGGCCGGCGCAAGCCGACCTACGACCTGGTGATCGTCGACGCGGCGGCGACCGGTCACGCGATGGCGATGCTGCGCTCGCCGACGACCTACGCCAACCTGGCCCGCGGCGGTCCGATCCGCAAGCGCGCCGACGAGATCGGCGCGTTGATCCGCGACGAGCGACGCACCGCGGTCGTGCTCGGCGCGTTGCCCGAGGAGACGCCGGTCAACGAGACGCTGGAGACGGCCGCGCAGCTCGACGAGCTCGGCGTGACGATCGGCCTGACCGTGGTCAACCAGGTCCGCGAGACGGCGCTCGACGATGCCTCCGCCGACACGCTCGCCGGCCTGGTCGACGGCGGCGCGCCGGACGACGGGGCGGTCGCCTCGCGGGTCGCGGCGCCGGTGGTGATCGCCCATCGCCGCGCCCGCCGCGAGGCCACGCAGAGCACGCGGCTGATCGACGGCCTCGGCGAGCGGGTGCCGCTGGTCGCGTTGCCGCGGATCGACAGCGACATCGGCCGCCCCGAGCTGGACGCGATCGCGGATCGGCTGGCGGTCGCATGAGCGCGCTGACGTCGACGCTCGACCTGGACGCGACGCTCGGCGACGCGCGGGTCGTGGTGCTCGCGGGCGGGGGAGGCGTCGGCAAGACCACGACGGCGGCCGGGATCGGGCTGGGCCTGGCGCGCCGCGGCCGCCGGGTCTGCGTGCTGACGATCGACCCGGCGCGCCGGCTGGCCGACGCGCTGGGCCTGGAGGCCGGCACGGCCGACGAGCCGGTGCGCGTGGACTTCGACGGCGGCGAACGTGGCGCCGACGAGGGCGGGGGCGAGCTCGGCGAGCTGTGGGTCGTGATGCTGGACGCCAAGGCGACCTGGGACAACCTGATCCGTCGCTACGCCGCGGACGAGGCGACCGCCGAGCGGATCCTCGCCAACCGCGTCTACCGGGAGTTCTCGGGCGCGGTCGCGGGATCGCAGGAGTACATGGCGGTCGAGCGGCTGCACGAGCTGCTGGAGTCCGGCCGCTGGGACACGGTGCTGCTCGACACGCCGCCGACCCGCAACGCCCTCGACTTCCTCGACGCGCCGCAGCGACTGCACAGCTTCATCGACTCGCGCGCGCTGCAGCTCCTGATGAAGCCTGCGGCCGGCGGGCTCGGACTGCTCGGTCGCGGGGCGAGCGTCTTCACCGGTTTGCTCAAGCGCGTGGCCGGGGTCGACCTGCTGAGCGACCTGATCGAGTTCTTCTCGGCGATCGGCGGCCTGAGCGCCGGCTTCGGGCAGCGGGCGAAGGCGGTCCAGGCGCTGCTCGCCGAGCCACGCACGGTCTTCCTGCTCGTGGCGGCGCCGCATCCCGAGTCACTGGCCGAGGCGGGCACGTTCCGCACCGCCCTGACCGGCCGCGCGATCCACTACGGCGGCCTGATCGTCAACCGGATGACGCGGGTCGACCAGACCGACCACGAGGACGCGGTGCGGCGGGTCCTGCGCGGCGCGTTGTCCGATCCCGATGCGGCCGAGCGCGCGGTGGCGATGCACGCCACGGTGCGCGCCCAGGCGATCCACGACGACCGCCTGGTCGAGCGCCACCTGCGCACGGGACGGGGCGACGAACCGGTGCTGCTGGTCCCGCAGCTCCCCGAGGACGTCCACGACGTCGCCGGGCTTGCCGCGCTGGAGGAGGCGCTGTTCGCCTCCGCTCAGAACCCGTAGGCGGCCTTCAGCTCGTCGTCGTCCGCGGCGAGCTGCTCGGCAAGCTCGACCAGCACCTTGGCCTGCTTCCACGACGCGTCGTCCTGCATCTTGCCGTCGATCATGTGGACGCCCTTGCCGTCGGGGATCGCCTCGATGATCTTCTTCGCGAACAGCACCTCGTCCGGCGCGGGCGAGAAGACCTTCTTGGCGATCGCGATCTGCGCCGGGTGCAGCGACCAGGTGCCGACGCAGCCGAGGATGAACGCCGCGCGGAACTGCGCCTCGCAGGCGACGACGTCCTTGATGTCGCCGAACGGGCCGTAGAACGGCAGGATTCCCGCAGAGGTGCAGGCGTCGACCATGCGGGCGACGGTGTAGTGCCACGGGTCCTGCTGGGCGCGGACGCGGCCGGCCTCGAGGTCGTCGGGCGACGTCGGGTCGCTGATCGAGACGTAGCCGGGGTGGCCGCCGCCGACGCGGGTCGTCTTCATCCGGCGCGACGCGGCCAGGTCGGCCGGCCCGAGCGAGATGCCCTGCATCCGCGGCGAGGCGTTGGCGATCTCCTCGACGTTCTTCATGCCGGACGCGGTCTCGAGGATCGCGTGGAAGAGGATCGGGCGACGGACGCCAGCCTTCGCCTCGAGCTGCGCGACGAGCCGGTCGGCGTAGTGGATGTCCTCCGCGCCCTCGACCTTCGGGATCATGATCACGTCGAGCTGGTCGCCGATCTCGGTGACCAGCGTCGTCAGGTCGTCGAGCACCCACGGGCTCTCGAGCGAGTTGATCCTCGTCCACAGCGGCGTGCCGCCCAGGTCGACCGTCTTGCCGACCTCGACCAGGCCGGCGCGGGCGGCGTCCTTGCGGTCGATCGGCACCGCGTCCTCGAGGTTGCCGAGCACGATGTCGGCCTTCGCCGCGATGTCGGGCAGCTTGGCCCGCATCTTCTCGTTGCTCGGGTCGAAGAAGTGGATCATCCGCGACGGCGGCACCGGGATCTCGCGCAGCGGCTCCGGTGCTCCGGCGGCGAGCGGCTTGAAGAAGTCACGAGGATGGCGCATGAGCCCGGATCCTACTTCCGGTCGCAGGTGAACGGCAGCAAGGTCGCATTCAAGCCTCCTACAGCGGAGGATCGCGCTCGATCACTAGAGAAAGATCCGCAGGTCGGGACTCGCTCGGGAACAGGCGGAACCCATGGCTAACGGTGTGGTTTGTCCGAAGCATATCCATGCACTTCGTCCCAATTATAATATCAGGCTTATCAATCGCGAACGCCTGCGGAGGGGGAACAGCCTTAAAGGAGCGTTCCGACCCCGACTCGAGAGCTGAAGAAAGCTCGTGGACCTCAAGGTCATCTGAGAATCCAGGCGTGATCTGCCACTGGGCTTCGGCGTCGGATCGAACCGACACGGCAACGTTAAGAGCGACGCCCCGCCCTACGTTTGTACACGTAAAAGCGACGTGATCAACACACCTATCGCTCCCCCAAGACACCGTGATCGACGATACAGAAACCACCGGGACGCTCTCGACGACGCGTCCCAAATATAGACTATCCTTCTCGATGGTAGCGTGCTCCTTGGCCACGTCAACCGATTTGCGTGATAGGTAAAGCGCTGCTGCGACCCCGATAATACCGATTGCTTGAGCGCCGTCGGAAGCAACAGAAAGCCAATCGACAGGCGGGGTCACGGCAGGCGATCCGCGGTGGTGAACACGTCGAAGTTGGCAAACAGATCGGGCCAGAAGCCTGAAAGGAAATGCTCTTGGAAGAACCCCTCGAAAAGGTCGACTCCGTTAAACGCCATGAAGTCATCGAAGTCGAATGCCGGGGACGTATCCTGTCGCTCGTGCTGTTCAGCCGACTCGAGTTCGGCGTCTTGGGCCGATGGCGACGTGCGTCTTTTGCTAGGTGTCTCACCGATGATGCTGTACTCGAGCCACAGACTGGAGTAGTCTCGATTGCCGGGCGCCTCGACGGTGTAAACCTCGCGGACGGGGCAGCCGGACTCGAGCTTTGACCACCTTGAGACGATAATATCGACTCGCCCCATGCCGTCGAGCCACTGCACGTCTTCTGTTGAGACGATGCGTCCCTGTTTGCCGGGAACGCCAGCCGCTAGGCGAGACATTAGTCGATAATTCTTGACAGAGTCGTCAGCTTCTACCTGATCGGTAGGAACAAAATCGTATGCAATCATGCGGAACAGCATCTGAGCCCGCAAGACCTTCAGTGATTTCCATTCAAATGCAGATTGAAGTTCGTCTAGAATGTCGCTGATGAGGCTTCTCATAAAGGGCACAAAACTCCGGTACCACGCTTCGAAGCCGTCGATCTTGCTTCCATGCCTCTCGAGCTGAATCTTACCCTCGAGAACCGACAAGGAAAAGCCTACGTCCGCGTCGGAGTAGTTGAGCCTAAAGCCACTATCGGTTACTTCTAGGCCGAGCTCCTGTTCGTTGTAAAACCCCGCCTCTTGCAGAACCTCGAGCACGTGCGAGTATGTCGCCTGCGCGACACGATGGGTTCGTTCGCGGTGTTGCGCTTGGAGAACTGGGGGAATCCAAGCGACAAAGACGAACCTTGTGAGGTTGAGTGTATTTCGTTCATTTTTCGGCACAGTAATTTCGCCTATTCTGCAGCAACATTCGCCGCCTCATAATTGCCTTCGAGATCCCAGGAATTTGTCACGTCGTCTGGTGTTACGACCAGTGGTTTGCCAATAAATGCGTCGTCCGAAGACCGGTTACCGACTACATTCGCGAGGACTCTAAACGCCACCTGCTGGAGTCCTCGGGCACCAAGGTTTAGTTCGTATGCTTCTTTAGCGATTTCATTGACGGTTTCTTTCGAAATGTCGAGTTCTACATCGTATGAAGCGAGATAGTTCCGCCAAACTGTAAGAGGAGAAACACGCTCATGGCCGACAATTGCCGCTAGATCGTCCACTGTCAGCCTTCTATATCTGACCAGAACAGGGAGTCGGGCAATCAATTCTGGCAGGAACCCATAGTGGACAATGTCCATTGGCAGGATGTGCTCGCGGATTCCGACCTTCTTCCGCACCGCAGCAGGGCGTTCTCTTTCCAGCTTCTCAATGTCGGTGAAGGCACCTGAAGCGATAAACAATATTCCGGACGTGTTGACTGTCTGCGCGGAACCGGATTGAGGGTGAGCTCGGACCTTGATGCCGACATCCGCTCCTTCACATACCTTGAGCAATCGGCGCTGTACCTGTGCCGCAAGTTCGCTGAAGTTTGATTGGCCACCTTGGTCTTCACCACCGCGGGTGTTGAGCTTGTCGAACTCGTCGAGAAGTACTATGCCGCGCTCGGCGAGACGGATGGCCGCAGCGTTTGACTCGATAGGGCTACGCCGACCCCGAAGGATTGTCTCGGCCTGACTGACGAGGTCGCCCATCACGTCTTCGATCTGAAGACCGACGATCCCCGAAGGTACTAGCGCTGTGGCATCAACGCTTACAAATGGGAGGCCGAACTCGCGGGCCGCGGTTTGGAGGGTGAACGTCTTGCCGGATCCCGTGGGCCCCAAAATGATTGCGTTTGGTGCCGTGTGCAGCGGGACCGGTTGAACTGCCCACTGAAAATGCATCGAAAGCAGAACGGAGATCTGTCGTATTTGCGCTCGTTGGCCATGTACCGTCTGGCGAAGTGTTCTTTCGATCGTTGATACTCGCGTGTCCTCGGGAAGGAGGCTATTAATGTCTAGCTTCGGCGGAGGCGCTATATCTGTGAGGCTTGGCGGCTCGTCCGTGCCGCGTTGGGCTTTTCTTTTTTGAAGCCATTGGTCAATGTAAGAGTCGTCGCCCATGCTGAGTCCGGTCGCTGTTATGACTTTAGAGTATACAGCGTGATTGTGGGCGTGCAAGTTCTCGGAAAGTTCATCAATGAACCTCTCCCGGAGGTATCTGCCGCGGGTCGGTTCCAGAAGGCATCGGGGGTTCCTCGTAGCTTTGGCTTGCGTTGTTCTTGCTGCGGCGCGCTCTCTTTTGTACGGAGCCCTGGAAATCCCGGCGAGACGCCGTCGATCGGCCGGGTCCGTAAGACTGCCGAGCACCCGTCCTTCTGACTTGGAGTAGCAATGTCCGACGATTCGTCCTTCACGCCCGGCACCGACGATCTGCCCGAGGTTCGTCACGCGTCCGGCGCGCACCAGTACGGCCGGTATTTCGAGGAGTTCGAGGAGGGCGCGGTCTACAAGCACTGGCCCGCCAAGACGGTCACCGAAGGGGACGACCACCTCTTCTGCCTGCTGACCATGAACCACCACCCGCTGCACCTCAACGACGTGTACGCGAAGCGGTCGCAGCAGGGCAAGAACGTCGTCGTCGGCCCGTACGTCTACTCGCTCGCGCTGGGGATCAGCGTGTCGGACATCTCCGGCCTGGCGATCGCCAACCTGGCCACCGACGAGCTCTCGCACCCCAACCCGGTCTTCCACGGCGACACCCTGTTCGTCGAGACCGAGGTGCTGTCGAAGAAGGCGTCGCGCTCGAAGCCCGACCGCGGCGTGGTGATCGTCCACACCCGCGTGCACAACCAGGACGGGCTGCTGGTCGCCGAGTTCAAGCGCCGCGTGCTCGTCCCGAAGAAGAACCCCGGGAGCTGAGCCGGGCCGCCATGCGCCGGGGCTCGACGCGACCATGAGCGCGCCGTCCGAGTCCCGCGCCGAGCGGGTCCTCGCCGGCGTCCGGGCGATCCCCGAGGGGCACGTCCGCACCTACGGCGACCTCGACCCCGGCGCGCCGCGCTTCCCCGGCCGGGTGCTCGCCACCCATCCCGACGCCGGCGACGTCCCGTGGCACCGGGTGGTCCGGGCCGACGGGTCGCTCGCGGGGGGAGAGCGTCAGCGCGAGCGGCTGGTCGCCGAGGGGGTGGCCTTCCGGGGGATGCGGGTCGACCTGCGGCTCGCGCGGCTGCCGCTCGACCCCGGCGAGCACCTCGAGGCGGACTGAGCGCTACCCGAAGATCTTCGGCATCCGGGCGAACAGGCGCAGCGAGCCCTTCGGACGCAGCCGCCGCGTCAGCAGCAGCTTGCGGGCGTCGGCGCGGTTGGCGACGACGTCGACCCAGTCGCGGTACGAGACCCGCAGGCGCAGGTCCGCGTCGCCGAGACCCTCGGCCGCCGTCACGTCGTCGCCGGCGATCCGCAGGTGCCAGGACGGCGCGTCGGTGAAGTCCCAGGCGATCGTCGTCGGCTGGTCGAGCCCGTGGTCGTGGTTGACGCCCCGCTTGACCATGTCGAAGAAGATCCGCATCGTCTCGGGATCGCTCTTCGGCGGCACGCGGCCGGGACCGAAGATGTTCGACTGCGCCATCGCCAGGCCCAGCCGGCTGCGCTCGACCGGCGACAGGTCGTACGGCATCACCGGCGGTCCCGGCAGCGACTCGATCGGCATCCCGGCGCTGCGCAGCTTGGTTTCGAGCGAGCTGATCGACTCCTCGCCGATCTTGTCGAACGACCAGCCGAAGGTCGTCAGGTACCGCTCGTCCCAGTTCGGCGGCGCGAAGACGTGGCCGAGCCAACGCGAGACCTCGCGCAGCATGTCGGCGACCGCCGCCTCGGCCTCGGGATTGCCGGGGGCCAGGTCGGCCAGCAGCTTGACGCCGAAGGCGATGTGTCGCAGCTCGTCGGCCGAGACGAACTCCATGCCCGTGCGGAAGCCGGGCATCACGTCGCGATCGGCCAGGTACGTCGTGATCATGTGCTGGCCCGGCTGGGCCATCGTCGCCTCGATGATCAGGTGGTACAGCGTGACCGCGCGGCACAGGTTGGGGATCGAGCGGTCGGCGCGTAGCTCGTCGGCCATCCGGTCGAGCCGGTCGAAGATCTGGTTGAAGCCCCAGCTCAGCAGCGGCCGGATCTCCTGCAGGCCGGAGCGGGCGTCGCCCTGGCCGATCCCGAGCGCCTCGTGCATGAAGCGCTTGAAGAAGACCGCGTGGCGGGCCTCGTCGACCTGCTGGGTGGTCAGGAAGTACTTCTGCTCCTCCAACGGCGCGGCGTCGATGTAGGGGGAGAGGTTGTCGGCGACCGCGTCCTCGCCCCAGAAGAACAGCGCGTAGTTGAACAGCGCGGCCTCGCGCTCGAACGGCGTGAACTTCTCCTGCCAGTCGATCGCGTCCTGGGTGAAGTCCAGGTCCATCGCGCTCCAGTTGCCCTTCTCCCAGCGCCGGTACAGATCGGTGTAGGAGAGGTTGTCGGTCGGGCGCTTCGCGCGGGGTGCTTGCGTGGTGGACACGGGATTTCCTCGAGTCGGTCGACGGCCTACGCAACTTCGATAATGGATGCTATCCGGATAACGCCCGTTCGGGGGACTTTCGCTGCTGCCCCGGCGTATGGGAGGATCGGACCGATGCCCGCCGTGCGCATGACCCGGGAGGAACGCCGGATCCAGACCCGCCGCCGCCTGCTCGACGCGGCGGGGGAGGTCTTCGCGCAACACGGGTACCACGCGGCGTCGGTCGACCAGGTCGCCGAGCGTGCCGGCTTCACCACGGGCGCGGTCTATTCGGCGTTCGGCTCCAAGCAGGAGCTGTTCCTCGGCGTGGTCGAGGACCACATGCGCGCGAGCGTGGCGACGATGGAGGCCGCCGTCGCGCAGCGGACGACCGTCGACGACCGGGTCCGCGTCGGCGCGGAGCACTGGATGGCCCTGATCCAGCGCACGCCCGAGATGATCCTGCTGCACACCGAGTTCTGGGCGTTCGCGGTCCGCGATCCGGACGTCCGACCGCGCGTCGCCGCCTACTACGCCGAGGTGCGCGCGTCGCTTTGCCGGCTGCTGAGCGCCGGCGCCCGGGAGCTGGGGCTGCGGTTGATGATGCCGGTCGAGGAGATCGCGGTCGCGGTCGAGGCGCTGGCCGACGGCGTCGCCCGGCAGCGGCTGTCGGACCCCGAGGTCGTCGCCGACGACCTCTTCGCCCGGCTGCTGTCGCAGCTCCTGCAGAGCGTGTCGGCGCCGGTCGACGAGCCGCTCGGCGGCGCCTGAGC
>JADMKN010000233.1:11310-13123 GCA_015478825.1 Patulibacter sp. | reverse complement strand
ATGTCCTTAGCTGTGCCGTGAGGTCGTCGTCCACGCGCGATAATTCCTAGTTATCCGAGGTTGTCGGCATCGCTGGAGCCTAGTTCATTTCTGATGCTTCGCGGGCCCTCGTGTGCGGCGTATCCGTTGCCTGCGGTGGCTGCGCTCTTGAAGAGGCTTGGCCGTACTCGTTCGCTGGAGGGGCAACGTTGCTGGATGACTACCGAGTCCCAGCAGCGCGTCAGGATCGAGCGCGGCATCTATATGCAGCCCAACGGCAAGCACGTCGTGTGCTTCATGGTCGACGGCAAGCCGCGATTTCGGACCGTGGAGGGCGACCTCGACGCGGCCCGGGCTGCGCGGGCGAAGCTGATCGACGCGGCCAAGCGTGGCGAGGTACCGGCGTCGCCACGGCTCACGTTTGGAACGGTCACCGATCGCTGGGTCACGCGCTTTGAAGCGCTGGTGGCGTCGGGCGAGCGGCGAGGCCGGACGCTCGAGTCACACCGCTACTACCTGGAGCGGCATCTCAGGCCGCGCCTCGGGCAGCGGCGGGTTGCGGCGATCACCGTGCACGACGTCGCAGAGCTGATCACGCAGGTGCGCGCAGAGGGGTGCTCGGCGAAATCAGCGGCCAATGTCGTGGCGACGCTGCACAGCGTGCTGCGCTTTGCGTTGCGTCAGGGGTGGATCTTCGATGACCCGGTGGCCAAGCTCGAGCGAGGTGAACGGCCGCGGCCCGAGCCGCGAGCCCAGCGGGTGCTCGGGCGTGAGGAGGTCGCGGGGCTCCTGCGTGCCTGTTCGGGGCGCTACCGGCCGTTGGTCGCTACGGCGCTATTCACCGGGATGCGGATCTCCGAGTTGCTCGGGTTGATCTGGGACGACATTGATCTGGACGGCGGCGCGATTCATGTTCGGGCGCAGCTGTCGCGCTCGCGGCGAGGCGAACCGGCTTGCCGAATCAAGCCGAAGACGCCCGCGGCGGTGCGTGAGATCCCGATCGTTCCGCAGCTTGCGACCGTTCTGAGCCGACGCAAAGCTCGTGCTCCGTTTCGAGGTGCGGAGGACTGGGTCTTCGGCACGGACCTTGGAACGCCGCTCGCGCACCGCAACGTTCAGCGTCGCGCGTTGGGCTGTGCCGCGGATCGGGCGGGGCTGAACGCTGGTGCGTGGCCGGCGTTGCGGATGCACGACCTGCGGCATACGTTCGCGTCGCATCTGATCGTGGATCTCGGGGTCGACGTGGCGCGGGTCAGTCGGATCTTGGGGCACGCGCAGATCACGACAACGCTGAACATCTACACGCACCTCTTCGACCAAGCCCGGCACGCCCGCGAGCTGCGCGTGCAGATGGCCGACAGCGCGTTCGCTGCGCTGCTGGAGCCCGTTGCCGCAGAGCATGCGAACGGCAACGTCGTGGTTCTGCAGGAGCGGCGCGAGAAGCGGTCGCAGGCCTTGGCGCGGGAGCGGCGTGGGCTCCGGCTCGCGACTTGACCAGAACTTGACTACGCCGTTCCGGTCGGATCCGCGACGACACTGAGGGTGCCTCCAGAAACGCGAGAACCCGCTGGTTTGCAGCGGGTTCTCGTGGGTTCCTAGGTGGAGCTAGCCGGGCTCGAACCGGCGACCTCCTGGGTGCGATCCAGGCACTCTTCCAGCTGAGCTATAGCCCCAGGAAGAGACAGAATAGCGCGACCGGGAGCGACGGTGCGTCTTGACGGGGGAGGCTCGGGCGCCGGCCATCGTCGCGCGGGTATACGTGTCTGGTCTCGTCTCGCGCCCCCTCTCGTGCCGCCGCCCGTGCCCGCCGCCGCGTCGGCTCGCGAGCCGCGCT
>JADMKN010000233.1:0-11300 GCA_015478825.1 Patulibacter sp. | reverse complement strand
CTTCGGCGTCCTCCGTTGCCCCCTTTCCGCGCAAGACGACGATCACTGCTGACGTGAGCCGCCGACGCGGGTAGGCTTAACGCAATGGGCGTGCTGGACGACGCGATTCGCGACCACCTCGAACTGAAGCGCCGCCACGGGTCCGATCCCGTGGAGGTCTCGCGGCTCGAGCGTGAGGCCCTGGGCCCGGTCACGGCGGCCGAGCTGGAGTCGGGCTTCGACGGTCCCGAGCAGTGGGCCGACGACCCGGCCTCCGCCGGGCAGCCGCCCGCTTCGACCGCCTACGAACCGCCGCCGACGCAGGCGTTCGACACGATCGGCGACGTCCCTCCGCCCCCGGCGCCGACCACCGGATCGGTTCCGCCGCCCCCCGGCGCGTTCGACGCCGCGCCGCCCGCCCCGCCCGCCCCGCCGGTCCCGCCCGCCGACGCCACGCGCGACGACCTCGACCGCACCTTCGACTTCACCGAGGGACAGGTCCCGCCGCCGCCCGCCCCGCCGGCCGGCGCGGTTCCGCCGCCGCCCCCCGCCACGGGCTCCGTGCCTCTCCCGCCCCCGCCGGCCCCGCCCGCCGCCGCGCCCCCGGCGCCCCCGGCCGCGGCCAGCCCGAGCGAGAGCCACGGAATCCCGGCTCCGCCCGTCCCGCCCGTCCCCTCGGCCTCGGTGCCCGCCCCGCCGGTTCCGGAGGCGGACGTCCCGACGCCCCCCGCGACCCCGGCGCCCGCCGCCGACGCGCCCGCCGGCGACCCGCCCGCGCCGAGCAACGACGGTCCGATCGAGGACGCCCCGACCTCGGTGATGCCCGCGGCGACCCCGCCTTCTCCGCCCGCCCCGCCCGCGCCGTCGGCCCCGCCCGCTCCTCCGGCTCCGCGGACCGAGGCTCCGCGGACCGAGGACCAGGCCCCCGCGGCTCCGAACGTCCCGGTCGTCCCGCGCCGCCGTCTGGACGACGGCGACAACGACCCGCCCGCGCCACCGGCCCACGAGCGGACCAGCGACGACCCGCTGTCGGACACCCCGGACTTCCTGCAGGAGACCCCGGACCACGACCGGCTCTGGTTCGAGCAGAAGCCGCCGCGCGACTTCGACTTCTAGTCCGGCTCGCCCGGCCATCCCGTCGGCGATCGGGCGCGCCGCGGCGCGCTCGTTCTCGTTGGGTCGCTCTGATCCGCGCCCGAGCCGTGGTCGGCGGTTGCCCCCGTATCCACGTTCCCGCCGCAAATTCGACCCGCGGTAGCGTCTGTGGTCAGTCTGTCCACGGGCCCGCCATACTGGGACTGTGGCTCGGAACGTAGACGCCGAAGATCGCCGGGTTGGGATCGTCCTACCCGGAGGCGGGGCCCGGGGCGCCTACGAGGTCGGCGCGCTCTCCGTCCTGCTGCCGGAGCTCGAGCGGCGCGGCGAGAAGATCTCGATCGTCTGCGGCACCTCGGTCGGGGCGATCAACGCCGCGTTCCTCGGGTCGGTCGCGCACCTACCGGCCGACCAGCAGGTCGCCCTCGGGCTGCAGCACTGGCAGAGCATCGGCCGTCGCGACATCATCCGCAACGTCGTCGGCCCCGGCCTGCCCGTCACCGCGGCCCGCGTGCTCGGCGACATGCTGGAGATCCCCGGCGTGCGGCTGTCCGGCCTGCTCGATCCGCGTCCGCTGCGCAAGACCCTCGACCGGATGGTCAACTGGGACGACCTGGCACGCAACGGCCAGGAAGGCGCCTACGACGCGGTCTGCGTGGTCGCCACGTCGCTCGCGCGCAGCGGTCCGGTTGCGTTCGTCCAGGGCTCCGCCACGATTCCCGAGTCGCGACCCGGCGCCGACCTGCGGTACCTGCCGGTCGACCGATTGCACGCGCAGCACGTCCGCGCGTCCGCCGCGATTCCGTTGCTATTTGCTCCGGTGCGGGTCGACGTCGAGAACGAGCCGTCCGAGTACTACGTGGACGGCGCGACGCGGCTCAACACCCCGATCGCCCCGGCGCTGGCCCTCGGCGCCGACCGCGTGATCGTCGTCGGCTTCGACCCGCTCGGCCAGCGCGCCCCGCGGCGCGGCGGCGGCGTCCCGATCAAGCCGCGGCTGGCGGACGTCGTCGGCAACATCGTCGACGGCCTGCTGGTCGACCAGGTCAACGACGACCTGCACCAAATGGTCACGCTCAACGAGATGATCGCGACCCCGCGCAGTCGCGGCGCCCGGGCCTCGGCGACGATCCGCAAGGCGCGCGGCAAGCCGCCGTACCGCAAGGTCGAGTACGCGCTGGTCTCCCCGCCCCGCCGCGGCGAGCTCGGGGCCCTCGCCGACGAGGTCTTCAACAAGCGGTACGCCGGGCTTCGCGGTCTGAAGAACCCCGACCTGCCGCTGTTCTCGCGGCTGCTCGGCGGGGGCCGGACGCCCGCCCGCGGCGAGCTGCTGTCGTTCCTGCTGTTCGACCAGCTCTACTTCGAGCTGCTGATCGAGGCCGGCCAGCGCGACGCGTTCGCCTGGCTGGAGCGGCATCCCGACTTCTGGTGCTCCCAGGCGGGCCACGACTTCGACTTCGACACCGGCCGGGTCGCTCCGGTGCCGGACGCGCGCGGCGTCGACGCGTCGGACGCTCCCGCCGCGCCGTCCGTGACCGCTTAGTCGCGAGCCGATGGCGGACCGGCGACGACCACGGACGAGGAGGACCACGTGACGTCGAGCGTGCCGGATCTGCTCTGGAGCCCGACGCCCGAGCTGCGCGAGCGCTCCGAGATGGCCGAGCTGGCGCGCGCCGTCGGCGCCGCCGACTACGACGCGCTCTGGCGCTGGTCGGTCGAGGACGTCGAGCGCTTCTGGCGGACGGTCTGGGACCGCTACGAGATTCAGGCCGACGGCGATCCGACGCGGGTGCTCGACACCCACGCGATGCCGGGCGCGCGGTGGTTCCCGGACGTGCGGCTGTCGTACCCCGAGCACCTGCTGGCTCACGGCGACGACGACGCGGTGGCGATCCACGCCGCGTCCGAGGTCCGCGACGACGTGCAGGTCACCTGGGGCGAGCTGCGCGAGCAGGTCCGGCGGATTCGGGCGGGGCTGCGGGGTATGGGCGTCGGTCGCGGCGATCGGGTCGCCGCCTGCCTGCCGAACATCCCCGAGACGGTCGCCGCGTTCCTGGCGGTCACGTCGCTGGGGGCGATCTGGTCGTGTTGCTCCCCCGACTTCGGCGCGCGGACGGTCGTCGATCGGTTCGCGCAGATCGAGCCGACGGTGCTGCTGGCCGTCGACGGCTACCGCTACGGCGGGCGCGACTTCGACCGCACCGCGCTGATCGACGAGATCGCCGTCGCGCTGCCGACCGTCCACCGGCGCGTGACGCTCGGCTACCTCGACCCGGCGCGCGACACGTGGGCCGACGCGTTCCCGCCGACCGACGAGCCGCTCGTCTTCGAGCGCGTCCCGTTCGATCATCCGCTGTGGATCCTCTACTCCAGCGGCACCACGGGCACCCCGAAGGCGATCGTCCACGGTCACGGCGGGCCGCTGCTCGAAGCGATCAAGTCGTGGCGGTTGCAGCACGCCGTGACGCCCGGCGACCGGGCGATGTGGTTCACCACCACCGGCTGGATGATGTGGAACTACCTCGTCGGCGCGCTGCTGACGCCGGGCGTGTCGATCGTCGTCTACGACGGCAGTCCCGGTCATCCCGACATGGGCGTGCTCTGGGACCTGGTCGCCCGCACCCGCGCGACGTTGTTCGGGACCGGGGCCGCCTACATCCACGGCTGCATGCAGGCGGGCGTCGAGCCGCTCGATGGTCGTGACCTGTCGGCGCTGCGCGCGATGGGGTCGACCGGGTCGCCGCTCTCGCCGGCCGGCTTCCGCTGGGTCCACGACCACGTCGGCGAGCGGATCTGGCTCTCGTCGGTCTCGGGCGGGACCGACGTCGTGAGCGCGTTCGTCGGGGGCGCGCCGCTGGTCCCGGTGCACGTCGGCGAGTTGCCGGCGCGCAGCCTGGGCGCCGCGGTCGAGGCGTGGGACGACGACGGACGCCCGGTGATCGACGAGGTCGGCGAGCTGGTGCTGACCGAGCCGCTGCCGTCGATGCCGGTCGGCTTCTGGGGCGACGACGACGGATCGCGCTACCGCGACGCGTACTTCGCGCACTACCCGGGAGTCTGGCGGCAGGGGGACTGGATCACGATCACCCCGCGCGGGTCGGCGGTGATCCACGGTCGCTCCGACGCGACGATCAACCGTGCCGGGATCCGGATCGGGACCGCCGAGATCTACAACGCGGTGCTCGGCGTGCCGGGGATCGCCGACGCTCTGGCCGTCGACGTGCCGGATCCCGACGGGGTCGGCGACGGCTGGCTGGGGCTGTTCGTGGTGTTGGACGACGACGTGATGCTCGACGCCGCGCTGACGGCCGAGGTCCGCAAGCGCGTCCGCAGCGACTGCTCGCCGCGTCACGTGCCGGACGACCTGATCGTCGCGCCGGCGGTCCCGCGCACCCTGACCGGCAAGTCGCTCGAGGTCCCGGTCAAGCGGATGCTGATGGGGCACGACCCCGCGCGGGTCGCCAACGTCGACGCGCTGGCCAACCCCGACGTCTTCGCCTGGTTCGTCGCCTTCGCCCGCGAGCGGTTGGCGTAGGTGTACGGATCCTCGTCCGCTGCCGCGCGGTTCGGGCTACTCTCGGCCGATGGCGGAACGTGACGAGGACCTGCGCTGGCTGCGGCGCGCGATCGAGCTGAGCGCCGAGGCGCGCGAGACCGGCAACCCGCCGTTCGGCTCGCTGTTGGTCGGCCCGGACGGGACGGTGCTGGCTGAGGAACGCAACACCGAGTACACCGGGAACGACATCAGCGCGCACCCGGAGTTCAAGCTGGCGGTCTGGGCGGGGCGCGAGCTCGACGCAGCGACCGCGGCCGGGACCACCATGTACACGTCGTGCGAGAACTGCGCGATGTGCACGTCGGCGCTGGTCCGCGCGGGCGTCGGCCGGGTCGTCTACGCGATGTCGGCCGAGCGGCTCGGGTCGATCCGCGGCGTGCGCACGACCGACCTGAAGCTGCCGCTGCGCGAGGTCGTGTCGCGGACGGCCCACGAGGTCGAGGTCGTCGGTCCGTTGATCGAGGACGAGTCGGCGGCGATCCAGGACGGATTCTGGGACTGACCACGCCGGCGGGTAGGCTCGCGGCGATATGACCGACCAGCGACAGGCCGTCCCCCGCGATCGCGACGACGACTTCGGCCCGGCGGCGATCGCCGCGCGGCAGGCGTTCCTGCGCGAGCAGACCGCGTCGCCGCTGGAGCACGTCGCGCACCACTCGATCGACCCGGCGGCGCTGCCCGGCAACATCGAGTCGTTCACCGGCGTCGCGCAGGTGCCGATCGGGGTCGTCGGCCCGCTCCGGGTCGACGGCGAGCACGCGCGGGGGGACTTCTATGTCCCGCTCGCCACCACCGAGGGGACGCTCGCCGCCAGCTACGGCCGCGGAATGCGGATCCTCCACGAGGTCGGCGGCGTCAAGACCACGGTGATCGACGACCGGATGCAGCGCGCCCCGGCGTTCCAGTTCGACGATGCGCGAGATGCCCGCGACTTCGGGCTCTGGCTGCGCAAGCACGAGGACGAGATCCGCGCCGTCGCCGAGGCGACCACCCGCAGTGGCCGGCTGATCGAGATCGAGCAGTACCAGTCCGGCGCGATCGTCTACTGCCGCTTCGACTACACGACCGGCGACGCCGCGGGCCAGAACCTGACCGGCAAGGCGACCGAGGCGGCCTGCCGTTGGATCCTCGAACGCCACCCGCAGGTCCGGTTCCACGTGCTGGAGGCGAACTTCGCGACCGACAAGAAGGCGTCCCAGATCAACACGCTGAAGACCCGCGGCAAGCGGGTGGTGGCCGAGGCGACCATCCCCAACGCGCTGGTCGAGCGGATGACGCGGGCGACCACGCGGCAGATGTACCGCTCGCGGCAGCTCGCCACCCACGCCGGGCTGATGTCCGGGTCGATCAACAACGGCTCCCACTCCGCCAACGGGGTCACGGCGCTGTTCATCGCCTGCGGCCAGGACGTCGCCAACGTCGCCGAGTCCTCGACCGCGCTGGTCTACACCGAGCTGCGCGAGAACGACGACTACTACTTCTCGATCACGATCCCGTCGCTGATCGTCGCGACCTACGGCGGTGGCACCGGACTGCCGACCCAGCGCGAGTGCCTGGAGCTGCTCGGCTGCTACGGCGCCGGAAAGGTCCGCAAGTTCGCCGAGATCGTCGCGGCGACGGTGCTCTGCGGGGAGATCTCGCTGGCGTCCGCGGTCGCGGCGGGGGAGTGGGTGGACGCGCACGACCAGCACGGGCGCAACCGGCCGTAGGGTCGACCGTCGGGCCGGTCGCCTTGGCCCGTCCGGCGCGTCGAGATCGTCGACGCCGAAACGGGATCGCGATTCCCACCCGTTGCCGACGGGCGTCCCCGGGTACAGAGAGAGGGTCGCAAGACGCACGACGCGGGGCCGCCGGGGTTCCGCCGCACGAAGGGGGACGCCATGTTGTTCGGGCAGGAGCACGTCGAGAAGTACCGCGAGACCGATGGCGAGGTCGGTCACGAGTGGCAGGGGACGGTCACGCTGATCCTGACCACCCAGGGCCGCAAGACCGGCGAGGAGCGCAGCACGCCGCTGATCTACCAGCCGACCGACGATGGCGGCTACGCGATCGTCGCGTCGAAGGGCGGCGACGACCACCCGCCCGCCTGGTTCCTCAACCTGGAGGAGCACCCCGAGGTCGACGTCCAGGTCAAGGCCGATCGCTTCAAGGCCCGCGCCCGCGTTGCCGGCCCCGACGAGAAGCCGGGGCTCTGGAAGAAGATGGTCGCGACCTGGCCCGCCTACGAGGAGTACCAGGAGAAGACCGACCGTGAGATCCCGGTCGTCGTGCTCGAACGGATCTAGCGGCGCGACCGGTCACCCGCGGTACCGCTGGGGTACATAACCCGACGCGACGGATCGCGGTCGCTGCACGCCCCCGCCCGCGTCGTCGGCGGTACCGCTGAGGTACATAACCCGGCGCGGCGGATCGCGGGCGGTCCCCGGACGCGGGGCCGGGGCTACTCGGCGCCGTCCTCGGCGTCGGCGGCCGCCTCGGCCCACCGCGCCAGGGCGAGCTCGCCGGTGAAGGTTAGGTCGCCGTCGACGTCCACCCAGTCCCGCACGTGCAGCTCCATGCCGAGGGCGTGCGCGTCCTCGGGGCCGGGGCCGCGGTTGAGGCTGGTGACGAGCACGACGGTGCCCGGCTCGACGGTCCAGCGACCCGACTGCAGGGCCGCCAGCGCGCGAGCCTGCTGCTCGGTCGGGCGGTCGAGCGGGTGCGGCAGGCCGTGAGCGCGGGGGGGCGCGACGACGTCGTCAGCGGCGGGCGTCGGCGGGGTCGGCACGTTCGCCGGAGGCGTCGCCGCGGCGGGCGGGACGGCGGCGTCGCGCGGATCGGTCGGGTCGGCGGCGGGCATCGGCTCGACATCGCTGCCGCTCTGGGTCGCGGCGGCGATCTGGTCGCGCAGCCAGTCGCCCGCCTCCTCGGCGAACTGCTTGATCGGCTCGGCGTCGATCCCGCTCGCCTTCGCCAGGTTCTCGAGATCGCCGAGGTTGCCGGACGCGAAGCGCTCGGCCCCCTTCGTCACCTCGTCGGCGATCGCGCGTAGCGTCTCCTCCAGGCTCCGGCGTCCGCGGTCAGGCTGCTCGTCGCTCATGTCCACATCGTCGCAGGTGGAGATAAGCGTTCGTGCAGGACGCCGCTCCCTGGCCGGTGCGATTCGGCCGTCGGCGCGGCACGATCGCCTGCGGCACGGCGGATAGTGATTCCTACCCCCGGTCGCCCAACTGACAGACTCCCCGCATGAGCGACACGTGGCGGTTCGACATCGTGCTCTTCGGCGGCACGGGCTTCACCGGCGGGCTGACCGCCGAGTACCTGGCCCGCCACGCGCCCGACGACCTGCGGTGGGCGCTCGCGGGGCGCACGCGCGCCAAGCTCGAGGCGCTGCGCGAGCGGCTGACCGCGATCCGCCCGGCGGCCGCGGAGCTGGAGCTGCTGATCGCGGACGTCGAGGATCCCGCGTCACTGCAGACCGTCGCCGAGAGCACCAGCGTGGTGATCACGACGGTCGGTCCGTACGCGCTGCACGGCGGGCCGCTCGTCGCCGCCTGCGCCGAGGCGGGCACCGACTACGTCGACCTGACCGGTGAGCCGGAGTTCGTCGACCGGACCTGGCTGCGGCACCAGCAGCGGGCGAAGGAGACCGGCGCGCGGCTGGTCCACTGCTGCGGCTTCGACTCGATCCCGCACGACCTCGGGGCGTACTTCACCGTCCAGCAGCTCCCCGAGGGCGTGCCGCTGAAGGTCGAGGGCTTCGTGCGCGCCAACGCGACCTTCTCGGCGGGCACCTTCCACTCCGCCGTCAACGCGTTCGGGCGGGGCCGCCAGACGTTGCAGGCGGCCAAGCAGCGCCGCGCCGCCGAGAAGCGCGACTCCGGTCGTCGGGTCTCGGGGATCAAGGGCGGCGTGCGTCGGGCGCCGATCGGCGAGGGCTGGGTTGCGCCGCTGCCGACCGTCGATCCGCAGATCGTGCTGCGCTCCGCCCGCGCGCTCGAGCGCTACGGGCCGGACTTCTCGTACGGGCACTACATGTCGGCGAAGCGGCTGGCGACGATCGTCGGGACCGGCGGACTGGTCGGCTCGCTGCTCGTGCTGGCGCAGCCGAAGCCGCTGCGCAAGGGGCTGCTGAAGCTCAAGGCGTCGGGCGACGGTCCGTCGGCCGAGAAGCGCGCAAAGAGCTGGTTCCGGGTGCGGTTCGTCGGCGAGGGCGGCGGCAAGCGGGTGGTGACCGAGGTCGCTGGCGGCGATCCGGGCTACGACGAGACCGCAAAGATGCTGGCCGAGTCGGGGCTCTGCCTGGCGCTCGACCCGCTGCCGAAGACCTCCGGTCAGGTCACCACGGCGCAGGCGATGGGCAACGTCCTGATCGACCGGCTGGTCGCGGCGGGGATGACCTTCCGCGTGATCGAGTCGTCCTGATCCGCGAGCGTGCGTGCCGTCGACGCGCCTGACGGGTCGCCGTTCCGCGTGTGCCGGCCGGCCCGGCACGAGCCACCCGATCGGCGGGGCCCACTTGACTTCAAGCTAGGTTGAAGGTGCATAGTTCAGTACTCGAATTGCGGCGTGCGGCGCGTTTGGTGCGGAGTGAGGCATACCGAACGCGCACGACGGGAGGAAACCCGGCACGATCGCCGTACTCGCTTGACCCGACCCGACCCGACGACCAAGGACGCTGATCCGATGGCTTTCTCCGTTCCCCCGCTCCCCTACGCCTACGACGCGCTGGAGCCGCACATCGACGAGCAGACGATGCGGATCCACCACGACAAGCACCACCAGGCGTACGTCGACAAGGCGAACGCGGCGCTCGAGGGCACCGATCTGGCCGACGCGCCGGTCGAGGAGGTCGTGGCCAAGCTCGACACGCTTCCCGCCGACAAGCAGGGCCCGGTCCGCAACAACGCCGGTGGGCACTACAACCACTCGCTGTTCTGGGAGGCCCTGTCGGGCGAGGGTGGCGGCGCGCCGTCGGGTGACCTGGCCGCGAAGATCGACGCCGCCTTCGGCTCGTTCGACGCCTTCAAGGAGCAGTTCGAGGCCGCCGGCGTGGCGCGCTTCGGCTCGGGCTGGGTCTGGCTCGTCCAGAACGGCGACGCCGTCGAGATCGTCACCACGCCCAACCAGGACACCCCCGTCGCCGACGGCAAGACGCCGCTGCTGGGCAACGACGTCTGGGAGCACGCCTACTACCTGAACTACCAGAACCGCCGCCCGGACTACCTGAAGGCCTACTGGAACGTCGTCGACTGGAACGTCGTCGCCGGGCGCCTCAACGGCTGATCCCGCCTGACGGCACGAGAAGAGGAAACCACTCATGGCCTACGTCATCGCCGAACCGTGCATCGGGCAGAAGGACGCCTCCTGCACCGAGGTGTGCCCGGTCGACTGCATCCACCCGACCCCGGACGAGCCGGACTTCGAGACGGCGAAGCAGCTGTTCATCGATCCGGAGGAGTGCATCGACTGTGACGCCTGCGTCGAGGCGTGCCCGGTGGACGCGATCTTCGCGGAGGATCAGATTCCCGACGAGTGGGAGCCGTTCGTCGCGCTGAACGCGAAGCACTACGCGTAACCGCGACGCGGTGATCCCGGGTCGACCTCGGGTCGCCCGGGTCCGAGCACAGGGCGTCATTCGGGGCGCCCTGCGTCGTTCCGGGGCCGGCGACCTGAACGCCGTCGAGGTCGAGCACGTTCTGCGTGTCGAACCTCTGCGGCCGGCCGACCCGCCGCCCGCGCCGCCGCATCGGGCAAGATGTGGCCCGTGCTCGCCTCGATCCCCAGTCCCGCCGACGGCGGGATCGCTCTCGGCCCGCTGACCCTGCACGCCTATGGGTTGGCCTACGTCGTGGGGCTGGCCGCGGCGATCTACATCGGGCTCAAGCTCTGGGAGAGCCGGGGCGGCGACCGCGACCTGGTCTTCGAGGCGGCGACGTGGGGGTTCCCCGCCGGGATCATCGGCGGCCGGCTGTACCACGTGATCACGAGCTGGAACGAGCTGCCCGACGAGTGGTGGGGGCCGTTCGCGATCTGGGAAGGCGGCATGGGGATCTGGGGCGGCATCGCCGTCGGCGTCCTCGTCGGCTGGTGGCGAGTCCACCGCGCGGGGGCCGACACCGCGCTGTTCGCGGATGCCGCCGCGCCGTCGATCCTCGTCGCGCAGGCGATCGGCCGGCTCGGCAACTACTTCAACCAGGAGATCTTCGGCACGCCGACGGACCTGCCGTGGGGCCTGGAGATCGACCCTGCCAACCGCCCCGACGGCTACGAGCAGTTCGAGACCTTCCACCCGATGTTCCTCTACGAGGGACTGTGGTGCCTCGCCCTCGCGGCGATCCTGATCGTGCTCTTCAACCGCCGCACGTTCCGCCCGCCGGGCCTGTTCGCGCTCTACGTGGCCGGCTACTCGTTGTTCCGGATCTTCGCCGAGACCCAACGGCTCGACCCGGCCAACGAGATCCTCGGGATGCGGGTCAACTTCTGGGTCGCGATCGCCCTGGTGCTCGTCGGGCTGGCGGCGTTCTGGTACTCCCAGCGGCGTCCGGGCGGCGGCGACGGCCGCGGCGGCGTGGCGCGGGGCGAGAAGGCCACCGCGCGGAAGTAGCGACGCCGGGCCGCACGCTGCACGGTCCTCGTTGGGACGGGCCCGTGCAGCACCGGACTCGCTATACGGGTTCTACGCTGCGCG
>JADMKN010000232.1 GCA_015478825.1 Patulibacter sp. | reverse complement strand
GCGCCGCCGCGACTTCGGACTGGTCGCCCCGCAGCGCAAGTGGCTCTTCGTCGGGCTGATCGTCGCCGCGTTCTTCGCCTACCTGGTGCTCGCCGCCGGGCTCGGGGTGCTGCTCGGGATCGAGGGCGAGCAGGACGACCTGCCGGAGAAGCTCGGCGCGAAGGAGACGGCCGCCGCCGGCATCGCGATCGCGATCTGCGTGACGGTCTTCGCCCCGATCGGCGAGGAGTTCCTGCTTCGCGGGGTGCTCTTCCCCGGCCTGCGCAACAGCCTCAGCCGGATCTCGCCGATGTGGGTCGCCGTCCTGATCGCGGCGGTCGTCGACGGCCTGCTCTTCGGCGCGCTCCACGTTGCCGGCTCGAAGGCGATCTTCCTGCCGATCCTGGCGCTGTTCGGCGTGATCCTCTGCCTGCTCTACCAGTTCACCGGGTCGCTCTACGCGCCGATCGTGCTGCACGCGACCAACAACACGATCGCGATCACCAACGCGCTCGACTGGAAGTTCCACAGCGGCGTGATCCTCTGGGTCGGCGCGATCGCGGCGCTGGCGCTGATCGCCCTGATCGTGAAGCGGCTGGGGGGCTCGATCGGACCGCTGGGCCGGGACCGGCCGGAGCCGGAGCCCGCGGAGGCCTAGCGGTCTCGAGCAGACCGCGGCCGCGGGACGGCAGGCGACGGTCCACCCCCGATCGGCCCGTTCCGGTCGACGGGCGGGCGGGTATACGCTTCCCGCCATGATTCGTGCCGGAGCGCCCCGCCGCAGAGCCCTGATCGCCGTCGGTACGGGGTTGCTGCTGAGCGTGGCGGCCGCTTCCGGGGCCGCCGCGCAGGCGCCAGCCCCCGCACCGGCGCCCGCTCCCGCACCAGCCCCCGTCCCGGCGCCCGCACCAGCCCCCGCGCCCGTCCCGGCGAAGCTCCGGCTGTCGACGCAGGGCACCGGCGGCGGCGTGTTGAAGGGTGATCGCTGGCGCGCGATCGTGACGATGACGCCGGCGGTTCCGGGCACGAAGGCCACCGTCACCTTCACCGCCAAGGGCGGCAAGGTCCGGACCCGCACCGTGACACTGCGCAAGAGCAAGGGCGGCAAGCGTGCTGTCGCGCGGCTCGACTACAGCAACCGCGGGACCGGCCGGGTCGTGGTGCGCGCGTCCGTGGGCGAGGGCCAGCCCGCGGCCCCGGTGCGGGCGAAGACCGTCGCGATCAACCAGGCGACGCCGTCGCTGACGCCCGGCGAGCGGGGCGCTGCGGTGCGGATCCTGCAGAAGATGCTGCGCAAGAAGGGCTACGTGATCGGCAAGCCGGGCGTCTTCGACGCACGTACCCAGCGGGCCGTGATCGCGTTCCGCAAGGTCGCCGGAATGCGCTGGAGCTCGGTCGCCAACGAAGCGGTCTTCCGCGCCGCACGCGCGGGCAAGGGCACGTTCAAGGTCCGCTTCCCCAAGCACGGCCGGCACGTCGAGGGCGACATCTCGCGACAGGTGCTGGTGCTCGTCGGGGCCAACGGCAAGCCCGAGCGCATCTACCACACGTCCCCCGGCAAGCCGAGCTCCCCGACGATCCGCGGCAGCTTCCGGGTCTACCGGTTCGAGCCGGGCACGAACAACGTGGGCATGTACATGTCGTCCTACTTCATCCGGGGCTACGCGATCCACGGCTACCCGAAGGTCCCGCTCTACAACGCGAGCGCCGGCTGCTTCCGCGTCCCGATGGCCGACGCGGTCTCGATCTACAAGTGGATCACGATGGGGATGCGGGTCGACACGTACTGAGGTCCGGGCGGCGGCGGGGCCGGCAGGGCCCGGTGGGCGGGCGCGGTTCGGTGAGCGGGCGCGGTTCGGTGAGCGGGCGCGGTTCGGTGGGCGGGCACGTCGAGTTACGTACCTCGGCGGTACCGCCGGTGACGCGCGTCAGTTGAAGCCCGTGCGAGCGCGGCGCCGAGGGTCTCCCGCACCAAGCCACCACCGTCGTCCCGCACCTGGCGCCACGAGTAGGCCAGCACGGTCCATCCCGCGGCGACGAGCCGGGCGCGCTTCTCGTGGTCGTCCTCCCACTGGATCGCGCCCGAATGGAACGCGTAGCCGTCGAGCTCGACCGCGATCCCGTGGTCGAAGAAGACCGCGTCGACCTCCATCCCCAGCACCTCGGCGTTGATCGCCGGTCGGGGAAAGCCGAAGCGTGCGCAGAGCTCCGGAAACGTCTCCTCCTGGGGGCTGCGGACGCGTTCGGGTTCCTCCCAGGTCCGGAGCACGGCTTCCAGCGCCTTGCGACCGCGGTGGTGGCGATGGCGGACCAGGAGCGGCGCCACCGCGTGGCGATCGAACAGGCGGAGCACGTCGGCCTGGCCGACCGACCGGCGCAGTGCGGCCGGAGGAAGCACCGCCGCCAGATCGAGCAGGGTGCGGGCGACCGTGGTGACCCGGATTCCGTCGCGGTCCGTGAGCTCGTCCGGCTCGATCTGCGGGTGACAGTGAACTTTCACGTTGCGATGGTGGGGACGGCTGGTCCGCGCCACCACGATCTCGACGGTCGGACTCGACGTCGCTCGCAGGTTCCAGTGGGCCGCCGCAGCGCGGTATCCGAGCGCGGCGCCCGCCCCGCAGGCGAGCACGGCCGCGGCACGCTGACCCGACGCGGACAGCCGATCGTGACCGACGGCGAACACGCCGCGGTGCACGGCGTGAAGCCGGGACATGGCGGTCGCGCGCGTGATCTGGCGGTCGCTCAGGTCGCACCGGCGGAGCTGAACGCGCGAGACGACGCCGTGCTGTCGTGCGGCCAGTTCGGCGGCGCGGCGCCAGCGCACGGGGACCGGGACTGGGTCGAGTTGCGTACCCGGGCGGTACCGCCGGTGACTCGCTGTCTGCATCGGCCGAGCATCGCCGCATCGTCTGCTCCGGAACCAGTGCGGCTTCGGCCCAGGCCCACGTCAACTTCGCGCCGGGTCTGCGGACGCGAGCTGGCCGCGGGGTCAGCGCCCGGTGCACCGCTGCGGTACGGAAGTCGACGCGCGCGCCGCGACCGGCCGGCCGTCGGCCCTCGCCGCGCGCGTGGTGTACCGCTGCGGTACAGAAGTCGACGCGCGCCGCGACCTGCCTGCCGTCGGCCATCCGATCACCCCATCCCGCCGCCGCGTAGGATCGTCCGCGACCCATGAGCACGTCCGCCGATCCGAAGTCCACCCTGATCGCCGAGCTGCGGAAGCACGCGCTGGTGATCGGCGACGTCACGCTGACCAGCGGCAAGACGGCGTCCTACTACGTCGACGCGAAGCGAGCGATCCTGCTGCCAGCGGGGTTCGCCGCGCTCGGGGAGCTGGTGGCCGCCGAAGCGCAGCGGATGGGCGGCACCGCCATCGGCGGGATGACGATGGGCGCCGACCCGGTCGCCTGCGCGGGGCTGGCGGGCGGATTCGACGGCAAGGCGTTCTTCGTGCGGAAGGCGAGCAAGGCCCATGGCCTACAGCGCCGGGTCGAGGGCCCGTTCCTGACCGACGAGGACCGTTGCGTCGTCGTCGAGGACATCGTGACCACGGGTGGATCGACCGTGGAGGCGATCGAGGCGCTGCAGGCCGAGGGTCGCACGATCGTCGGTGTGATCTCGGTGCTCGACCGGCTGGCCGGTGGCGCCGAGCGGATCACCGACGCCTGCGGCGCGCCGTACGTCGCGCTGACCACGATCGACGACGTCTACCCGGGCCGTCCGACGAGCTGAGGCCGCGGCGACGACCGTGCCCACCCCGACGGTCCTGATCGCGCCCGACAGCTTCAAGGGGACGCACGCGGCGACGGTGGTTGCCCAAGCGATCGCCGACGGGATGCGGGGCATCGACGGCCGCGCGAGCGAGAGCGCCCTGCCCCTGCCGATCGCCGACGGCGGCGAGGGCACGGCCGACGTCCTCGTCGCCGCGCTCGACGGCGTCGTCGTCCCGCGGGCCGTCTCGGGACCGCTCGGCGACCCGGTGGAAGCGGGCTTCGCGTTGCTCGACCCGCGCACCGCTGTGGTCGAGATGGCCGCGGCGAGCGGCTTGACGCTGGTGCCGCCCGAGCGCCGCGACGCGTACGCCGCGTCGACGCGCGGCACCGGCGAGCTGATCGCCGCCGCCGTCGAGGCCGGCGCGGAGCACGTGATCGTCGCGGTCGGCGGCTCGGCCACGACCGACGGCGGGCTCGGCGCGCTCGAAGAACTCGACCGTCGGCGGACCACGGTCCGGCTCTCGGTGATCTGCGACGTCGACACCCCCTGGGAGGACGCTCCGCGCGTCTTCGGCCCGCAGAAGGGCGCCGATGCCGCCACCGTCCGGCGACTCGAGCAGCGCCTGGATACCCTGGCCGACCGGGCCCCTCGCGACCCGCGGGGCGTGCCGCGAACCGGCGCCGCCGGGGGTCTGGCCGGCGGGCTCTGGGCGTTCCACGACGCCAAGCTGCTGCCGGGTGCGGCCTACGTGCTCGACGCGATCGACTTCGACGCGCGGCTGGCGGGCGCGTCGGTCGTGGTCACCGGCGAGGGCGCGCTCGACGAGCAGAGCTTCGCCGGCAAGGCGGTCGGGGAGGTTGCGGGTCGCGCGGGCCGAGCGGGCGTCCCGTGCGTCGCCGTCGTCGGACGTTCGCGGCTCTCGGCGGCCCGCGCCGGCGCGCTGGGCCTCGATCGCGTGATCGAAGCCTCGACCCTCGAAGCGCTGCGTGCGGCGGGGCGCGAGATCGCGGCGAGCGCCGCGGTCGGCGGCGCCTGATGCCGATCCGGCGCGCGACGTCGCGAGCACCCTCGTGCTCCGGACCGGCGACGCCCCGGCCGCGCTCGGAAGCCATTAGGGTTTCGGTCCCCGGCCCCTGTAGCTCAGTGGATAGAGCATCGGTTTCCTAAACCGTGTGCGCAAGTTCGATTCTTGCCAGGGGCGCTGACGCCCGACGCTCGGGCGCCGGCCGATGATCCTGAGGCAGGCTCTCAGTCGATCGGGAAGAACTCGCCGATCGGCACGTCGAGGCCCTTGGCGAGCTTCTCGATCGTCCGCAACGTCGGGCTCAGCACGCAGCGCTCGATCTTGCTGACCGTCGCCGTCGGGATTCCGGCCGCGAACGCGACGTCCTCTTGCGTCCATCCACGCTCACCGCGAATGTGCGCAACGGAATCCGCAAGGAGGCGGGCGGCTGGTGTCGGTGGTCCGGGCACTCGCGGCATGCTGATCTTCAATGGCTCGCCTGACCAGGGCTTTTACGGCTCTTCGGCGTCATTCGCGCACAACGTACGCCGCGGATCGACCGAAATCGAGCCCGTCTCCACGGGGTCAGCGCGCCGGCAGCGCGACCGCGTCGAACGCCCGCTGCGCTTCCGCCGCTCCGAAGAACGGCGTCAGGCACTGGAGGGTCAGCGCGTGAAGCTGACCAGGCAGCTCGTCGGCCCGGCCTTCCTGGACGAAGCGCCGGACCACGGCCATCACGCCGTCGATCACGACCTGCAGGGCCTCGAGCGGCTGGGGCGCCTGCTGCTCGGCCGGGGCGACCTGGCCGGCGATCAGCTGGAAGAACAGCGACACGAACCGCGTCCGCATCTCGGAGATCGCCGGGACGAGATCGGGATCGTCCGTGACGGTCAGCGCGGTCATCGACGGCGTGCGCGCGGTGTACGCCAGCGTCGCGTCCAGGGCCCGGGACGCCGCCAGCGGCGGATCACCGGCGGCCGCGAGGAAGGCGCCCGCGGCGATCACGACGAGCTGGCTGCCCCACGCGTCGAGCGCCTGCGTCGCGCAGTCGATCTCGTCGACGAACAGGCTGCTGACGACGTCCAGCTCGACGCCGACGGTCTGCGCCACGTCCGACAACTTCGTGGCGCGGAGCCCCTGCTGCCCAACCGCGTCCGCGAACGCGGCGATCAGGCGCTCGCGCTCGTCCCCGGCCGGCTGGCGGCGACTCTCGGCCGCGTGCAGGGCCTCGACGGCCGGCGCGCCGATCGTGGGGGCCAGGATCAGACGGACCAGCGTCGGCGCGAGCGTCCCCAGCTCGCTGACGCGCCCGTCGGCCACCCACTCCGCCACCAGGCTGGCGATCCCCCCGACGACGGCCAACGGGACGACGGGCGGTAGCTCGCGCAGGTTCCCGCGCCCGGCGAGCAGCCGGTTGAACGCCTGCACGGCCTCGTCGATCGCCGGTTGACCGGGCCGTCCGGCCGACCGCGCGTCGATCAACAGCAGGCGAGCCCGATCGGGATCCGCTTCGAGGAAGCCGATGCAGGCCTCGACCGCCGCCGTGACCTGGTCCACCGGATCGGTGTGCGCGGCAACCGCGTACCACGCCGCGGCGAACAGCCCGACGAACCCCTCATCGAAGGCGGCCGACCACGCCTCGTCCTTCGTCGAGAAGTGCTGGTAGAAGGTCTGGTGGGAGAGCCCCGACGTCGCGATCAGGTCGCGCAGCGAGCTCGTCGCGAACCCGTCCTCGGCCGAGACCGCTCGCACCGCCTCGATGATCCGCCCGCGCTGGTGCCGCCGCACGAACGACGCCGGCAGCCCGTGGCGGCCCCGCGGCAGGCTGATGCGACTCAACGTGGTGGCCGGCGGCGGCAGCTCGTCCTGGGTCGTCCGCGGAGGCAGGGCCTCGGGCATCCGCGTCTCGTAGGTCGAGCCCCAGGCCGCCAGCGCGCCGACCGAGGCGCGGAGCGCGCGGTGCTTTCCGCTCCGCAGGTGCCGATCGATGACGAGCAGCGCTCCGCCGGCCATCACGGCGAGCGCCGCTTCCCCGATCACCCGCTGGTCGTCGCGGACCGCGGCCGACGTCAGCGTGGCCCGCACCGCCTTGAGCAACTTCCGGTGCCGCGCCAACCCCTCGGAACCGAGCTCCAGGACGTCGCTGGTGAGCAGTCGCGCGGCTCGCGGGGCGACGAGCATGCCGTCGACGAGCGCCGCGAAGGCCGCCTCGAGCGAGGTCTCGAGGCCGTTCCCGGGCGTCTCGGCCGGCTGGATCCGGTCCCGGAGCGCATCGAGCAGCGCGTCGCTCGTCTCGATGATCAGCGCATGCTTGCTGGGGTAGAGCGCGTAGAAGGTCGCCGTCGAGACCCCGGCAGCGGTCGCGATCCCCTCGACCGTGACCGCGGCGCAGCCGTGCTCGCCGATCAGCTCGACCGCGGCGCCGTGCAGCCGCGGGCGGTAGACCGCGGCCGCCTCCTGGGGCTCGAGCGCATGCGGCCCGCGCGGCAATCGGCTGGGCTGCGTGGATCGGGTCGAGTCCATCTTTTCGCAGCATACGTCACGTGCCCGCCCCCCAACGCGAACGATCTCGTGACCGCTCACTCGCGATGCCGGGCCCACTCGTACGGTCGCAGAAGCGTCTCGACCAGATACGGCGTCGCCGCCCCCAACGCCGCAAGGTCTCCGCGGATCAGGTGCCGCCAGATCACCGCATTGACCCCGCCGACCGCCATCTCCGCCAGCAAGCGGTAGGTCGACCCGTCGAACGGGAGATCCCACGGATGCACGGCGGTCGTCCGCGGCCCCGGCCCCCGACCCATCACCAGGCCGATCGCCCATTCGACGGTCTCCGCCCGGACGGCGTCGATCGCGATGCCACCGGCCGGACCGGCGACGAACAGCGCCTCGGCCCGGACCGGGTCGGCCTGCACGAAGCCGACCAGGGCGTCGACGCAGGCGAGCGCGCGCCCGGCCGGCCGGGCGTCGGGCACGTACGCGGCCTCGATCGTCGCCCGAAGGTCGGCGTGCAGCTCGAACGACGCCGTCAGGAACGCCGCGCGCGCGTCGCCGAAGTACCGATAGAAGGTGCGCGGCGTCAGCCCGGCCCTCTCGGACAGCCGGCGAACCGTCATGTCCCGCAGCCCGCCCTCGGCCGCGATCTGCACCGTCACGTCCAGCAGACGACCCCGGGCGTCGAAGTCGTCGTCCGTGCGGCGGCGCGGTTGGCGGGCGGGAGAGCTCATCGCCTCCGCGCCTCGGGAATCGTCGGTGGACATCCGTCACTCACGTCCGCTCGCGCCCGGTCCCTCGTCGATCGGCAGACCGAAGAACCACGCGTCCCGGATGCCCTCGAGCGCCATCCTCAGCAGCGCCTCGTCGACCGGCCGGCCGACGGCGCGACGGCGCTGGAGCGCGACGATCACCCGCCACAGGGTCGGGCCGTCGCGCCGCGCGGCCGCGGCGCGGACCAGCAACTCAAGCGTCCGCGCGACCTCTTCTCCCTGCTCGATCAACGCCTCGACCCGCTCGGGCCTGCGGCGGGGCGGCAGCGGCGGAAGATCGACGTCGCCCGGCGCGGCGCCGCCCGAGATCGCCGCCAGGACGAACTGCGTCAGCTCCCGCTGCCGGACCGCCAGGGGTTGCCCCGGACGGTGCCGAAGGCCGTCGATCGCGATCGCGTCGAGCGCGGAGATCACGTCGGCGCCGTCGACCGGGCCCGGGACGTCGCCGGTCGACAGGCGCCTGAACGCCTCGATGATCGGAGCGCGCAGGGTGTCGCGGGCGCGTCGCACCGGCTCGCCCGCCGCCGACGTCTCCTGGAGGCAGACGAGCGCCCACGCGTGGTCGCAGTCGAGGATCGCGAGGTACATCGCCAACGCCGACGCCGTGGCGTTCTGCCACCCGCCCGCGGACCGCATCGCCTCGAGGATCCGCGGAGCGGCGAACGCGATCGCCACGTCGTAGGCGTGGACGAGCGCCTCTTCCTTGCTCGCGAACTGCTCGTAGAACGCGGGGCGCGACAGACCGGCCCGGGTGGTGATCGACGCCACCGTCGCGCCGTCGTACCCGCGGTCGGCGATTTCCCGTACCGCGGCGTCGATCAGGTGAGCTCGCTGTCGGAAGGACTGGGCTTCGTCGGGCAGCGGAATGTCCGACGAGCAACGCGACGCGTTCTGATAGTCGTCGTTCGGCACGCCGCGAATCCTATACGTAGACGGCTTGTTTTACACCACGAATCTTTCACCCGAACGCGGGATGGCTCTCGGTGCGTGTCTTCACCCCGGCAAGCTGCGTACTCAGGTGGATACGCAACGCACGCGAGGGTAGGCTGGCCCGCCATGCTGGCGTCCCTTCCACCCGGCTGGAGCTTCGTTCCCGAGACAGAACGAGAGCGACTATTGGCAGCGTTCGCCGTGGCGGTCTACGCCGATGGATTCGGCGCCACGCGACTAGCGGACGTCTCACGGGCAATCGGGGTCGACCCGTCGGTCGCCGCGGCGTACTGGCCCGATGAGACCGCTTGCCTGCTCGACGCCGTGGAGACCGCCACGTCCCAGGCGTTCAGCCGGATGGCCCAGGTCTTCCTCGCCACCGACAGCGACTGCGCGACGGCCGCGCATCACGCGCTGGCCACGCTGCTGACCGATCTGGCGGCCTGTCCCGAGATGGTGTACCTGGCGGTGGTGGAGCTGCCCCGACTCGGCCCGGTCGGCCACGCCCAGCAGGCGCGGATCCTGGACCTGTTCTGCGAGTTCCTCGAACCCGGCTTCGCGACCACGGGTCACCCCGTGCCCGATCCCGAGATCGTTGCCGTCAGCCTGGGCGGCGGCGTCTGGGAGACCGTCCGGCGGCTCGCGATCGAGCGCCGACTGTCGTCGCTGCCGGACGAGCTTCCGGCGATCAGCTTCGTCTGCATCAGCACCTTCTTCGGGACCGACGAGGCGCTTCGGGTGAGCCGGATCCCGGTCCGGGTCACGCCGCGACGGCCCGTGATCGGCTGAAGCGCCCTGCGACCGGGAGCAATCGCCCGGCCACACGGCTCACCGCGGCCGGGTGGCGGGAGCGCTCCCGCCACCCGGTCGCCGAACGCTACTCGTCGTCGGTGGTCTCGAGCGTCACCGTCTTGGTGATCTTCTTGTCCTTGACCTTGCTGTCCTTCGCGGTCGGCTCGACCAGGACGGTCAGCTTGATCCGCATGCTCCGACCGGCGTCGAGCGCGCGACGGTTGGCGCCGCTCAGCCGTGGCGTGATCGTCGCGACGGTGTTGCGGCCGCTGATCGTCCGCGACTCCTTCACCACGCCGTTGCCGGACACGGTAATCCGCTTGCGATGCTCGTCCAGCCCGCCGATGGTCACCTTGACGTCCGACCCCGACGGCTCCGCCGCCACGATCGCCGTCGGGCAATCGACGTCCAGGATCGACGCCGAGCGGTTGATCCGACCGTTCTGACCGGTCATCAACTGCCCGACCTTCGGCGTGCGGGTGGTCTTGCAGACATCACCGTTGGTGACCGCCAGAATCCCGTTCTCGCCGCCGTTGATCTTCAAATCGAACCGCGAGATCGGCGCGTCCGGGAGGTTCTCGAACGTCGTCTGCAGCTTGTTGTCGACCACGTCGGAGTCGGCGTGGACGAAGATCGTCACACCCTGCCCCGACAGCGGCACGAACAGCTTCGGCAGCGTCCCCACCGTCCGACCCGTGGACGTCTTGCGCTCACCACGCACGAAGTACACGGGACCGCTCAGCGGCACGTCGAGGATCGACACCGCCGAGGCGGCACCGACGATCGAGTCCGCCGGACACTGGTTCCGGGCCGCCTGCGCCGGCTCGCACAGCGCCTTCGCGTTGTCCGGATCCAGCGCGAGGTTCAGCGGCAACGTGACCTGTGCGGTCTTCTGGTTGGCCTGACCGTCCTTGGGCTTCAGCGTCGCGTTGAGCTGCGGGTGGCCGCCGTTCTTCAGCTCGCTCGCCGGACCAGCCAACGCCATATCGAGTCGCGGTGAGTAATCGAGGTCCGCACAGCCGCCGACCTGGAACCGCTGATTGATCGGCGCCACCTGACCAAGTGCCGACGCCAGGATCCCCTCGATCGCCATCGGCTCGCAGTTGGTCGGATTGACCATGAACCCCGGCTTGTTGATGTTCACGTCCAGCCGCTGGATCCGGGTCGGAACGCCTTGCAGAATCGTCGGGATCGGATCCGAATGGACCGTCACCGAGGCATCGTGCGGATCGACGAACAACTCTTGCCGGACGACCACGTCACCGAGGTTGAACGGGCCGGCCTTCGCCGGAACGACCACCTTCAAACTGAACGGCGCTCCACCGTACGGCCCTTCCAGGTACACGGTGCCCGAGAGCTGGTACGGCGTCGCGCCCGAACCGGCGAACGCGGTCACCGCACCGACCGGCTTGCCGAGGTTGCCCTTCAGATTGGCCAGCAGGCCCTTGGGCAGCTTCATCGCCACGCCACTCAGCGGCACCTGGCCGTCGGGCTTGCCGATCGACAGCGCGAACGGCGAGGACGCGCCGGCGATCGGGGAGACCGCACCGGCGGTGAAGGCCGGCATGAACCCACCCTGCCCCGGCCGACAACCGATCTGGAACGAACTGCTCGAGGTCGTGGTCTGTCCCGCCCACGACTCCATCGTCGCCGTCGTCGTGTGGGTCCCGCAGGTCGCCGGATTGACCAGCGCGGCTCCCGGGCCGCCGTCCAGCTCGACGGTCATCGTCTCGAACGGCTGCTGCGGCGCGTTCTCGAACACCGCCTTCAACCGACCCGTGACCGGATCGGGGTAGATCTTGCCCTCCTGCTTGATGTCGACGCCCTTCGCCGACGCCTGCAGGAAGATCCGGAACATCTCGCCCGATTGCGAATCCTGCGACTTCGGCATCCCCAGGAACACGCCGCCCTTCAGCGGCACGTCGATCACCGGGGTGTCGATGTTCACCGAGCCGATCCGCGAAACCTCCGGACAATCCGGTGTCGCGTCGACGCCGGTCGCGGCCTGCTGATCGGTGCAGCCCCAGAGGCCGTTCGCGCCACCCGGCGAGATCGCCGTGCCGACGGGGAAGAGGATCTCCGCCCGCTTCAACGGTGGGGTGGCCGTGCTGTCCGGGGCCTGGCTCTGCGGGACGTCGAGCTTCACCCGGTAGCCCGACGGCGCGTCGGCGACCGACGAGGTCGGCCGCACGTCCATCGTCGGCGCGAACTGCAGACGCTCGCAGCCCGTCAGCGGCAGCATCGTCGGGCTCGTCTCGATCCAACGCGCAGGGTTCGCCCACGAATTGACCCGGATCTTGGCCGGCAACGCCTCGCCGCACTGCGACCCGAGCGTCAGGAGCGGCCGGTGCGGGCTGGTCGACCCGTTGCTGCGTGCGGGGACCCCGTAGATCGTCGTGGTCGAGCTGATCAGGTGCAGCACCTGCGACACGTTGCTGATCCGCGTGACGATCGCGTAGCTGCCGTCGGACTTCACCTTCATGTCGAGCACCACCGGAACGGGCAGCACCTTCATCCCGAAGCGCGCAACCACGCCTTCCGGTGGCTCCAGGTTGAACAGCGTCGTCGATTCCGTTCCGACGTCGCGTGTGCCCTTGTAGAACAGGTCGTGCCGGCCGACGACCGTCGCGGAGGGACATCCCTCGCGGTTGAAGGTGGTCATCGGGCACTTCGGCAACGCCTCGGGGTTCCCCTGGATCCCCTCGGGCAACGTGATCTCGATGTCCCTCACGAGCTCCATCGGCTCGCGACTGGTGGTCCCGGGTCGGGCCCCCGGGACTTCGTAGGTGTTGACCCCGAACTTGATCTCCAGCCGATCGGGATGGGCGCCGGCCTGTGTCACGTCGTCGCCGGCCACGTCGAGCGCCTTGACCCACACGTCCTCCGGTACGAACTCGAGCGCGTCGGCCTGCGCCGCCACGGGAGCACCCATCACCGCGCCAAGCGCGAGCGCCACGACTGCGACCCCCGTGCCGCGTCGGCGGATCGTCTGCACCATCGTCGCTCCCGTCCTACTCGTCGTCAGCTGTGTCAACGGCCGCATCAGCGACCACCCTTCTTCGTCGCCGTGAACCGGATCGACTTGCGCGCCTTCACCGACGACCCCGACTCGGGCGTCAACCGCACCGTCACCCGCGTCGCCAAGCGACCACGCTGACGCTGCTTGCGCAACCCGTAGGACGACAACCGCACCGTCACCCGGTACGTCCCCGCCTTCTTCACCGTCTTCGTCATCCGACGCAAACCGACACCGGAGACGCGAAGCTTGCCGGGACGCGACACCCGCACCCGCACCGTCGTCCGCGACCCGCGCACCGACTTCGACGCACTGATCGACGCCTCCGCATCCTCCGCATCCGACGACGGCTTCTCGTCCGTCGCCAACGGCGCCGGCACGTTGCCCCGACCGAGGAACGTGGGCGTACTCACGTTCGGCAGCCCCGGCACCGACGGTGCTGGCGCTTGGCAGTTCGCCGTGCACTCCACCGGCG
>JADMKN010000231.1 GCA_015478825.1 Patulibacter sp. | reverse complement strand
CGCGGCGGCGAATGGACCAAGGGCAAGTCGTGTGAGACCTTCAACCCGATGGGCCCCTGGCTGGTCACCCCCGACGAGGTCGAGGATCCGCAGGCGCTCGGGATGTGGCTCGACGTCAACGGCCAGCGGATGCAGACGAGCAACACCGGCAACATGATTTGGGGAGCGGCCTACGTGGTCTGGTACCTCAGCCAGTTCATGGTGCTCGAAGCCGGAGACCTGGTCGACAGTGGCACCCCCGGCGGCGTCGGCAACCTGCAGCAGCCGCCTCGGTACCTCGCGGCCGGCGACGTGATCGAGGTCGGGCTCGACGGACTCGGCGTGCAACGGTCGACGGTGATCGCTGCCGATGGCTGAGCCGTCGCTCGCCGGGTTGCCGGGAACCCCGGTCGTCGTGGGGCCCGGCGGCGTCGAGGCCTTGGGCGTCGAGGTCGTCGCCCGCGGCTTCGCCACCGTCCTGCTGGTGACCGACCGGGATGTGGCGGACGCCGGTGTCCCGGAGCGGGTGATGGCGGCCCTCGACGCGAGCGGCGTCGCGCACCGGCTGGTCCTGGCGCCGCCCGGCGAACCGACCGACGAGGGGCTCGAGGGGCTGGTCACCGAGTTGGGTCCGGCGGCGACCGTCGACGGCGTGATCGCGGTCGGTGGCGGCTCGGTGCTCGACTACGGCAAGCTCGTGAGCCTGCGGCTCGCGGGCGGGATCGTGACTGACCACCTCAACCGTCCGTACGGTCTCGGACGCCCGGTCGCGGTGCCGCCGGTTCCGGTGGTGGCGGTGCCGACCACGGCCGGCTCCGGCTCGGAGGTCAGTCCGGTGGCGGTGATCGAGATGCGGCAGCTCGGCGTGAAGTCGGCGCTGAGCAGCCCTCGGCTGCGTCCGGTGCTCGCGGTCGCCGACCCCACGACCACGCTCAGCCTGCCGCGGCGGCCGACGGCGGCCGCCGCGGTCGACGTCCTCGCCCACGCGGTCGAGTCGCTGACCGCCCGTCCGCGCGGCGGGCGGGCGGACGCGGCAGCGGTCCCGGCGCCCGGCGGCTATGTCGGGGCGAATCCGTACTCGGACGCGCTCTGTCGCGCCGGTCTGGAGCTGCTCGCGTCGGGGCTCGGCGGAGCCCTCGCCGACGGTCGATCGCTCGGCGACCGCGACGAGCTGATGCGCGCCTCGGTGCTCGTCAGCCTCGGCGCCTCGGTCGCTGGTCCTCACGTCGGGCACGCCGTCGGCTACGCGTTGGCCGGCACCGCGGCGTGCGCGCGGGTGCCCCACGGGTTCACGGTCGGGGCCGTGCTGCCGGCGATCGCCCGGCGCCTGGCCCCGAGTCATCCGGCCGCCCTGGCGACGATCTCGGCGGCGCTGGGCGCGGACCCGGCCGTCGCGGCGCACGACGTCGCCCAGCCGGCGAGCCGCCTGACCGCCTTCCTCCGGGTCGCCGGCGCCCCGGCATCGTTGCGCGAGCTGGGCATCGTCGCCGGCGACCTGCCCGAGCTGGCGCGAGCGGCGGTGGGCCAGCAGCGGCTGATGGCGGGCAGTGATCTGGACGAGGGCGGCGTGCTCGCGCTGCTCGAGGATGCGCTGTAGCGCAGTTGGAGCACGAGGCCCGCGCGCATCGCTTACTCCGCCACGAGCTTGGCGATCAGCGTGCGCCAGGCCGCGACGTCGGACGTGTCCCCGGGGCCGACGAGGTACTGCTCGGTCCAGGCCGTACTGCGGTCGTCGTCGGCCGCCCACGTGATCCCCTGCTCGGTCCCCACCGCGGGGAAGGTCGCGTCGGCGAACGCGCGGAACTCGTTGTCTCCCGAGCCCGATCCGGCGATCGCCAGGTAGCGGACCGTTTCACGGTGCTCGGGCTACCCGAGCCAGGCGGTCAGCTCGTCGATCGCGCCCGGCAGCACGTAGTAGTACGCCCACAGCCCGCGGCGCTCCGAGTCGACGATCCCGGCGTCGCGCAGCTTCTTCAGGTGGTGGCTGAGCGTCGACTGCGAGACGTCGAACAGCGGGATCAGCTCGTAGACGCAGACCTTGCCGGCGTGCTTGCGCAGCACGTCGACGATCTGCAGGCGGATCGGGTCGCCGAGCGCCTTCGCGACCTCGGCCATCCGTGTCGCGTGCGCGCGATCGACGTCGGGGTAGACCACCGGCTCGCAGCACGGCGCGCCCGCGGCGCGCTTCGTCTTCGGGGTCAGCTCCAGATCGACGGACATCGATCTACGAGACTACACAAAAGATTCACGTCTGTCGATTGCATCGACACTTGTCAATCGATACCGTTTCGGACGTGGCCGCCGACCCGCGCTCCGCAACCCCGCCGATCGCGCCGGCCGGATCGTCCCCGGGTGAAAGCGTCACGCCCGCGCCCGATGACGTCCCGGTCCTCCAGCGGCTCTCGACGCTCGACCGGTTCCTGCCGGTGTGGATCCTGCTCGCGATGGGGCTCGGACTCGGCCTGGGCGCGCTCGTGCCCTCGATCAACGACGCGCTGAGCGCGCTGAACGTCGGCACGATCTCGTTGCCGATCGCGCTCGGTCTGCTGCTGATGATGTACCCGGTGCTGGCGAAGGTCCGCTACGGCGAGGTCGTGCGCGACCGCAGCCCGCAGACCCGGCGCATGCTCGGCGCTTCACTGGTGCTGAACTGGATCGTCGGGCCGGCGCTGATGTTCGCGCTGGCCTGGATCTTCCTTGCCGACCAACCGGAGTTCCGCACCGGCCTGATCATCGTCGGCCTGGCGCGCTGCATCGCGATGGTGCTGATCTGGTCGGACCTGTCGTGCGCCGACCGCGAGGCGACCGCGCTGATGGTGGCCGTCAACTCGGTCTTCCAGATCGTCGCCTACAGCCTGCTCGGCTGGTTCTACCTGACCGCCCTTCCGGACCTGCTCGGCCTCGACACCCAGGGCTTCTCGATCGGGATCTGGGAGGTCGCCCGCACCGTGTTGATCTTCCTCGGCATTCCGCTGGTCGCGGGCGCGCTGACCCGCGTGATCGGCGTCCGCCGCCGCGGCGAGCAGTGGTACGAGCAGACGTTCCTGCCGCGGATCGGGCCGTTCGCGCTGTACGGCCTGCTGTTCACGATCGTGATGCTGTTCGCGATCCAGGGCGACGCGATCGTCGACCAGCCGCTCGACGTCGCGCGGATCGCGCTGCCGCTGCTCGTCTACTTCGCGGTGATGTTCGCCGCGGGCTGGGCCGCCGGACGGCTGATCGGCGCGGGCTACGCACGCACCGCGTCGCTCGCGTTCACCGCCGCGGGCAACAACTTCGAGCTCGCGATCGCCGTGGCGATCGGCGTCTTCGGCGCGACCTCCGGGCAGGCCCTCGCGGGCGTGGTCGGACCGTTGATCGAGGTGCCCGTGCTCGTCGGGTTGGTCTACGTCGCGCTCTGGGCGCGGCGCCGCTTCTACTCGGCCGAGGAGGCCACCACATGAGTGCAGTACGCGTCGGGATCAACGGCTTCGGGCGGATGGGGCGGCTGGCGCTGCGCGCCGGCTGGGGCCGCGAGGATCTCGAGTTCGTCCACGTCAACGAGACCGCCGGCGACGCCGCGGCCGCCGCCCACCTGCTCGAGTTCGACTCCGTCCACGGCCGCTGGGACCGTGAGATCGCCGCGGACGGCGACGCGCTCTCGATCGACGGCAGGACGCTGAGCTACAGCGCGCATTCGACCCCCGGCGACGTCCCGTGGGACGAGCTCGGCGTCGACGTCGTGCTCGAGGGGACCGGCAAGTTCAAGACCCGAGCGAAGCTCGACCCGTACTTCACGCGCGGCGTGCGCAAGGTGCTCGTCGCCGCGCCGGTCAAGGACGGCGGGGCGCTGAACGTCGTCGTCGGCGTCAACGACGACCGCTACGACCCGCAGGTCCACGACATCCTCACGGCCGCGTCATGCACCACCAACTGCCTGGCGCCGGTCGTGCAGGTGATCCACGAAGCGCTGGGGATCCTGCGCGGGTCGATCACCACGCTGCACGACCTGACCAACACGCAGACGATGGTCGACGCGCCGCACAAGGACCTGCGCCGGGCGCGCGCGGCGGGGATGTCGCTGATCCCGACCACGACCGGGTCGGCGACGGCAATCGGCCTGATCTTCCCGGACCTCCAGGGTCGACTCGACGGCCTGGCCGTCCGCGTCCCGCTGCTTAACGCCTCGCTCACCGACGCGGTCTTCGAGGTCGCGCGCGAGACCACCGTCGACGAGGTCAACGAGCTGCTGCGCGTGGCCGCCGAGGGCCCGTTGAACGGGATCCTCGGGTTCGAGACGCGGCCGTTGGTGTCGGTCGACTTCAAGGACGATCCGCGCTCGGGAATCGTCGACGCGCCGTCGACGATGGTCACCGACGGCACCCAGGTCAAGGTTCTCGCCTGGTACGACAACGAGTGGGGCTACGTCAACCGCTGGGTCGAGCTGGCCGGGATCGTGGCCGCGTCGCTGGAGCCGCGGCCGTGAGCACCGCGGGCGCGGCGGCCGTCAAGCGCGGGGGCGACCTGCGCAACTACATGGTGGTCACCGGCGCCTACTGGGCCGACACGATCGCCGACGGCGCGATCCGCGTCCTGGTGCTGTTCTACTTCTACGAGCTCGGCTACAGCCCGCTGCAGGTCGCGTCGCTGTTCCTCTTCTACGAGGTTTTCGGGATCATCACCAACCTGGTCGGCGGCTACATCGCCGCTCGCTGGGGTCTCAAGTCGACCCTGCTCGGCGGGCTGTCGTTCCAGCTCCTCGCGCTGGCGATGCTCGCGCTGGTGCCCGAGTCGTGGCTGGTCGTCGCCTACGTGATGGTCGCCCAGGCGCTGTCGGGGATCGCCAAGGACCTGACGAAGATGTCGTCGAAGTCGGCGGTCAAGCTCGTCGTCCCGCCGGACACCGCCGGCGCGCTCTACAAGTGGGTCGCGATTCTCACCGGGTCGAAGAATGCCCTGAAGGGCGTGGGCTTCTTCGTCGGCGGACTGCTGCTGACCCTGATCGGGTTCCAGGCCGCGCTCGGCTGCGTCGCCGGAATCGTCGCCACCGGCCTGGTCGGAACGCTGCTGCTGATGCGCGGCGATCTCGGCACCCCGGACGCGTCGGCGAAGTTCCGCCAGATGTTCTCCAACAACCGGTCGGTGAACCTGCTGGCCGGCGCCCGGATCTTCCTCTTCGCCTCGCGCGACGTCTGGTTCGTCGTCGGGCTGCCGGTCTACCTGCGCACCGTGATGGAGTGGTCGTTCTGGCAGGTCGGGATCTTCATGGCGGTCTGGACGATCGGCTACGGCATCGTCCAGGCTGCGGCCCCGCGGTTCGTCCGGGACCCCGACGGGCGCACCGCCGCCAAGCTGGCGTTCGTGCTCGCCGCCTTCCCGGCCGCGATCGCGATCGCGATGACCACCAGCATCGATCCCGGCGTGGTGATCGTCGCCGGGCTGATCGTCTTCGGCGTCGTCTTCGCGATGAACAGCGCCGTGCACTCGTACCTGATCCTCGCCTACGCCGACGGCGCGAAGGTCGCGATGAACGTCGGCTTCTACTACATGGCCAACGCCTTCGGCCGGCTCTCCGGCACGGTGCTGTCCGGCGCGCTCTACCAGTGGCAGGGCTTGGAGGCCTGCCTCTGGGGCTCCGCGATCATGGTGCTGGCCGCAGGGTTGCTGTCGCTACTGCTGCCCGGAAAGGCCGCGCAGTAGCGGCCAGGCGGCGACCGCGCCGACGAGCGCGACGGCGGCGGCGACCAGCACCACGTCGTTGAGTCCGTCGATGATCCCGGACGCGGTGGCTCCTGCTCCGGCGTGGTGGTGGAAAATCGCGCCGAGCCCGGCGATGCCGATCGCGATCCCGAGCTGGCGGAACGTGTTGTTGATGCCCGACGACAAGCCACCGCGCTCGACCGGCAGCACGCTGACCATCGCCGCCGCGAGCGCCGGGCTGATCATGCCCACGGCGATACCGCCGAGCAGCAGGCCCGGGAGCAGCCGGGTCCACGGATCGCCGACCGCGCCGCCGTGGATGGTCAGCAGCGCGACCCCGAACAGGCCGAGCCCCGCCACCAGCGGCACCCGCAGCGAGAGCCGATCGGTCAGCTTGCCGGAGAACGGCGCGACGAGCAGGATCAGGACGGTCATCGGCAGCATCCGCAGGCCGGCCTCGGTCGGCGTGAAGCCGAGCGTCTGCTGGAGGTAGATCGCCAGGAACAGCAGCAGCGGGTAGATCGCGACCGACTGCGCGAAGGCGACCAGCGCCGTGCCCGTGAACGCCGGAATCCGGAACAGCTCCAGCGGCAGCATCGGCGCGGCAGCTCGCCGCTCGACCGCGACGAACGCGCCCAGCAGGACCGCGGCGCCGAGCAGGGCGGCGACGATCGGGGCGCTGCCCCAACCGTCCTCGCTGCCGCGGATCAGCCCGAGGACGGCGAGGAACCCCGCCGAACCGAAGAGGACCATCCCCGCGACGTCCAGGCGACCCGGCGTGCGGTCCCGGGATTCCGGGAGCACCCGCAGGGTGGCGACGATCAGGACGATGCCGAGCGGGACGTTGACCAGGAAGATCCACCGCCAGCTCAGGCCGTCGACGACGAGTCCCCCGAGCAACGGTCCGATCGCCAGGGCCACGCCGGTGATGGCGCCCCAGACGCCGAACGCGAATCCGCGCTCGCGTCCGCGGAACTCGTGGGCCAGCAGCGCCAGCGACGCGGCGAACATCCCGGCGGCGCCGATGCCCTGCGCTCCGCGCGCGAGGTTCAGCACCAGCGCCGAATCGGCCAGGCCGCAGAGAGCCGAGCACGCGGTGAAGATCACCAGCCCCGTGACGAAGACCGCGCGGCGCCCGAGCCGGTCGGCGAGCACCCCGGCCGCCAGCAGTGTCGCGGCGAGGACCACCGTGTAGGCGTCGATCACCCACTGCATGTCGGTGAACCCCGCGTCCAGGTCCTGCTGAATCGTCGGGAGCGCGACGTAGACGATGGTCACGTCGAGCAGCAGCATGGCCGTGGCGACCGAGACGACGGCCAGGGTGATCCAGCGGGCGGGCGTCACGCCGCGACCGTCGCCTGATTGCGCGTCGCGGAACGCAGCGCGGCTACCACGTGGCGGGCGTCGCGGCCGCACCCCCGCAGGGTGTTGGACGAGAAGCTGCGCTGGAACTCGAGACCGACGTAGCCCAGGCCGGGGACCGTCGTGGAGAGGCCGCGGCGGTGCAGCGGCGAGCCGTCCGCGGCGAGCGCCCCGGTCCCCTCGAGGTAGGGCAGGTCCGGGCGGTAGCCGGTCGCGAGGATCACGGCGTCGAGGGGCTCGCGGCTGCCGTCGGCCCAGACGACGTCGCCGCCGTCGAGCCGATCGAAGATCGGGCGCCGGTCGGGTCGTTGCGCGTCGACGGCGGCGCGGTACGGGCCGTCGTCGATGACCGAGACCGGAAGGCGGTCCAGCCAGCGCCCCAGCGGTGCGGTGTCGAATCCGGTGGTGCGCAGCCACCAGTGGGCGTCGCGGCCCAGCGGTCGCTGCGCCGCCCAGGTGATCGGCGCTCGTGTGGTGAGCGTGGTTCGTGCGGTCCCGGCCAGCTCGACGGCGATCTGGATCGCGGAGTTCCCGGCGCCGACAACGGCGACCCGCTGCCCGGCGAAGCGGCCCGGCGCCTGGTACTCCGCGGCGTGCAGCACGGTGCCCGTGAAGCTCTCCAGGCCCGGAAGCGGGGGCCGATGCGGTGCTCCGAAGTGGCCGGAGGCGGCGATCACCGCTGCGGCCCGGAGCTCGTCGCCGGTTGCGGTCGTGACCGTGAACCCGAGGCCGGGTGTGCGGGAGACGGACTCCACGCGGGTGCCGAGCCGGACGGTGTCGCCGAACTGCGCGGCGTAGTCGGCGAGGTAGGCGACGACCTCGTCGCGCGTGGGGTAGCGGTCGGGGTCGTCGCCGGGAAAGGGCGTGCCCGGCAGGGACGAGTACCGCGCCGGGGAGAACAGGCGCAGCGAGTCGTAGTAGCGCGGCCACGATCCCGCGGGCGTGTCCGCCGCTTCGAGCACGACCGCCGACATCCCCGCGCGACGGGCCTCGAACGCCGCCGCGAGACCGGACTGCCCCGCGCCGACGATGATCAGGTCAACGCGGTCCATGCTGGTGGGCATCTACGCCGCCGCGCACGAGGACGCGCCGACCTGCTCGACCCGTGGCGGCGCGCAGCAGGCCGTACCGATTCCGTCGCCGTCGGGCAGCACCAGTTCGACCCGGCGGGCGGCGGTCCAGTCGCCGGCGAGGGCGGCGACGACCGAGCGGACCTGCTCGTAGCCCGTCCGCAGCAGGAAGGTCGGCGCGCGGCCGTAGCTCTTCATGCCGACCACGAACACGTCCTTCTCGGGGTGGCCGAGCTCGTCGACGCCGTGGGGCGGCACCGATCCGCAGGAGTGGAGGTTCGGGTCGATCAGCGGGGCCAGCTTGCGCGGGGCCTCGACGCGGTCGTCCAGGTCCAGCCGCAGCTCGCCGAGGATCGAGAGGTCCGGTCGGAATCCGGTCGTGGCGATCACTTCGTCGGCGGCCAGCTTGCGGTCACCGTCACGCAGGACGATCCGCTCGTTCTCGCCTTCCACGGCGAGGGTGTGGAAGTCGGTGACGAGCTCGATCGCGCCGTCGTCGATCAGGCGGCCGACGTGGCCCCCGATCGCTCCGCGCTCGGGGAGCGGGTCGTTGGCGCCGGGCTTCAGCGTGTTGCCCAACCGCGGGCGGCGGATCGCCCACACGATCTCGGTGTCCGGCTCGGTCTTGCAGAGCTCGGCGAGGTCGACGATCACGTTGAACGCGGAGTGTCCGGTCCCCAGGACGATGATCCGGCGGTTGGCGTAGCGGCCACGGTCGCGGGCCAGCACGTCGGGGATCCGGTAGGCGATCCGCTGGGCGTGCTCGCGTTCGCCGGCCGCGGGGACGCCGCCGGACCCCAGCGGGTTCGGGGTCTGCCAGGTGCCGGAGGCGTCAATCACCGCGCTGGCGAGGACGCGTTCGTGTCCGCGGGTGGTCTCGACGACGACCTCCAGCGGTGCATCGTCGCGACCGGCATCGTTGAGCTTGTCGACTCCGCGACGGGTGACGGCGCGAACCCGTGCGCCGTAGCGGATGCGGCTTCGCAAGGCGGGAAGCGCGGCCAGCGGTGAGACGTAGCGATCGGCGAGCTCCTGGCCGGTGGGGAACTCGTTCGGCGGCGGGGCGGTCCAGCCGTTGGCGGTCAGCAGCTCGGAGGCGACGGGATCGACCGAGAACTCCCACGGGGAGAACAGACGGACGTGCCCCCAGTCGCGGACGTTGGTTGCCGCCTGCTCGCCGGCTTCCAGGACGAGGGGCGTGATGCCCCGGCGGATGAGGTGGACGGCGGCGGTGAGGCCGACCGGGCCGGCGCCGATGACGACGGTCGGCAAGGACGCGGTGGTGGTCACGAGCACTCCAGATGGCATCGAAAGTTCTTGATGTCTTCACCGTAGCGGAAGATCCCCGACGCATCAAAATTCTTCGATACGATGGCCGTCATGCAGGAACTGCCCGTGATTCGTTGCTGCCCGCCGCTGACCGGTGCGGCGATGACCGAGGACGACGCGGTCCGCCTGGAGCGGGTGTTCAAGACCCTGGCCGACCGGCACCGGGTGCGGATCATCAACCGCCTGATCCTCGCCCGTGGCGAAGCCGTCTGCGTCTGCGACTTCGAGGACATGCTCGACCTGAAGCAGTCAAGCGTCAGCTACCACCTCAAGCAGCTCCTGACCGCCGGGATCGTCGAGCGCGAGAAGCGTGGATCGTTCGCGTACTACCGGCTCGCTCCGGGGGCGCTGGAGACCTTCGTCAGCGAGCTGAGCTCCCAGGTCTCGACCCGGGCGTAGGGCCGCGCCGCCGGAGCACGTCGGTCCGGTCTGACGGTGCCGCGACGTTCGTCGTATACCCAGGCCCACATCGCGACCCGCCCCACGCATACGTGCGACGATCCACCGACTGAATGACTGCTGCTCCGACACCGTTCTCGTCCCTCCGCCGGCTTGCGGCTTCACCGGTCTTCGGGGGCGTGGTGCTCCTGGTGGCGGTGCTCGCCGCGCTGTTCTGGGCCAACGTGCTCTCGGCCCAGGGGTACGAGTCGGTTTGGCACCAGGAGCTGACCGTCGGGATCGGGGATTTCGCGATCTCCGAGGACCTGCGGCACTGGATCAACGACGGCCTGATGGCGCTGTTCTTCCTGGTGCTCGGGCTCGAGGTCAAGCACGAGCTCGTCGCCGGCAGCCTCCAGCGCCCGAAGGCCGCGGCGGTCCCGATCGCGGCCGCGGTCGGCGGCGCCGTCCTGCCCGCGCTGATCTACCTGGCGCTGACCGTCGGCAGTGACGGGTCCAGCGGCTGGGGGATCCCGATGGCCACCGACGTCGCGTTCGCCGTCGGCGTGCTCGCGCTGCTCGGAGCCCGGATCGCTCCGGCGATCAAGACGTTCCTGCTGACCCTCGCCGTCGTCGACGACATCCTCGCGGTGCTCGTGATCGCGGTCTTCTACACCAACGCGATCGCGTTCGGCTGGCTGGCCGGCGCGGCGCTCGGCCTGGTGGTCATCCGCGGGATGCAGCGCGCCGGGATCGGCGCGATCCCCCCGTACATCGTGGTCGGCGCGATCGTCTGGCTCTGCATGCTGGAGTCCGGCGTGCACGCCACGATCGCCGGCGTCGTGCTCGGCCTGATCACGCCCGCCCGCGCGTTCAACGGCCGGGACGTGCTGCACACGCTCAAGGACCGGATCGAGCCGTGGACGATGCTGCTGATCGTGCCGCTGTTCGCGCTCGCCAACGCCGGCGTCGTCCTGACCGGGGGCGTGCTCGGCGACGCCGCGTCCAGCGGCGTCGCGCTCGGCGTGTTCCTCGGTCTGCTGCTCGGCAAGCCGATCGGGATCGCCGGCGCGGCCCTGCTCGTCAACCGACTCGGGATCGGCGATCTGCACCCGTCGATCCGTGCCCCGCAGATCCTCGGGATCGGAGCCCTGGCCGGGATCGGCTTCACCGTCTCGCTGTTCATCTCGGACCTGGCCTTCGACGCGCCGGAGCTCGCGCAGCTCGCCAAGATCGGGGTCTTCGCCGGGTCCCTGCTCAGCGGAATCCTCGGCGCCGTGCTGTTGCTCCGCGCCACGCGTCCCGGCGCGCGCGGAGCGGCGGACGGCGACGGGGTGCCCGCGGACGAGCAGCGCGTTCTGTCGTAGGGTCGAGGCCATGTACCACCGCATCCTCGTAGCGCACGACGGTTCCGACGCGGCCGAGGGGGCCTTCCGGCTGGCGAAGCACGTCGTCGCTCGGACCGGGGCGCGGCTGGTGGTCGCGCACGTGGTGAACGAGCTCGCCGACGACGGCGGCGGGTCGACCGATCCCCGGCTGCAACCGGTGCTCGACGAGCGGACCCAGCGCTGGGAGGAGCGACTCGACGGGCTCCCGGACCCCGCGGACGGGCCCGAGATCGAGCGCCGGGTGCTCGCCGGACCGGTCGCGGACACGCTGCTGGACCTGGCCGCCGAGATCGACGCGGACCTCGTGGTCGCAGGAACGCACGGGGTCGGGAGCCTGCGGCAGGTGCTGTTCGGCAGCGTCTCGCAGCGGCTGCTCGAGCGGGCCCCGTGCGACGTGCTGTTCGTCCGCCGGGCGCTTGCGCTCGACGGATCGCCGCCGGCGGTCCTGGTCGGCTTCGACGGGTCGGACGACGCGCGCCGTGCGCTGGCCGCCGGCGAGAACCTGGCCGACGCTCTCGGCGGTTCGCTGGTGCTCGCCCATGTCGCGGCGTTCGAGGCGCCGTTCTCGGACAGCGGGTTCCTCGGCGAGGACACCCGGCAGCAGATCCGGAAGCAGCTACACGATCACGGTCACGAGCTGCTCCAGCAGGCGCGGAGCAGCGTGTCGCTGGCCGACGAGCGGGTCGTCGAGGAGCGCTTGGAAGGTCACGCTCGCGAGGAGCTGCTCGCCGCGTGCGCCAAGCACGCGCCGGCGATCGCGGTCGTCGGGACGCGCGGTGCGCGCGGCTTCGCCGGCCTGCTGGTCGGCAGCGTGACCCGCGATCTTCTCGACTACTCGGCCGCGCCCGTGCTGGTCGTTCGCGGGTCGTCGACCGGGGACTGACGGCCGGCGCCCGGCAGCGCCTGGCCCGGCCAGCACGGGCGCCCGTCGCCGCCTACTGTTTCGTCGGTGTCGTCCGCTTCCCCCGCGCCGCGCCTGCGGCGGCCGTCGCTTCGCCTCCCTGATCGCCGCACCCTGCGGATCGAGCTGCTCGCCGGCCTGGTCGTCGCGCTGGCGCTGATTCCCGAGGCGATCTCGTTCTCGATCATCGCCGGGGTCGATCCGAAGGTCGGGCTCTACGCGTCGTTCACGATGGCCGTCGCGATCTCGATCGTCGGGGGACGACCGGCGATGATCTCGGCCGCGACCGGGGCGATGGCCTTGGTCGTCACGCCGCTGGTCGCCGAGCACGGCGTCGAGTACCTGCTCGCCGCGACGATCCTGGCGGGCCTGATCCAGGTGACGCTCGGGTTGCTGGGGGTGGCGAAGCTGATGCGGTTCGTGCCGCAGTCGGTGATGACCGGGTTCATCAACGCGCTGGCGATCCTGATCTTCCTCAGCCAGATCGACCACCTGACCGCGGGCGGTCTGGCGGGCTACGCGATCGTCGCGGCCGGCCTCGTGATCATCCTCGTGCTGCCCCGGTACGTGCCGGCGATCCCGTCGCCGATGGTCGCGATCGTGGTGCTGACGGTCGTCGCGGTCGCTGGCGGCCTGAGCATCCCGACCGTCGGCGACGAGGGCGAGCTGCCGAGCTCGATCCCGCTGCTGGGGATCCCGTCGGTGCCGTTCTCGCTCGACATGCTGCTGATCATCCTGCCCTACTCCGTGACCCTCGCCGCGGTTGGCCTGCTCGAGTCGCTGCTGACCGCACGGCTGGTCGACGACATCACCGACACCCCGTCGGACAAGACGCGCGAGTCGACGGGCCAGGGGATCGCCAACGTGGTCACCGGCTTCTTCGGCGGGATGGCGGGCTGCGCGATGATCGGCCAGACGATGATCAACGTGCGGGTCTCGGGCGCGCGCACGCGGATCTCGACCTTCACCGCGGGCGTCGCGCTGCTGATCCTGGTGGTCGGACTGGGATCGATCGTCGCCACGATCCCGATGACCGCGCTGGTGGCGGTGATGATCTTCGTCGCCTACGCGACCTTCGACTGGCACAGCGTCCGGCCGTCGACGCTGCGCCGGATGCCGATCGGCGAGACCGTCGTGATGGCGCTGACCGTGATCGCGACGGTCGCGACCCACAACCTGGCGATCGGCGTCGGCGTC
>JADMKN010000230.1:2880-13285 GCA_015478825.1 Patulibacter sp. | reverse complement strand
TCCGACGAGATCGCCTTCATCGTCGACGACTCGCGGGCGACCGTGCTGATCGCGGACGAGGACGCGACGGACGTCGCTCGCGAGCTGCGGCAGCGGTGCGCGGCGGTGGAGTCGCTGCTCACCGTCCACGCCCCCGACGACGTGCCGGACGGCGAGGAGCGGATCGAGGACCTGCTCGCCGCCGAGCCGTCGGGCGTCCTGCCCGCGGTCGATCCGGCGTCGATCGCCACGATCATCTACACGTCGGGGACCAGCGGGTTCCCGAAGGGCGTCGCGAAGTCGCACGACGCGAACGTCTGGGCCTGCGTGAACGCGGCGCTCGGGCAGCCGCGGAGCACGGCGGACGTCGAGGTCTTCGTCCTGCCGCTGTTCGGCGTGACCTTCATCTTCCAGGTGATGCCGATGATCCTGTCGGGAGGCACCGTCGTGCTGGACCGCGCGTTCAACGCGGCCCGCACCTGGGAGCTGCTCGAGCAGCACCGGGCGACCCGGATCTTCCTGGCGCCGACGATGATCAACTCGATGCTCGACGTCGAAGGGCACGAGGCGCGGGACGTGTCGGCGCTGCGCGTGCTGAACACCGCGTATGAGTTTCCCGAGCCGGTCCGCCGGCGGACCCACGAGCGGTTCGGCGACATCGTCGCGTACATGTACGGCCTGACCGAGGCGCAGCTCTGCTGCTCGACGGCCGCGGAGTTCACCGCCGACCCGACGGGCGCGGGGCACGCGATGGGCATGATGCGGGTGCGGATCGTGGACGAGCAGCGCGAGCCGGTCGCGAGCGGGACCGTCGGCGAGATCACCTTCGAGGGCCCGGCGCTGATGAGCGGCTACGACGGACGCGACGAGGCGACGGCCGAGGCCCTGATCGACGGGTGGCTCTACACCGGGGACCTCGGCTTCCTCGACGACCAGGGGCGGATCCACGTCACCGGCCGCAAGAAGGAGATGATCAAGACCGGCGGCTTCAGCGTCGATCCGATCGAGGTCGAGCAGGTGATCGTGGAGTTCCCGGGGGTGCGCGAGGCGGCCGTCGTCGGGGTGCCCGACGACCACTGGGGCGAGGTGGTGGTCGCCTTCGTCGCGGGCGGCCCTGAGGTCGAGCGCGGTCAGGACGAGCTGATCGCCTTCCTCCGGTCGCGGATGACCGGCTACAAGTGCCCGAAGCGCATCGAGTTCGTCCCCGAGCTGCCGAAGAATCCGACGGGCAAGATCGCCCGCGGCGAGCTGCGCAAGCGCGCGGAGAAGGTCACCGCTGAGGCCTGACCAATGGGCCTAAATATAACATATGCCTCTCGGCGAGGCATGTTATATTTAGCCCCAATGGCGGATGCATTCACGGACGATCCCTTCGTTGCAGCCGCCCACGCGGCAGTTCGGCGGATCCAGGGCGGCGCTCGCGCCGGCGAGCTGGAGACCACCACCCTGGACTTCAAGGAGGAAGCGGGTCGGCGCGCGAGCGGCGTCCTGCAGCCCAGCCAGCCGAGGAGCGCGAGGGCCGCACAGGGCCTCGCCGAGGAAGCAAGCTGCCTGGCGAACACCGACGGTGGCGTGCTCGTCGTCGGTGTCGACGACAAGGCGACCGGACCGGACGCGTTCATCGGCACGGACCTGGACGCCGAATGGCTGCGGGACCGTATTTGGGCGCTCACCGAGCCGAGCCTCGCCGTGGAGGTGCAGCCCGCCCACCACGACGGCATTCGTCTGCTGTTCGTCCTCGTCCACCGCAGCTACCGCCTGCACCGCTCGGCAAAGGAGTTCAAGCACCGCATCGGTGATTCCTGCGTCGTGATGTCCGCCGAGGACCAGCGCCGCGCCGAGGAAGCCCGCACCGGCTACGACTGGTCCGCCGAACCGTCAGTGTCCGTGCTCGCCGACGTGAGCGAGAGCGCGGTCGAGGTCGCGCGGAAGTTCATGCGCGAGACCGGCGACCCCAACCGCATCGCACTTGCGGCCCGCCCGACCCCGGAGATCCTCCGCGCCCTCGGCGTCCTGGGCGGCGACGGCGACCGGCTGACCAACGCCGGTCGCGTGCTGTTCGTCGCGGGGGCGACGACCCTGGTGGACTTCCAGCGACGCACCGCGCCGGGCACAGCGACCGTCGACCGGGTCGAGGGCGTCGCGCCGCTGCTCACGGCGTTCGAGACGGTGAAGGCGCGCATCGACGCCAACAACCACTCGCGGGAGCTGCAGTTGCCCAGCGGGGTGCGGCCCCGCATCCGGAGCATCCCGGACCGCGCCGTCCGTGAGGCGCTGGTCAACGCGTTGATGCACCGCGACTACCGGACCTACGACCCAGTCATCGTCGAGATGACCGGAACGCAGCTCGTCGTCTCCTCCCCGGGAGGTTTCCCGGCCGGCATCACCGCCGAGAACATCATCTCGGAGCGCTCCCACCCACGGAATGCTGCCCTGACGGCGGTGTTCCGGTCGCTGCGGCTCGCCGAGCAGGAAGGTGTCGGCGTGGACCGCATGTTCCGGGACATGGCCAGCCTCGGCCTGGCGCTGCCGACGTTCGCAGACACCGGCGGGCGGGTCCGGTGCGTGCTCGTCGGCGGAGAGCCCAACGCGGCGGTCTTGGGGCTCGTCTCCACCCTTCCGGACGAGTCGCAGGACGATGTCGACGTCATCCTCGTCCTCCACGCCTTGCTGGACCGCGCCAGCGTCACCGCCGACGGCGTCTCGGAGCTCCTGCAGAAGCTGCCCACCGAGGCCGCCGATGCGCTCCATCGCGGGGAACGCTTCGGGCTTTTGCAACGCACCGCACGGTCCACGCGAGCGCGGGAGGTCTTCCGTCTCAGCGACCGCGCGCGTGCCTCGCTCGGCCGCGTGCTTCCGTACGTGACGACGTCGTCCGAGCAGGCGGAGGAGTTCGTGGTCCGTCACCTATTGGTCGAGGAATCCATCCGCGCCTCGGACCTCAAGGAGCTTCTGAACGTCAGCTCGGTGCAAAGCAGTCGCATCCTGCGGGACTTGCGAGAGGGCGACGTCCTGCGGTTCGGCAGCGAGCAGACGAAGGGGCGGGGCGTGTTCCACGTCCGCGGCACCGCGTTCGAAGATGCGCTCTGCCGGCACGGCCTCGGCTGCCGGCAGGCTTGAGGCCTTCCTGCGGCCGGCGAAGCGATGGTCGGCGGCCCCGTCCGTCACGGGGCGTCCGCCGCCCAGGTCGCGATCGACATGCCGCCGTCGATCGGGATCACGGTGCCGGTGACGTGCGTGCTGGCGGGGGCCGCCAGGTAGATCACGGCCCCCGCGATGTCGTCGGCGCCCGGTAGCGAGCCGAGCGGCGCGGTGGCCGCGAGGCGCTCGCCCTCCGCGTCGAGCAGGGCCGCGGTCATCTTCGTCGCGATCGGGGCGGGGGCGATGCAGTTGGCGGTGATGCCGCGTGGACCGAGCTCGACGGCGAGCACGCGCGTCTGGTGGTGCAGGGCCGCCTTGGCGCTCGAGTAGGAGAAGTTGTCGAAGCGCCCGACGGCGAGACCGTCGACCGAGCCGACGTTGACGATCCGCGCCGGGCGCCGCGCCTGCCCGGCGACTTCCAACAGCGGCAGCACCGCCTGGACCACTTGGAACGGGGCGATCGTGTTGAGCTGCAGGACCTTCGTCCACGCGTGCGCGGGATGGCTCTCGAGCGGCGCGCCCCAGCTCGCCCCGGCGTTGTTGACCAGCACGTCGAGCGCGTCGACCCGCTTGGCCAGCTCGCGGCCGACCGTCGTGGCGCCGTCCTCGCGGGAGAGGTCGGCGGCGATCGCGTCGCAGCGGCCGAGTCGCGACAGCTCGGCCGCCGCCTCCGCGCCCGCTTCGGCGTCGCGGGCGGTGATCGTCACCGAGGCGCCGTGCTCCAGCAGGGCCTCGGCGCACATCCGCCCGAGGCCGCGGGCCCCACCGGTCACGAGCGCATGGCGGCCGGAAAGCGAGAAGAGATCGCGGGTCATGGCGCCTATTCAACCAACTTTCCTCGTCTTCAACCAACCGTTTGGCTATAGTCTCGAGAGATGTCGAGTCTCGTTGTCACCGGGGAAATCGTGCATGGCGATCAGCGCGGACGGCTGCTCGGCTTTCCGACCGCCAACGTGCGCATCGACGCTGACGCCGTGCCGCGGTTCGGCGTCTACGCCGGACGCCTGGACGGCAGTCCGGCCGCGGTCAGCGTCGGCGTACGCCCGACCTTCGGCGACGACCTGCAGCCGCTGCTCGAAGCGCACGTCCTGGACTACTCGGGTGACCTCTACGGGCGGAAGGTCAGCGTCGAGCTGCTCGAGTTCGTCCGCGACGAGCAGCAGTTCGACGACGCCGAGTCGCTGGTCGAGAAGATGCACGACGACGTGCGCCGCGTCCGCAGCGTGATCGCCGAGCACGATCGCGGCGCCGACGCGCGCGTCGAGCGGGCCGCCGCCGAGCTCGCGCGCGGTGAGATGGTCGTGCTCGACGGCAGCCGCGTGATGCAGGGCGTGTCGCACCTGCTCGTCGCCGGCGAGCACGCGGACGCGGACGCGATCAACCGGATGGCCGCCGACGCCCGTGGGCTCGTGGCGCTGGTGATGACCGAGCGACACTGCGCGCAGCTCGGCCTGGCCCCGCAGCGCGAGGGCCGGCATCCGGCCAGCGTCTTCCCGTTCACGAACTCGATCGAAGCGCGCCGCGGCGTCACGACCGGGATCTCGGCGCACGACCGCGCGGTCACGGTGGCGGCGGCGATCGCGCCCGACGCCTCGAGTGCCGACATCGTCGTGCCGGGCCACGTCTTCCCGGTGCCGGCCGCCGACGGCGGGGTGCTGGAGCGCCCCCGTCACGCCGAGGCCGCGATCGACCTCGCCCGCGCGGGCGGCCTGCGCCCGGCGATCGTGATCTGCACGATGCTCGCCGACGACGGGGACGTCGCCGACCGGGACACGGTCGCGGCCTACGCCGGCGAGCACGATCTCGACGTGTTGACCCTCGCGGACGTGCTCGCGTTCCGCCGCAGCGCTGCCCGTCGCAACGCCCTGCTGCCCGAGGAGGGCGCGTGATGGCCGCCGACGACGCGGGCGCCCCGAGCACCGGCACCGCGATCGATCCGCGGCGCTTCCGCGATGTGCTCGGGCACTACCCGACCGGCGTGGTGGTGGTCACCGCGATCCGGGCCGACGGCACGCCCGGCGGCCTCGCGGTCGGCACGTTCACGTCGGTCTCGCTCGATCCGCCGCTGGTCGCGTTCCTGCCGGCCAAGTCGTCGACGAGCTGGCCGGCGATGCGGGACGCCGGCAGCTTCTGCGTGAACGTGCTCGGCGCGGACCACCAGCACGTCTGCCAGAAGTTCTCGTCCTCGGGCGGCGACAAGTTCGAGGGCGTCGGCTGGCAGCCGGGCGTCTCCGGGAGCCCGGTGCTCGACGAGTCGCTGGCGTGGGTCGACTGCGAGCTGGAGGCGATCCACGACGCGGGCGACCACGAGATCGTGATCGGCCGCGTCCGCGACCTCGAGGTCCGTGAGCTGGGCGCCGGTCCGCTGGTCTTCTTCCGCGGGCAGTTCGGCATCGTCGGCGGCTGAGCCCGCCGTTCGGGGCCTGCGCGGGCCCCGCGGGCACGAACGCGCGGGGCCCGAGCGGGAGATCAGGTCGCGATGCCGGCGCCGGCGCCGAGGTCGATCCGGAACGGCACGCCGGTCACCAGCGAGGCCTGGTCCGAGGCGAGCCAGACCACGGCGGCAGCGACCTCGTCGGGCTCGCACAGCCGCTTGATCGCGTGCGGACGCACGATCTGTTCGATCCGTTGCTCGTCGAGATGGTCGAGCATCGGGGTCCTGGTCGTCGACGGGCAGATCGCGTTGACCCGGATCCCCGCGTCGGCCGCCTCCAGCGCCGCAGCCTTGGTGATGCCGATCACGGCGTGCTTGCTCGCGATGTAGACGGCCAGGTTGGGGATCGCCATCAACGCGCCGAGCGAGGCGGTGTTGACGATCGAGCCCCCGTTGCCGTCACTGCGCATGCGGGCGAGCTGGTGCTTCATCCCGAGCCAGACGCCCTTGAGGTTGACGCCGATCACCCGGTCGAAGTCCTCGACCGTCGTGTTCTCGACCGTCCCCTGGTGGTCGGCGCCCGCGTTGTTGTGCGCGAAGTCGAGGCGCCCGTAGGCGCCGACGCAGCCGTCGACCAGTCGCCGGTGGTCGTCCTCGCGGGTCACGTCGGCGGGGATGAAGATCGCGCGGCCCCCGGCCTGCTCGACCAGCCGCACCGTCTGCTCGACGTTTGCGTGCTGCGCCTCGAGGTCGGTGACCACGACCGACGCGCCCTCCGCGCCGAACCGCACCGCGGTGGCGCGCCCCATCCCGCCGGCGGCGCCGGTGACGATCCCCGCGCGTCCTGCGACCAATCCCGTACTCATGGCGCTGCTCCTTCGTTCGTGCTCGTGTGACAGGGGTCAGGCCGGGGCGGTGGTGCCCTGGGCGAGCTCCGACAGGTGCTGCCACTCCCGCCAGGTGGCCAGTCGTCGCTCGTACTCGGCCTCGGCCATGCCCAGCGGGGCGGACCCGAAGAACACCCGGAGCGGCGGTTCGTCCGCCTCGACGATCGCCATCAGCGCCGCGACCGACGCCTCGGGGTCGCCCAGAACGCTGCGCCGCGAGGCGGCCATCTCGCGGGCGGCGGCGCGGAACTCCTCGTACGCCGCGAGCGGCTGGCTGTCGCGGGCGGACCCGGCGCCGCCCGTGTCGAACCCGCCGGGCTCGATCATCGTCAGCTTGATCCCGAAGCCGGCGACCTCGGCGGCCAGCGCCTGGGAGAAGCCCTCGAGGGCGAACTTCGAGGCGCAGTAGAGGCCCAGGCCCGGGAACGAGGCGATGCCGCCGACCGACGAGACCTGGATGATGTGCCCGCTGCCCTGCTCGCGGAGCAGCGGCAGCACCGCCTGCGCGACCCACAGCGGCCCGTAGACGTTGGTCTCGAACTGGTCGCGAACGTCTTGCTCGCTGACCTCCTCGATCATCCCGTTCGTGCCGTAGCCGGCGTTGTTGACCACGACGTCGAGCCGGCCGAAGCGCTCGTGAGCCTGGCGCACGGCGTCGAGCACCGCCGCCCGGTCCGTCACCCGCAGCGACAGCGGCAGCAGCGCGTCGCCGTGCCGTTCCACGAGGTCGTCGAGCGCCGCCGCGTCGCGCGAGGTGGCGACGACGCGGTCGCCGCGCTCGAGGGCCGCCGCCGTCCACTGGCGACCGAACCCGCTCGACGTTCCCGTGATGAACCAGGTCTTCATGGGAGCACGCTAGCCGCCGACCGCCGACCCGGAGGGGGCGGCCCGGACGTTGCCCGGACGTTGCGCCGGGGCCTCCGGCCGCTCGGACCAGACGGCGGATGCCCCAGCGGACGGGCGGACGGGCGACGGGACGTGCGGTACAGTCGAATCGATGTCAACCGTTCGTCCGAATTCGTGGGTTGCCGTCGATCCGGCCCTCGATCGGGTGCAGCAGGCGCGGCGGATGCGACGGGTCCACGACGCGTTCCACGCCGGCGAGAACGTCTGCACGGCCGTCCGCCGCGTCGTCGGGCAGTCGTGGGGACGATCCGGGGACGCGGGGCTGCGCCCCGACCAGCTCCCCCCGCTGCTGCTCGGCGAGGACGAGGTCGACGACCGCTGGCGCCGGCATCCGCTGTCCGCCGTCCGCCCGGTCCTGCGCGAGGTGCTGGCCGGGCCGGACCATCTCATGGTGATCAGCGATGCCGCCGGGGTGATCCTCTGGGTCGAGGGCGACCAGCGGCTGCTGCTGGCGACCGAGGATCGGCACGTGGTCTGTGGCGCCGACTGGAGCGAGTCGGCGGCCGGGACCAACGCCCTGGGCACGACGATCGCGGTCGGCCACCCGGTGCAGATCTTCTCGGCCGAGCACTTCAGTCGCGTCCACCACCGTTGGCACGCGGCGAGCGCGCCGATTCACGACCCGCGTTCCGGGGCGCTGCTCGGGGTCGTCGGCCTGACCGGGGACCTGCGCGCGGCGCACCCCCATACGCTGGCGCTCGTCAGCGCCGCCGCCCGGATGGCGGAGTCCGCGCTGGGAGAACGCGCGCGGGCCCGCGAGGAGCGGTTGCGCGACGCGTACCTCGAGCGGATCGCCGGCAAGCGACGATCGACGGCGCTGGTCGCCCGCGACGGGCGGACGCTGCTCGACGTGCCGCGGCGCTGGGCCCCGCGCTCGGTGCCGATCCCGCCGGGCGGTGGCGAGGTCCTGATGTCCGGGGGCCAGACGCTGACCGCCGAGCCGCTGGCTCGCGGTGGGTACATCCTCTGGGGTCCTTCACGGGCGGAGGGCGGATCCGGCGACCGGGCCCCGGAGGCCGGACTGGAGCTGGAGCTGCTCGGGCGTGCCCCCGCGGCGACGGTGGCCGGCGAGCGGCTGTCGTTGAAGCTGCGGCACGCGGAGCTGCTCGCGCTGCTGCTGCTCGACGGGCAGGGCCTCAGCGCGGACGAGCTCGCGCTGGAGATCTACGGCTCGTTCGGCAAGGCGGTCACCGTCCGCGCCGAGCTGAGCCGCCTACGACGCGCGCTCGGCGGCGTGCTGCAGGCGCGACCCTACCGGCTGATCGGCGGCGTACGGACCGATCTCGTCGAGCTGCGGGACGTGGTCGCCACCGCGGATCCGCAGTGGTTGCTCGATCGCTACCGCGGGCCGTTGCTCCCGGACTCCCAGGTGCCGCGGATCGCGTCGGTCCGTGACGAGCTCGACGCCGACGTCCGCCACCGGGTGCTGGGCAGCGGTGACGCGGCCGCGCTCGCGCGGTGGTGCGCGCTGCCCGGACGCGAGCACGACCTGGCCGCGGCCGAGCTGCTGCTCGGCCTGCTCCCGGACGGGGACTATCGCCGCGGGCCGCTCGAGGCGCGTCTCGACCGGCCCGCGGCGGCCGGCGGGATCCGCTGATTGGAAGTGCCGGAGTCGGTCGGCCGATCGTCGCGGCAGCATAAAACAATCGAACGATTGACTGAACTAGCACGGCTGTGTTAGAAGGAGCCATGCTTCTTGATCTTTCCGGCCGCGTGGCCGTCGTCACCGGCCGAGCGAGGGCAATCTGATGTTGAAACGCGTGTTCGAGCCGATCCGGATCCGAGGCGTGGAGATCCCGAATCGGATAGTCCGGGCCGCTCACGGGACCGCGCTGCCGTCGCCGCCGTCGCTGCTCGGGGGCGAGGACTGGATCGCCTACCACGCCGCTCGCGCGCGGGGCGGGGTCGGCCTGTCGATCCTCGAGGCGTGCGGGGTCCACCCCAGCGGGGGCGGCATGGCGATGTCGGATGATCGCGTGATCGAGGGGTACCGCGACCTGATGGCTGCGGTACGACCCCACGGCATGCGGATCTTCCAGCAGCTGTTCCACGCCGGGCACCTGTGGCCCGCGGTGAACGGTCGCCCGCCGTGGGGCCCCGTCGACGGTGCCCTCGACGCCGGGACTCGGCGGCCTGCCCGCGAACGTCGGCACGCCGATGACCGTCGGGCAGATCGCGGAGGTGGTCCAGGCGTTCGCCGACGCATCGCGGCGCTGCGTCGCCGGTGGTCTGGACGGGATCGAGGTCGGAGCGGGACACGGCTACCTGGTGCACCAGTTCCTGTCGCCGCTGTACAACACGCGGACCGACGAGTACGGGGGATCGCTCGAGAACCGGATGCGGTTCCTCCAGGAGATCCTGCGCGCGATCCGGGCCGCGATCGGCGACGAGCCGGCGGTCGGGATCCGCGTCAGCGCCAGCGAGATGCCGGGCAGCATCGGCGAGGCCGAGACGCGGCAGGTGATCGAAGCGCTGCAGGACGAAGGGCTGATCGACTTCCTCGACGCGTCGGCCGGCGACTACTTCCGGCTCACGACCTGCAACGAGGGCATGGACGCGCCAGCCGGCTACGAGCTTCCGTCGTCCGGTCATCTGACGGCGGTGGCGACGGTGCCGACGATCGTCACGGGTCGCTTCCGGACGCTTGAGGAAGCCGAGCAGGTGATCGCGGATGACACCGCCGACATGGTGTCGATGGTGCGGGCGCACATCGCCGATCCGGACATCGTCCGCAAGACCCGCGAGGGCCGTGCCGACGAGGTGCGACCCTGCATCGCCTGCAACCAGGGGTGCAACGGCGGGCTCGGCCGGACGCCGCCGCGTCTCGGATGTGCCGTCAACCCCACCACGGGCTTCGAGGTGACGCTGTCCGAGGAGCTGATCACGGCGGTCGAGGATCCGCAGCGGGTGCTGGTCGTCGGGGGCGGGCCGGCGGGGATGGAAGCAGCGCGGATAGCGGCGCGCCGCGGCCACGAGGTCACGCTGGTCGATGCCGCGTCGGCGCTCGGCGGAGCCCTCGACATCGCGCGTCGGGGGCCGCGAACGGGACTGATCGGCGACATCGTCCGGTGGCTGGACGCCGATGCCGAAGAACGACAGTCCGGCCTCGACCAGCACG
>JADMKN010000230.1:0-2870 GCA_015478825.1 Patulibacter sp. | reverse complement strand
GTCGAGCGGGGGCGACGGTCGAGCTCGACACGCGGCTCACCGCGGACGAGATCCGGGCGCGTGGTGCCGACACGGTGATCCTGGCGACGGGAGCTCGGCCGCGGATGGACGGTCTGCAGTCGGCGCGCCCGTTCGAGCCGGCTCGCGGGGTGGGGCAGGGGCACGTCCTGTCGTCGCGTCAGCTCCTGACCGATGGCGCGCCCAGAGGATCGGCCACCGCGGTCGTGCTCGACACCGTCGGGCACTTCGAGGCGATCACGTCCGCGGAGTACCTCGCGAGCCAGGGGCTGGCCGTGACGTTCGTGACCAGTCTCGCGAGCTTCGCCGGTCCGGCGGTCCACGGCACGCAGCGGGACATCTCCGCACTGGAGTACCTCCACGCCGGGGACTTCTGCGTGCTCGTCCGCCATCACCTGGTCGAGATCGGAGCCTCGTCCTGCGTGGTGCGCCCGCTGCAGGGCGAGCGGACCCGGACGGTGCCGGCGGACGTCGTCGTGCTCGTCACGCAGAACCAGCCCAACCGCGAGCTCTACGACGAGCTGATGGAGGCGGGGGAGTCCGACGTGCTGCTGGTCGGGGACGGGGCGTCGCCGCGCGACTTCCAGGTCGCGATGGCGGAGGGCCATCGGGTGGCCCGCGCGATCCCGTCGCGCGCTGCCACGGCGGTGACCTCGTGAGCCGTGGCGGGGGGCGCTTCGGCGGTCGCACCGTGGTCGTGACCGGGGCCGCGCAGGGGCTCGGCGAGAGCTGCGTCCGCGCGTTCCGGGCCGTGCGCGGACTGACGAAGTGCGCGGCGATGGAGCTGGCCGACGACGGGATCCGCGTGAACTCGGTCCATCCCGGGCTGATCGGACGAGGCGAGCTTCTCGACCGGGTCGGAGTTCGTCGCCGACGGCGGTCGCCTGCTCGGGCCCGTCCAGGCCGCACGCCAGTGATCGCCCCGAACGATCAGGTCCACTGCGGGCTCGGCGACGTCAGGCCGACGGGGCGCTCGTACGACACGTCGTCGCGCGTCCAGAACTGCTGCGGGTCGATCGGCTGGCCGCGGGGCGTGCCCAGGTAGGTCGCGCTGCCGTCCACCGGCAGGTCGAGGAAGGCCCGGCGGATCGCGATCTTCCAGGCGCCGTCGCGGCGCTCGAACTGGTCGACGTAGCGACCGAAGACGACGACCGAGCGCTGCATGTCGGGGTGCAGGAACCCGGTGATCACGTAGCTCTCGACGTACGCGACGTCGCCGTCGAGCTCGACGTTGACGTTGGTGATGTTGTGCGAGTGCAGCGCGAACCGGCCGTCGTGGGCGTCGTTCGACCAGTCCCCGTACTCGGAGCCCGTGATCGTCTTGTCGCTGTTGCCGTGCTTGACCACCGCGTCGGGGTGGTAGCAGCTCGTCATCAGCTCGGCGTCGTGGCGGTCGACGCCCCGGCAGTGCCGCATCACGCAGTCCTGGATCGCGAGGCGATCCTTGAGGTGCCGCACGTCCTGGGCGAGTTGATCGAGGTCGGGGCTCGTGGTCATCGGGGCGCTCCTGGGTGGGGTTGTCGTGTCGGGCCGGCGTCGAGGGGCGGAATCGGGTCGTGGCGTTCAGCCGACGGCCTGGCGCCGTCCGGTGGCGGCGGCGCGCTCGATCGCGTCGAGCGTCCGGTGGCGGACGACGCCGTCGTCGAAGGTCGGGACGTCGTCCGTCCCCTCGAGCCAATCCCGGCGGAGCTGGTGGTACGCGTGACCGATCGCGTAGGCGACGGTGTCCTCCTGTCCGGCGAGCGCCGGGACCAGGTGGTAGTCGGCGGGGACCGGAAGCGGGGTGAGCGACGTGTCGTCGCCGCGGCCGCCTTCGACCGTCGCGAACTGCACCAGGCCGGTCGGGCTCGCGACGACCAGGTCGCCGTCGGTGCCGTTGATCTCCCAGTGGAAGTTCAGGCCGCGGCTGGTGCCGCCGCGCACGTGGGCGGAAGCGACGGCGCCGCTGGACAGCCGGCCGTGGACCGCGATCTGGTCGGGCGCGGTCATCGGCACGGGCTCGCCGGTCTCCTGGTCGCGGACCACCGTGCGTCGGGTGGCGAGCGTCGCGTCGACCTGCTCGAGCTCGCCGAGGACCATCGTCACCGCGTCGAGTTGGTGGCCGGCGCTGATCGTCAGCATCGTGGCTCCGTTGGCGGCGTCGAGGACGTAGTGCGAGGCGGGGTGGACCGTCGCCCCCCACGAGCGCCCGGACTGCACCATCGTCGTCGAGAGCACCGTCCCGACGTAGCCGTCGGCGACCAGGTCGCGGACGTACCGCACGACCGGCGACGATCGCGCCTGCAGCCCGACCGCGGTCCGCACGCCGCGCTTCCGCGCCAACCCGGCCAGCGTCTCGGTCTCGGCCAGCCCGTTGCCGAGCGGCCACTCCGAGAGCACGGCCTTGCCGGCGTCGATCGCGAGCCGGACCAGCTCGTCGTGGTGGGGGACCTTGACTGCGACGACGACCAGGTCGACCTCGTCCCGCGCGACCATCTCGGCGGTCGAGCCGAAGGTCAGCGGAACGCCGTGGGCGCGCCCGGCGGCCGCGGCAGATTCGGCGGTGGTGGCGCTCAGGGCCCGCAGCTCGTAGCCGTCCAGCGCGGCGAGCGCGGGGACATGCGCCCGTCCGGCCCAGCCTCCGGTGGCGCTGAGGCCGATGATGCCGACGCCGATCGGCTGGTCTGCGGACATGGGGAGCGACACGCTGGTCAACCTATCTCCCGCCTCGCGGCCCGGCGGGGCGTCGCGGGCCGTTGCGCGAACGTTGCGCCGGAAGCGTCGTCCGGCTGTGACGGGGCATCGAACCAGCGGGGTCGCGGGTCTTCCAATCGAACGGTTGACTGAACTAGCACGGCCGTGCTAGAAGTGGC
>JADMKN010000229.1:4274-13335 GCA_015478825.1 Patulibacter sp. | reverse complement strand
TCTTTCCCGATGCCCAGGTGATTCGCCTGGAGCAGAACTACCGCTCCACGCAGCACATCCTCGACGCCGCCAACGCGGTGATCAGCCACAACAGCGACCAGCGGCCGAAGCACCTCTGGACCGACCTCGGCGCCGGCGACGAGGTTCGGGTGCGGGCGCTGCAGGACGACTACACCGAGGCCCGCTGGGTGGTCGCCGAGGTCGAGCGGCTGGCAGGCGAGGGCGTGCCGTTCTCCGAGATGGCGGTGCTCTACCGGACCAACGCGCTGTCGCGGATCATCGAGACCGCCCTGACCAACGCCGAGATCGGCTACCAGGTGATCGGCGGCCTGCGGTTCTTCGACCGGGCCGAGGTCAAGGACGTGATCAGCTACCTGGCGTGGCTGCAGAACCCGGCCAACACCGTGGCCTTCGCGCGGATCGTCAACCGGCCGCGGCGCGGGATCGGAGACACCACCGTCGGCCGGCTGATCGCACACGCCGCGGCGACCGGGATCACGCCGCTGGAGGCGATCGAGCAGCCCGAGGCCGCGGGGCTGAAGACTGCGGCGATCCGGGCCGTCGGCGTGTTCCGCGACCAGATCGCCGAGCTGCGCGAGACGATCGACGCCGCGGGGCCGGAGGGCGTCAGCGTCGCCGACCTGGTCGAGCAGGTGCTGCGGGTCACCGGGTACCGCGCCGACCTCGAGGCGTCGAGCGACCCGCAGGACGAGGGGCGGCTGGAGAACCTCGACCAGCTCCACGCCTACGCCGACGAGTTCGACCACGACGTCGCGACCGCCGACGAGATCGCCGCCACGGCCGACCAGACCGCGCTCGACCGCTTCCTCGAACGCACCGCGCTGCTCTCCGACGCCGACCACCAGGCCGAGCAGGAGGGCGGCCAGATCACGCTGATGACGCTCCACAACGCCAAGGGCGCCGAGTACGATGCGGTCTTCCTCGTCGGCTGCGAGGACGGGATCTTCCCGCATTCGCGAGCGATCGACAGCGGCGAGCTCGAGGAGGAACGGCGGCTCTGCTACGTCGGTCTGACCCGGGCACGACGGCATCTAGCGCTGACGTGGGCGCGGCGCCGCGCGCTCTACGGACCGCCGCAGGCGCAGTACCCGAGCCGGTTCCTGCGCGAACTGCCGAGCGACGCGCTCGACGAGGAGTCGGCGGACCAGCTCACCGGCGCGGTCTCGTCGGCGTCGCGCGGACGGACGGACTTCAGTCGGATCGGCCGAATCGGCGCGCCGGGCGGGGGACCGCGCTCCACGGGCCCCGCGAAGAGCCTGAGCGAGCTCGGGCTGCGGCGGGGCAGCGACCTGCTGGGCGGGGGCGACGGATCAAGCGCCGCCGACGACGGGCCGAAGCTGCGGGTCGGGCAACGGGTCCGCCACGGCAAGTTCGGGGCGGGCGAGGTCGTCGCGATGGAGACCGACGTCTTCGTCGTCCGCTTCGACGACTTCGGCGAGCGCCGCCTGATCGCCGGGTTCGCCAAGCTCACGCCGCTCGACTAGGCCGCCACGCGAGCGGGTACGCTGCCCGCGATGTCCGCAACGATCATCGACGGCAAGCGCGTCGCCGCCCAGGTGCGGCAGGAGGTCGCCGCCGACGTCGCGGCGTTCGCCGACCGGTACGGCCGGCCCCCCGGTCTGGCCACGATCCTGATCGGCGAGGACCCGGCGAGCGCGGTCTACGTCGGCGGCAAGCAGCGGGCCTGTGCCGAGGTCGGGATCCAGGGCTTCGACCACCGGCTCGACGCGGACGCCTCGCGCGAGCAGGTCGTGACGCTGATCGAGCAGCTCAACGCCGATCCCGCGGTCAGCGGGATCCTCTGTCAGTTGCCGGTTCCCGGGCACCTCGACGGGGTCGAGCTGACCAACCTGATCGACTCCGACAAGGACGTCGACGGCCTGACGATCGCCTCCGCCGGGCGCCTGGCGCTCGGTCTGCCGGGGCTGCGCTCGTGCACCCCGGCCGGCGTGCTCCGCCTGCTCGACGACCACGGCGTCGACCTGGAGGGCAAGGAGACCGTCGTGATCGGCCGCTCCAACCTCTTCGGCAAGCCGATGGCGCAGCTCCTGCTGAGCCGCAACGCCACGGTCACCACCGCGCACTCGCGGACCACCGATCTTCCCGAGGTCGCCCGACGCGCCGACGTGCTGATCGTCGCCGTCGGCCGCCCGCGGATGGTCGCGTCCGACTGGGTCAAGCCGGGAGCCGTGGTGATCGACGTCGGGATGAACCGGCTCGACGGCGGCGGCCTGGCGGGCGACGTCGACTTCGACGGCGCGTCCGAGGTCGCGGCGGCGATCACCCCGGTGCCCGGCGGCGTCGGGCCGATGACGATCGCGCAACTCCTGGCGAACACCGTCCAGGCCGCGCGCCTGCAGGCCGGGGAGTAGCGATCACCATGCTGCGACGCCTGCGCAAGGGTGAGTGGATCGTGGTCGGCGCGCTCGTCGCCCTCGTCGTCACGCTCTTCCTGGAGTGGTTCAACGCCGAGGTCGAGCTCGACGAGATGGCCCCCGAGTCGGGCGGGGCGCTCGGCTCGGAGCTGCTCGTGGCCGTCGAGACGGCGGCCGGCTGGGGCGCCCTGGGGCGTCCGTGGGCGGACTTCCTGGTCGTGGCCGTGATCGCGGTCGTGGTGATGCTGGTGATGACCCTGCGCGCCCGTCCGGGGCGTCCGACGTACGGCGCGGTCGTCAGCCTGATCCTCGCGGGGGCGATCACCGCGCTGGTCACCCTGCTGACCGCGATCCGCGTGCTGATCGCGCGACCCGGCACGATCGAGGAGGCGTCCGAGAACGTGCGCATCGCGGTCTCGACGAGCCCCGGTCCGGGAGCGTGGATCGGACTCGCCGCGCTGATCGTCCTGCTGATCGGGCTCTGGGTCGCGGTCGCCGACGACCGCACCGACGCGCCCGACAGCGCGTTCGACCCGCCCGCGCCGCGCCCCGTCCCGGACGTGGTGGCGCTCCCGGGCCCCGACGCTCCGCCGCCGACGCCCGAGCCGTAGCCGCGCCGCGCGCGGACCGACCCGCTCGGTCGGGTCGTCCGGACCGGGGCTCGGCTAGCATCGGGCGCGATGATCGACCGCGACACCGTCCTTCACGTGGCCACGCTGGCGCGCCTGGACCTGCACGACGACGAGATCGAGCCGATGGCCCGGGAGCTGTCGGCGGTGCTCGGGCACCTCGAGACGATCGGCGAGCTCGACCTCGACGGCGTCGCGCCGACCGCGCACGTCCTGACCGCGCCGACCGGGCCGCGCGCCGACGTGCCGCACCGCTCGCTGGATCGCGCGGTCGCGCTCGACCAGGCCCCCGACGCGTCGGACGACGGCTTCCGCGTCCCGAGCCCGCAGGCCTGAGGCCCCGATGACCAATCTGATCGATCTGACCGTCGTCGAGGCCTCGTCGGCGCTGCGCCGCGGGGACTTCACGCAGGCCGAGTTGTTCGCGGCCTACCGCGAGCGCGCGGCGGCCGACGACACCAACAGCTTCACCTGGCTGGCCGACGAGCTGACGCTGCCCGCCGCCCTCGGCAACGACGCGACCCCGCGCCCCGGCACCGACACGCCGCTGGCCGGCGTGCCGCTGGCGATCAAGGACCTCTTCTGCATCGCGGGGGTGCCGACCGCCTCGGCGTCGAACCTGCTGCGCGACTACCGCCCGCCGTACACCGCGACCGCGGTGCGGCTGTTGCAGCACGCGGGCGCCACGGTGCTCGGCAAGACCAACCAGGACGAGTTCGCGATGGGCTCGTCGAACGAGAACTCCGCGTTCGGTCCGGTCCGCAACCCGTGGGACCGGACGCGCGTGCCCGGTGGCTCGTCGGGCGGCTCGGCCGCCGCGGTCGCCGCAGGGCTCGCGCCGGCGTCGATCGGGACCGACACCGGCGGCTCGGTCCGCCAGCCCGCCGCGCTCTGTGGGGTCGTCGGGTTGAAGCCAACCTACGGGTCGGTCTCGCGCTACGGGATGATCGCCTTCGCCTCGTCGCTCGACCAGGCGGGGCCGATCACCCGCAACGTGACCGACGCGGCGCTGCTGTTCCGCGCGATGACCGGTCCGCGCGACCCCGCCGACGCGACCTCGATCGGCTGGGACAGCCCGTCCGAGCTCGACCTGCCGACGGCCGAGCGCCTCGACGGCCTGAAGATCGGCGTGCCGACCGACCTGCTCGGCGACCAGATCGAGCCCGGCGTCCGCGCGTCGTTCGACGCGACCCTCGCGCTCGCCGAGAGCCTGGGGGCGGAGATCGTCGAGGTCGAGCTGCCGCACGCCCGGCACGCGCTGTCGGCGTACTACCTGCTGGCCCCGGCCGAGGCGTCCTCCAACCTGGCGCGGTTCGACGGCGTCCGCTACGGAAATCGCGCCGAGATCGGCGACGGCGGCCTGGTCGAGCTCTACACCAAGACCCGCCACGACGGCTTCGGTCCCGAGGTCAAGCGCCGGATCATGCTCGGCACCTACGCGCTGTCCAGCGGCTTCTACGACGCCTACTACCGGCGCGCGCAGCAGGTCCGTACGAAGATCGTCGAGGACTTCCGCGCCGTCCACGAGCAGGTCGACCTGATCGCCACCCCGACGAGCCCGACGGTGGCATGGGGCCTCGGCGAGCGAGTCGACGACCCGCTCGCGATGTACCAGGCGGACGTCACGACGTTGCCGTTCTCGCTGGCCGGCGTGCCCGCGATCTCGATCCCCAGCGGGCTGTCCGAGGGCCTGCCGGTCGGCTTCCAGCTCTCCGGTCCCGCGTTCAGCGAGCCGCGGATCCTCGAGACCGCCTACGCGCTCGAGCAGCAGATCGGGTTCAGCGGGGCCGCGGCCTTCGATGGTCCGGCCGCGACCGGGAAGGAGCAGGGCTGATGTCCGCCGCGTACGAGCCCGTGATCGGGTTGGAGATCCACGTCCAGCTCGCCACCAGGACGAAGATGTTCTGCGGCTGCGAGCTGGTCTTCGGCGACCCGCCGAACACGCACACCTGCCCGGTCTGCCTGGGCATGCCCGGGATCCTGCCGGTGGTCAACGCCGAGGCGATCCGCCTGGGCCTGATGATCGGGCTGGCGTTCGACGGCGAACTCGCGCAGCGGCTGGTCTTCCACCGCAAGTCGTACTTCTACCCCGACCTGCCCAAGGGCTACCAGATCAGTCAGTTCGACGAACCGCTGGTCGCGGGTGGCCGCCTGGGCTCCGTGGGCCTGGAGCGGGTCCACGTCGAGGAGGACGCGGCCAAGCTGACGCACCTCGGATCGAGCGGCCGGATCGGCGGCTCGACGGCCTCGGTCGTCGACTACAACCGCGGCGGCACGCCGCTGGCCGAGATCGTCACGCTGCCCGAGATCCACTCCGCCGAAGAGGCGTCCTCGTGGCTGCGGCTGCTGCGCGAGACGCTGCGGCAGCTCGGCGTGTCGGACGTGAACATGGAAGAGGGGTCGCTGCGCTGCGACGCCAACATCTCGATCCGGCCCGTCGGCGACACCACGCTCGGGACCAAGACCGAGCTGAAGAACATGAACTCGTTCCGGTTCATCGAGCAGGGGATCAACGCCGAGGTCGCGCGCCAGATCGCCCTGGTCGAGTCCGGCGAGCGGGTCCAGCAGGAGACGCTGCACTTCGACCCGCGGACCGGGTCGATCACGTCGCTGCGGTCCAAGGAGGGCTCGCACGACTACCGCTACTTCCCCGAGCCGGACATGCCGCCGGTGCCCGTCCCGGACGAGCTGCTGACGTCCGCCGTGGCGGCGCGCGAGGCGGTTGAGCTGCCGCTGGAGCGGGAGGCGCGCTACCGCGACGAGCTCGGCCTGCACGCCGAGTCGGCGCGCCTGCTCGCGTACCGCCCGCCGCTGGCGGCGTACTTCGAACGGGTCGCCGCGGTCGAGGCCGCCCAGCAGGACGACACGCGCCTGCAGCAGCTCGCCAACTGGATCGGCAACGACCTGGTCCGGCGGCTCGACGCGCTCGAGATCAGCGACCCGGCGGACTCGAAGGTCGACCCGGCCGCGCTCGCGGGGATCGTCGACCTGGTGCTCGCCAAGACGATCAACCGCAAGGCCGGCGAGCAGGTGCTCGACGTGCTGGTCGCCGAGGGCGGATGCCCGGAGACGATCGTCGAGGCGAAGGGGCTGGCGGCCGTCGGCGGCGGCGACGAGCTGCGTCCGATCGTCCAGGAGGCGCTGGACGCCAACCCCGACGTGGTCGAGAAGCTCAGGAGCGGCAACATGAAGCCGATCGGCGCGATCGTCGGCCACGTGATGAAGCAGACCAAGGGCCGCGCCGACGGCGGCGAGGTCACGCGGATCACCCGCGAGATCCTCGGGCTGTAACGCGCCCGCCCGCTCAGACCGAGGAGGCGACCGTCGCCTCGGTCTGGGTCACCAATGCTCCGAGCTCGTCGACGACGGGCCCCCACAGCTCGCGCTTGGTCAGCGAGACCTCGAGGTTCCAGCGGGCGCCGTCGCGGAACGCGACGATCATCAGGCGCGAGAACCAGCGGGACCGCAGCTCGACGCCGCGGATCGCGTCGCGCGGCTCCTCGACCTCGACCCGCGTCAGCCGGTAGAGCCGGGGCCCGCGGACGTCACGGTCGAGCGAGAAGACGACGACCCGGGTCGGGGTGACCACCAGGTAGCGCACCTGCGCGCCGACGAGCGGCTCGTGGCCCCAGGCTCCGAAGCCCGGCGCCCGCCGCGGAACGGGGGAGACCGGGGTCGCGGCCAGGATCGGCTCACCCAGGTGGGCGGCGGCTGTCGTGCTCAGGCTGCTCCAGCGGAACAGGGTGATCCCCTCACTCTGGGTCGTGTTCGGGCGGGCGCGTGAGGCGTGCTCGCTCCCGCTAGGCTAATCGTGTGGGTGGATCGTTCGCGTTCTTCCTCCTGATCTGCGTGCTGTTCGGCGTGGCGGGAGGCCTCCAGGGCCGCGCCAAGGGCAGTTCGTTCGTGCTCTGGTTCATGATCTCGGGCGCCGTTCCGCTGTTCGGGTACATCGCCTCGATCGTCTACCCGGGCAACCGCCACGAGCTGCGCCGGGCCTGCACGGGGTGCGGCACGGTGCTGCCGATCACCGACACGATGTGCATGCGCTGCGGCACGGACCTGCCGTTCCCGGACGAGGTCTACCTGCCGCCCGGCGTGCGCCCGCCCGCCGACGGCGAACCGACGGACGACGGCGGGACGGCGACCGACGGGGCCTCGACCGAGCCGTCTCCGTACGAGGTCGCCGCCGGCGCCTCCACGTCGCGGGCCGTCGACGCTCCCGACGACGCGGCTTGAGCCGGATCCCCAGGCTCCACGGGGCCCGGGACCGTGGCATACCACTGCTACCCTTCGTCGTCCAGGGTCACCCGCCGTGCGGGTGGCCCGTCGTTCCCTAGGCAGACAGCTCGGAAGAGTCGGAAGGAGGTTGGGCGTATGCGTGCAGTCGACGCGATCATGGAGTGCCTGAAGGCGGAGGGAGTCGACGTCGTATTCGGCTACCCCGGGGGCGCCAACCTGCCGACCTACGACGCGTTCGTCGACGCCGACATCCACCACGTGCTCGTCCGTCACGAGGCGGGAGCCGGGCACGCCGCCCAGGGCTACGCCAAGACGACCGGCAAGGTCGGCGTGGCGTTCGGCACCTCCGGCCCCGGCGCGACCAACCTCGTCACGCCGATCATGGACGCGATGATGGACTCGGTGCCGGTGGTTTTCTTCACCGGCCAGGTCCGCACCGAGCTGCTCGGCACCGACGGGTTCCAGGAGGCGGACACGATCGGCATCACGATGCCGGCCGTCAAGCACAGCTTCCTGATCACCGACCCGCGCGAGCTGCCCCGGACGATCCACGAGGCGTTCCACATCGCCCGCACCGGCCGGCCCGGCCCGGTCGTGATCGACCTGCCGATGGACCTCTCGAAGGTCGACATCCCGTACGAGCCGGTCACCGACGTCCAGCTCCCCGGCTACCAGCCGCGCACGGTCGGCAACGCCAAGCAGATCAAGCAAGCCGCCCGGGCGCTCGCCGCCGCGCGCCGCCCGATGATCTACGCGGGCGGCGGCGTGATCCTGGCCAACGCGTCCGACGCGCTGCGCGAGCTGGTCCGCGAGGGCGGCTTCCCGATCACCCAGACGCTGATGGGCCTCGGCGCGTACCCCGCGCCAGATCCGCTGTTCCTCGGCATGCTCGGCATGCACGGCACGCGTGCCGCCAACTACGCGATGGACGAAGCCGACCTGATCTGCGCGATCGGCGCCCGCTTCGACGACCGCGTCACCGGCAAGCTGTCCGAGTTCGCGCCGCGGGCGAAGTTCATCCACATCGACGTCGATCCGGCCGAGATCTCGAAGAACATCCCGGCGCACATCCCGATCGTCGGCGACGCCGCGCAGATCCTGCCGCGGCTCACCGAGGAGTACCGGGCGTTGGGCGCCGACGCGTCGCGGATGGACGAGTGGTGGCAGCGGATCCACGCCTGGCAGGCGCGGCACCCGCTGACCTACGAGCCGGGCGAGAACGGCGAGATCAAGCCGCAGCAGGTGATCGAGACGCTCTACCGGGTGACCGGCGGCGAGGCGATCGTCTGCTCCGACGTCGGCCAGCACCAGATGTGGGCGGCGCAGTACTACCACTACCCCGAGCCGCGACGCTGGATCAACTCCGGCGGCCTCGGGACGATGGGCTTCGGCCTGCCGGCCGCGATCGGCGCCCAGATCGGCGACCCGGAGCGGACCACCGTCGTGGTCTCCGGCGACGGCTCGATCCAGATGAACATCCAGGAGCTCGCCACGATCCGCCAGGAGAATATCCCGGTCAAAGTCGTGGTGCTCAACAACGGCTACCTCGGCATGGTCCGCCAGTGGCAGGAGCTGTTCTGGCAGGAGCGCTACAGCCACGTCGACATGGGCACGTTCGGCGGCGAGGACGCGTTCCCCGACTTCGTCAAGCTGGCCGACGCCTACGGGATCCGCGGCATCCGGCTGACCGAGTCCGGGTCGTTCGAGGACGACCTGCGGGCGGCGATCGAGGCCGACGGCCCGGCGTTCATCGACGTCCGGGTGACGCGGGACGAGAAGGTGTACCCGATGATCGCG
>JADMKN010000229.1:0-4264 GCA_015478825.1 Patulibacter sp. | reverse complement strand
GAGTTGCTGAGCCTCGACGACCTGCAGGCCGCGGGCAACATCCGCACCGGCCGCCAGCACGTCCTCTCGATCCTGGTCGAGAACAAGCCGGGCGTGCTCACGCGCGTCTCCGGCCTGTTCACGCGCCGCGGATTCAACATCGACACGCTCTCGGTCGGCCCGACCGACGACGAGCGGATCTCGCGGATCACGCTGACCCTCGACGGCTCGTCGCAGCCGATCGACCAGGTCACCAAGCAGCTACACAAGCTGATCAACGTCCTGAAGATCAAGGACCTCGATCCGGGTGAGACCGTCGCCCGCGAGCTGGCGCTGTTCAAGGTCTCGGTCGATCCGCAGACCCGTTCCGAGATCCGCGAGCTGGCCGAGGTCTTCCGCGGCAAGGTCGTGGACGTCGGCAAGCGCTCGATCATCGTCGAGGTCACCGGCGACCGCTCGAAGATCGAGGCGTTCGAGCGCCTGGTCCGTCCGTACGGGCTGGTCGAGATGATCCGCACCGGCAGCGTGGCGATCGCCCGCGGCCGCGAGGAGACCTGAGCCGGACCGGTTCCCCTCCGTCCTCCGGCGCCCTGCCGGGCCCCGCCCGCTTCGACGTCGCGCTCCGCGACGCCGGGGTGGGAGGGACGTGATCCTGTCCGCCGATCCGCCGCCACCATGACCCCCGTCACGCTCACCGCTCGCGACGCCCGCGGTCCGATCGCCGTGCCGATCGGCGAGGGCGACCGCGCCCGGCTGGTCCGGTACGCCACCGAGGCTCGGCGGCGTGCGGTGCGCGGTCGCCACGCGGAGGTGCTGGCGGCGATCACGGTCGACGGTCCGCGGGATCTGGACGTTGCCGCGGTCGTGACCTGCGGTCGGACTGCGGGCGAGCCGTGGACGGTCTACGAGCAGCGCGAGCGCCGCGGCCAGGCGCTGGCGACCCTCGGCGCCGTGGTCGCGATCGAGGCGAGCGGACCGCGGCGGTTCCGCACCGTCTCGGATCGCTGGTCGCAGCTCACCGCGCACGCGACTACCGATCTGGGCACCGGCCAGGAGGCGGAGGGCGTCGTCGCCGTCGGCGGCTTCGCGTTCGCCGACGACGGCGCCCGCTCGCCGCTCTGGGAGGACTTCCGGTCGGCGTCGCTGCACGTGCCGCTGCTCGCGCTCGCCACCACCGGTGGACGGGTTCGGGCGACGGTCACGGTGGCCGTCCGCGCCGGCGACGACGTCGAGGCGCGGGTCGACGCGGCGCTGGAGCGCGTTGCGCGACTGCGTCCCGCCCGGCCGCCGTTGCTCGACCCCGATCCGGTCCAGCGCGGCCGGGTCGCGTCGGTGCTCTCGCCGGCCCACTACGAGGACGCCGTCGCCCGCAGCGTGCAGGCGATCCGCGCGGGGAAGATGGAGAAGATCGTGCTCGCCCGCGAGGTCCAGGTGACCGGCCGGCCGACGCCCGATCCCGCCGCGATGATCGGCGTGATGCGCGAGGCCTACGACGGCTGCTGCGTGATCGGCGTCGGACGGGGCGACAAGAGCTTCGTCGCGGCCACGCCGGAGCTGTTGCTGCGCCGGCACGGGCACCGCGTGGCGACGCTCGCGCTGGCCGGCACCACCGGGCGCAGCAGCGACCCCGCGGTCGACGTCCACCTCGGCGAGCACCTGCTGCGCTCCGCGAAGAACCGCGAGGAGCACGCGATCGTGGTCCGTAGGATCCTCGATCGGCTCGACGGCGTCGCGCTCTGGACGACGGCCGGCGAGCAGCCGGAGATCGTCCAGGCGGCGAGCGTCCAGCATCTAGCGACTCCGATCCGCGCCCAGCTCGCCGAGTCGGTCGGCGTGCTCGAGCTCGTCGAGCGACTGCACCCGACGCCCGCCGTCGGGGGCTTTCCCGAGGCCGACACGCTGGCGCGGATCCCCGCGCTGGAGGGCATGGACCGCGGCTGGTACGCCGGGCCCGTTGGCTGGGTCGACAGCGCTGGCGACGGCGATTTCTCGGTCGCGCTGCGCTCCGCGCTGCTCGAGCCGGACGTCGCGCACTGCTACGCCGGGGTCGGCGTGGTCGCCGACAGCGATCCGGCCGCCGAGCTGGCCGAGACCGAGATCAAGCTCCAGGCGCTCCTGCCGCTGCTCGCCGCGTGAGTCGTCGCTCCGTGGCGGCCAGGGGCATTCCGGGCGACCGGCGGATCTGGCTACTCGTCGCCGCGATCGTGCTGGTGGCGCTCAACCAGCGCGCGCCGATCGTCACGGTCGGTCCCCTGCTCGACCAGATCCGGGCCGGAACGGGCCTGTCCGGGTCGGGCGCGGGAGTCCTGACGATGCTTCCGGTGCTGTGCTTCGGAGCGCTCGCGCCGCTGGCTCCGCGGCTCGCCCGCCGGTACGGGGCGACGACGGTGGTCGGGGCGGCGATGGTGGTGCTCGCGCTGGGCCTCGCGCTGCGGTCGGTTCCCGCGCTGACGGCGCTGTTCGCCGGGACGGTGGTCGTCGGCGGCGCGGTGGCGGTCTCCAACGTGCTGATGCCGAGCATCGTCAAGCGCGATTTCGCCACGCGCGCGGGGCTGGTGCTCGGCCTCTACGCCATGGCGCTGAGCGTCGGCGCGGCGGTCGCCGCGGGCGTGACCGTCCCCGTGCAGGACGCGCTGGCCGCCGGCTGGCGCCCCACGCTCGCGCTCTGGCTGGTGCCGGCGATTGCCGCCGTCGGGCTCTGGGTCCTCGCGACGCGGGGCGCCACCGCGACCGCCGCGGGTCCGGCGATCGAGGTCCTGCCGCCGCGTCGGGTGTCGCTGTGGCGGGATCCCGTGGCCTGGTCCGTCACCGCCTTCCTCGGCTTCGGATCGATCCAGTTCTACGCGTCGTTCGCCTGGTTCCCGACGATCCTCGTCGACCACGGGATCGGTGAGCAGGCCGCCGGATGGCTGCTGGCGCTGATGGGCGTCACCGGCGCGGTCAGCTCGATGGTCGTGCCGGTGCTGGCGACACGCAGTCGCGGCCAGGGGCGGTTCGTCGTCGGGATCGTCGCGCTCTACGTGGTGAGCTGGGGCGGCATGCTGACCGCGGCGACCGCGGCCCCGGCGCTGTGGGCGTGTCTGATGGGCGTCGCCCAGGGCGCCGCGATCAGCCTCGCCCTGACGCTGATGGTGATCCGTGCCCGCGACGAGCGCCGCGCGGCCGAGCTGTCGGGCATGGCGCAGACCGTCGGCTACCTGCTGGCGGCGACGGGTCCCCTGATGCTCGGCGCGGTCCACGACCTGACTGGCGGCTGGACCGTTCCGATGGTGGGGATGGTCGTGGTGCTCGCTCCGATGCTCGTCGCCGGACTCGCCGCGGGCCGGCCGCGCCTGGTGGGCGCCACGTACGATCCGGCGCATGGCTGACCTGCGCGTCCTCCGAATCCCGTTCTCGACCAACGTCGACCGGATCGCGATGGCGGCGGAGATCAAGGGCCTCGACGTCGCATGGGTGGACGTCGACCCGGACGACCGCTCGGTGGTGCGCGACCTGAGCGGTCAGGAGCTGGTGCCGGTCGCGGTCGATCCGGCGGACGGCACGGCGGTCACCGACTCGCCGCGGATCCTCGAATGGATCGAGCAGCGCTGGCCGGAGCCCCCGTTGTGGCCGACCGATCCGGGCCTGGCGGCGCTCGCCGACGTCTTCTGCCGGCGGTTCAACGACGTCTGGAAGGGCCCGCCGAACCGGATGACCGCGCTGCTGGAGCCGGTCGACCTCGATCGCGACCGCCTGAGCGCCGCCGATCGCCGCGCGGTCGACGACGACGCGGCGCGGATGCGGATCTGGCTCGACCGCTTCGAGGAGCGGCTCGACGTACACGACCATCTTGGTGGCAACGAGCTCGGGATCTGCGACGTCACGGCCTACCCGTTCCTGCGCTACGGCGGCCAGCCGCTGCCGCCCGAGGACGACCACGCGTTCCACCGCGTCCTGGCCACGTACGGGGCGTTCGACGCGACGTCGCACCCGCGCCTGACCGCGTGGTGCGCGCGGGTCCACGAGCGGTTCCCGCAGATCGTCTGGCCGGGCTGAGGGCGTCCGGTCGACGGGACGCGCCGGGGCGATCTACTCGCCGGCGTCGAGCGCGGCGTGGACCGCCTCGCGCAGCCGTCGGTGCAGCGCGCGGTTCTCGGTGCGGTCGGTGCGCACGTGGATCAGGCTGAGACCCTGGTGCTTGGCCGCGGCGCGCAGCGCCGGCACCAGCGCGTCGCGACGCTGGACCGCGTGCCGCTCGGCGTTCGCCGCGGCGGCGATCGCCGGGACGTCGAGCCCGGTCGGCGTC
>JADMKN010000228.1 GCA_015478825.1 Patulibacter sp. | reverse complement strand
CGACAAGAACAAGGCGCAGTACACGCAGCCCGAGATGCGTGACCTGCGGGTGGTGCTGACGAAGACCAAGGCGCAGGCCGACGAGGCCAAGAAGGAGCTCGACGGCGGCGCGGACTTCGCCGACGTCGTGAAGGAGTACTCGATCGACACGATCACGAAGAAGGACGGCGGCAAGCTCGCCAACGTCGCCAAGGGTCAGCAGGAGAAGGCCCTCGCCGACGCCTCGTTCGCCGCCAAGAAGGGCGAGATCGTCGGACCGATCAAGACCGAGACCGGCTACTACGTCGTGCGCGTCGACAAGGTCACCGCTTCCAAGCTCGTCCCGTTCAAGGACGTCAAGGAGCAGATCAAGCAGCAGCTCACGCAGACGAAGCCGCAGGAAGCGCTGACGAAGTGGCAGACGGAGACGCTCGACTCGTGGAAGGAGAAGACGAACTGCCGCAAGGGCTACGTCGTCGACTTCTGCAAGAACGCCCCGAAGCCCGCCACGCAGACGGCCACCGCGCCGCCCGCCCAGTAGCACCCGCTTGCGGTACCGTCGCGGGCGTGGCCCGCGACGAGATCACCGCAGCCCTCGGCGCGCTGGACGACATCACCCGTCGCCTGCGCGTCGAGTGTCCCTGGGACCGCGATCAGGACGAGCGTTCGATCGTGCCCCACACCCTCGAAGAGGCCTACGAGCTCGCCGACGCGGCGAACGCAGGCGACGACGCGAAGCTCGCGGACGAGCTGGGCGACGTGCTCTTCCAGGTCCATTTCCTGTCGCTGCTGCTCGAGGAACGCGGCGCGGGGGGCCTCGCCGCCGTCGCGGCCCACTGCCGGCGCAAGCTGATCCGCCGGCACCCGCACATCTTCGCGGCGGACAGCCCCGAGATGGCCGAGGTCCTGGCGGCGGACGCCGCGAGCGACGCCCCGGGAACCGCGGGACCGCCGGACGACCTCCAGACCGACGTCGCGACCGCCGACGACGTGCTCGCCAACTGGGACCGGATCAAGCAGACCGAGCCCGACCGCGAGCGGGGGATCTTCGGTGAGGTCCCGACCAACCTGCCGTCGCTGCTGTTCGCCCGCAAGGTCCAGCGGCGCGCCGCCAGCAGCGGCTTCGACCCGATCGACGTGACGGGCGCGATCGAGGCCAGTCGCGCCGAGCTCGACCGTCTGGAGGCGGCGATCGCCGCCGGGCACGCGCCCGAGGCCTTCGCGGCGCTCGGCGACACGTTGTTCGCGGTGACCAACGTGGCCCGCAAGGCCAAGACCGATCCGGAGATCGCGTTGCGCTCCGCCAGCTCGCGGTTCCGCGACCGCGTCCTGCAGGCCGAGCGGCTCGCGCAGGACGACGGACGGACGTGGAAGGAGCTCGACGAGGACGCGCGCCTGACGTACTACGCGCGGGCCACGTACCTCGCCCAGGGAATCGACCCGGACGCCCGACTCGACGGCTGATCGGCGGCGCGGTCGCTGCGTCAGGCGCCGTCGCGCACGGCCCACGGGGCGAGCTGGGGCACGGTCCGTCAAACTTCCGGGCTCATGAGCCAGATCGAGTCCGTCTTCGGCCGCCAAATCCTCGACTCCCGGGGCAACCCGACGGTCGAGGTCGACGTGACGCTGTCGTCCGGGGCGTCGGCCCGCGCCGCCGTCCCGTCCGGCGCTTCCACCGGGGAATTCGAAGCCACCGAGCTGCGCGACGGCGGCGACGCCTACCTCGGCAAGGGCGTCCTGAACGCGGTCGCCAACGTCAACGGCGAGATCGCCGCGGCGATCACGGGCCGCGAGGCCGACGACCAGGCCGGTCTCGACCAAGCGCTGATCGACCTCGACGGCACCCCGAACAAGTCGCGGCTCGGGGCCAACGCGATCCTCGGCGTCTCGCTCGCGGTCGCCCGCGCCGCGGCGGCCGACGCCGGCGTGCCGCTCTGGAAGCACCTGAAGGTCGAGGCCAACGGCGCCAACCAGCCCGGCGTCACGCTGCCCGTCCCGATGATGAACGTGCTCAACGGCGGCTCGCACGCCGACAACTCGGTGGACTTCCAGGAGTTCATGATCGTCCCGTTCGGCTTCGCGACGTTCTCGGACGGCCTGCGCGTCGGCACCGAGATCTTCCACGCGCTCAAGGCGCTGCTCCACGAACGCGGCCTGGCGACGGCGGTCGGCGACGAGGGCGGCTTCGCGCCGAACCTCTCGTCCAACGAGGAGGCGCTGCAGGTGCTGGTCGACGGCATCGAGAAGGCGGGCTACACGCCGGGCGAGCAGGTCGGCATCGCGCTCGACCCCGCCACCTCCGAGGTCTTCGAGAACGACGTCTACAATCTTGCCCACGAGGGCCGCTCGCTGTCCGCCGCCGAGATGGCCGCCTACTGGGCCGACAAGGCCGGCAAGTACCCGATCCTCTCGATCGAGGACGGTATGGACGAGGAGGACTGGGACGGCTGGAAGGCCCTGACCGACGAGATCGGCGACCGGGTCCAGCTCGTCGGCGACGACCTCTTCGTCACCAATCCGGCCCGGCTGAAGCGCGGGATCGACACCGGCACCGCCAACTCGATCCTGATCAAGGTCAACCAGATCGGCACCCTGACCGAGACGCTCGAGGCGAT
>JADMKN010000227.1:5584-13536 GCA_015478825.1 Patulibacter sp. | reverse complement strand
GGGCGACGGTCGACGCGCCGGTGTAGCAGACGATCCCGCAGCGGAATCGTTCACCGAGCTGATCCCGGAGGTGGGCAAGATGGCGAGCGTCGCCGGTGTGCGCCGTGGCGGAGGGCTTGGTCTCGACGGCGACGACGGTGCCGTCTCGGCGTTCCAACAGGAGATCGACCTCGCGGCCGCTGGGCTCCCGCCAGTGAGCGGCGGTGACCGGCTCGTCCGCCCAGCCAGCGGCCTTGAGCAGTTCCACCGCGACGAAGTTCTCGAAGGCAGCGCCCGAGCCGGGGCGCAGCGCCTCGTCGGCCACGAAGCGCTCGGCGTCGAGGCGCAGCAGCTCGCACAGCACGCCGGTGTCCGTCAACAGGAGCTTGGGGCTGCGCACGGCCGTGCGCGCGAGGCTGTGTCCCCACGCCGGAAGCTCGTGCACCAGGTACAGGCGCCGGAGAACGTCGTAGTAGCGGTGGCCGGTTGACCGAGAGAGGCCGAGGTCGGCGAGCATGGTCGCGACGTTGACGACGCTGCCGACCCGCGCAGCGCAGGCGGTCAGCAGTCGGAGAAGGTCCTCGGGGCGACGGACCTGGCCCAGCTCGCGGATGTCACGGTCGAGCAGCAGGGCCAGATAGTCCCGGATCCACGCAGCGGCGCGGGGAAGCGTTCGCAGTTGGACTTCGGGAAATCCGCCGCGAACGACGCGCTCGGCCACGGGCGCCCGGCCGGCTGGCTGATCTTGCAGCCGCGGCGGATCGTTCTCGAAGAGACGGTCGATCAGATCCTCGCGGCGGCCTTCGATCTCTCCCTGAGAGAGGGGCCAGAGTCGGACGTGCTCGATCCGGCCGGCCAGCGAGTCTGGCATTCGCGCGGTGTCCCAGATCGCGACCGAGCCGGTGAGCAAGAACTGCCCCGCCGGTTGCTCGCCGCGTAGCCGTGCCTCGTCCACGAGCATCTTGATGACGAGGAAGAGCTCAGGCGCTCGTTGGATCTCGTCGATGGCCAGCGGGCCGGAGAAGCCGCGGAGGAACGCGTTCGGATCCTCGACAGCCGCCGCGCGCAGCATCGGGTCGTCGAGCGTGATCACCGATCCTGATCCCGGCGCGTGCTCCAACGACGCGACCAGCGTGCTCTTACCGACCTGACGGCCACCGACGATGAGCACGACCGGCGTATCGCCCATCGCGTCTTCGACCGCCCGTCGTGCGTGGCGCGCGTACATGCTGCAGATCGTACCGCTCGCACGACTACTGGGACAAATTGGCCCATCTCGTGAGATGATTTATCCCAAACTTTGGGAGATTTTTCGTCGGACCGTTAGTCGGCGACGACCTAATGAGATCCGCTGAGCCGCTCCGCGATCTCTCCGAGCGCACGCAGGTCGGCGACGTCGCCGGGGAGGGTGGCGAGCACGACGGGGGAATCGTCCCCGGTCGCGGCCGCCAGCTCGGCTATCGCCTCGCGGTCGGCGGCGGCGTGCTGCTGGTCCTCGTCCCAGGCGGCGGCGACCATGGCCGCCAGGGCGGGATCGAGCGCGGCGCGCAGCGCCACGGCGACCTCGCCGCCGTGCGGGCCCTCGGGAACGAGCGCGGCCGGCGTGACCCGGTTGACGACCAGGGCGCGGAACGGCATTCCGACCCGATCCAGGTGGCGGCGTAGCGTCAGCGCCTCGGCGGCCGGCACCGGCTCCGGCGAGCTGATCACGACGAAGTGCGTGTCGGCGTCGCGCAGCAGGTCGCGCACCGCCGTGGCGCGGGCGACGAAGCCGTCGCTGAGCGGACCGATCGCGTCGAAGAACGCCTGCATGTCGCGGAGCACGTCGATCCCCGTCAGGCGCTGCAGCGCCGCCATCCCGACCCCGACCGCCTTCTGCGCCAGGCGGGCGGCGAAGCCGGTCTTCCCGGCCCCGAGCAGCGCACGGATCGCTCGGCCCTCGAGCACCGCGCTGATCCGGTCCGGCGCGTCGAGGAAGTCCAGCGCGTTGCGCGACGGCGGGGTGTCGAGCACCACGACGTCGAACCGCGGATCGGCGGCCAGGTCGTGCAGCCGGGCGACCGCCGTGAACTCGTGGCCACCGCCCGCCGCCGACGAGACGTGACGGTAGAGCGGGTTGGCCAGCAGTCGATCGCGGGTCTCCGCGTCGGGGCTGAGCTCGTTGACCAGCCCGTCGAAGGTCCGCTGGGGATCGAGCATCATCGCCCACAGGGCGCCGCCGCTCGGCAGGCCGAGCGACGGGCCGTCGACGGGGGCGGGGTCGTTCGTCAGCGCCCCGATGCCGAGCGCTTCGGCCAGCCGCCGCGCCGGGTCGATCGTGACCACGCAGACCCGCCGGCCGGTCCGCGCGAGCGCCACGCCGAGCGCCGCGGCGGTGGTCGTCTTGCCGACGCCTCCGGGGCCGGCACAGACGACGACCTTCGCCCCGCTCAGCCGGTCGACCAGCGAGCCCGTCATGCCGGGCTCCCGGACGCGGGCAGCGCCGCGTCGAGCTCGTCGACCAGCGCTTCGATCCCGGCACGCCCCACGCCCCGGCCGGGGATCCGCGACAGCGACGCGACCGGCGCGTCGAGGCTGCGCGCCAGCCGATCGGCGTGGGCCTGCTCGTGCGCCGCCCGGTCGGCCTCGGCCAGGGCGATCTCGACCGCGTCGGAGGCGGGAGGGCGCAGCGCGGCGCTGCCGACCGCGGCGAAGGCGGCCAGTCGGTCGCGGTCGTCGTCCGAGAAGCGTTGCGGGGTGATGCCGTTGACGACGCCCAGCCGGGTCGTCAGCCCGCCGGCGTCGACGAGCTGCGGCGCCAGCGCCAGCGCCTCGGTCACGGCGAGCTGGGTGGGCGCCGAGACGATCACCGCCGCGGCGAAGGCGTCGTCGGCGATCGCCGCGGCGATCGTGGTGCCCTGGCGGGCGACCGGCCCGACCCTGGCGGTCGCGGCGAACTGCCCCGGCGCCCGCAGCAGCGTGATCGCGTGGCCGCTGGCCGGCGCGTCGACGATGCAGAGGTCGTACGGCTCCGCGTCCGGCGTCCGGCGGGTCGGTTGAGCGAGCTCCCAGAGCTTGCCCATCGCCAGCAGCTCCCGCAGACCGGGGGTCGCGGCGGTGAGCCCCGCGAACAACCGGTCGGACCGCAGCAGCTCGGCGAGCGGCCCGAGCGGTAGCTGGTCGCGCAGATACTCGCGGAGCGCCGCCTCGGGCGAGATCGACGCGTGCCAGAGCGATCCCGTGGGCTCCTGGACCAGCAGGCGCTCCGAGAACCCGTCGTCGCGGGCCGGTGGCGCGCCGACGTTCGCGGCGGTCGGGTGCTCGCGGAGCGCGGCGGGGACGTCGGCGGCGCGGCCGACCTCGGCGACGACCACGCGCTTGCCCCGGCGGGCGGCCAGCGCCCCGAGCGCCGTGGCGACAGTCGTCTTGCCGACGCCGCCCTTGCCGGTCACGACGAGCAGGCGGCGGTCGAGCAGGGACGCGGGCACGGACGGATCCTACGGTCTGCCGCGCGACGAACCCGCACCCGCAAGGAGGAACGCCCGCGTACCCGGCGAATTCCCCGCCCAGGCCCCGGAGGACACGCATTCCGCGTGCCTCACGTCCGACCCCTGGAACGACCGTGTCGCAGACCGAGCACTCACCGACCGTCATCGTGATGGCGAACCAGAAGGGCGGCGTGGCGAAGACGACCACGACGCTGAACCTGGCGGTCGCGCTCAAGGAGCGTGGCCACCGTGTCCTGGCGGTCGATCTGGACCCGCAGGGCAATCTGACGATGTCGCAGGGGCTCGACCCCGACCACGTCGAGCCGTCGATGTACCACGTGCTGGTCCAGGGTCATCCGATCGCCGACGTCACCCACTCGGCCGAGATCGACGTCGCCGCCGCCTCGATCGACCTGGCCTCGGCGGAGGTCGCGATGGCCTCGATGATCGGCCGCGAGCGGGCGCTGGAGCGGGCGTTCCGCGCCGTCGCCGACCGCTACGACTACGTCTGCATCGACACGCCGCCCAGCCTCGGGTTGCTGACGATCAACGCGCTCTGCGCCGCCGACAAGGTGATCGTGCCGGTGCAGGCCGAGTACTTGTCCCTCCGGGGACTGGCACAGCTACGCCAGACCGTCGAGATGGTTCGCGAGCAGCTCAACCCGCGGCTCGTGATCCAGGGGATCCTCCCGACCCTGCTCGACACCCGGACCGTGCACGCGAAGGAGGCGCTGGAGATGCTCGAGGAGCACTTCGGCGACCAGCTCTTCGCGACCCGCGTCCGCAAGACCATCCGCTTCGCCGAGGCCCCCGTCAAGGGGATGTCGGTGCTGCGCTACGACCCAGACAGTATGGCCGCGAAGGCCTACCGCGACCTTGCCCAAGAGGTGCTCCGCTGATGACCCCGAACACCAACCGCTCCAGCCTGCGCGAGGGGCCGCTCGCCGACCTCTTCCGTCGCACCGACAGCCCGGCCGAGGCCGGGGCCGCGTCCTCCGACCCGGCGGCGACCGACAGCCGCTACCCGACGCGCGTCGGCCTCGACGCCGATCCGGAGCAGATCCTGGGCCTGTCCGACGTCGAGCCGCGCCGCGAGGACCTGGTCCCGCCGGCGCCGAGCCCGATCGAGACGACCGCGGCCCGCGTCGACACCTGGGGCGACGCGCGACGCGCCCCCGGTCCCGCCGGCTACGGCCCCGTGATCCGCGTGGTCGGCGTCGGCGGCGGCGGTACCAACGCCGTCAACCGGATGGTCGAGGCCGGGATCACCGGCGTCGAGTTCCTGGCGATCAACACCGACTCGCAGTCGCTGCAGGATTCCAACGCGGACGTCACGATCCACATCGGCCAGGGCAGCACGCGCGGCCTCGGCGCTGGCGCGAACCCGTCGGTCGGCCGGACCGCCGCGATGGAGGAGTACGACGAGATCAAAGCCGCCCTGCGCGGCAGCGACATGGTCTTCATCGCCGCCGGCGAGGGTGGCGGCACGGGCACCGGCGCCGCTCCGATCGTGGCCCGCGTGGCCCGCGAGCTCGGCGCGCTGGTCGTCGGCATCGTGACCAAGCCGTTCGCCTTCGAGGGCAAGCGTCGTGCGGAGTCCGCCGACGTCGGCATCCGCGAGCTGGCGGACGAGGTCGACACGCTGATCGTCGTCCCGAACAACCGCCTGCTCTCGGTGCTCGAGCGCAACACCTCGATGATCGACGCGTTTCGCGTCGCCGACGACGTGCTCCGCCAGGGCGTGCAGGGGATCTCCGAGCTGGTCACGGTCCCCGGCCTGATCAACCTCGACTTCGCGGACGTGCGGACGATCATGCAGGACCGCGGCGCGGCCTTGCTGGGGATCGGCCACGGCACCGGCGAGTCGCGGGCGATCCAGGCCGCCGAGCGCGCGGTCTCGAGCCCGCTACTGGAGACCTCGATGGACGGCGCCAAGGCGATCCTGTTGTCGGTCGTCGGCGGCGGCGACCTGTCGCTGTGGGAGATCAACGAGGCGGCGGAGGCGATCGGCAAGGCCGCGCATCCCGACGCCAACATCATCTTCGGCGCGCAGGTCGACGAGAAGCTCGGCGACGAGATCTGGGTCACCGTGGTCGCCACCGGCTACGAGCACCAGCCGCATCTCGCGTCGCCGGCGGTCGAGGCGCGTCGCCAGGCGCGCGTGCCCGCCGACACCGAGCCGCGCGTCGTGCGTCGCCGGGCGCAGGAGCCGTCGACCCCGGCCGCCTCGGGCGCCCCCGGTTGGTCGGTTCCGGAGTTCGTCGCCCGCGAGCGCTAGGTCGCGCTCCGCGGGACGCGCCGTGAGCCCCGGAACGGTCGCGGCCGGGCATCCCGAGACGGCCGCGATCGGGGCGCAGGTCCTCCGGGAGGGAGGATCAGCGGTCGACGCGGCCGTGGCGGCGGTCTTCGCATCCTGGGTCTGCGAACCGCTGCTGACCGGTCCGGCGGCGGGCGGGCACCTACTCGCCGTCCCGCCGGACGGACCCGCCGTGGCGATCGACGCGTTCTGCGCCGTTCCCGGGCTGGCGACCCCGACCCGGGCGGCCGCTCGCGGGGGGATCGCATCCGGCCGGCCCGACCCGATCGCGGCCCTGCAGGCGGTCGACGTCGACTTCGGCGACGCCCACCAGATCTTCCACGTCGGAGGAGCGTCGGTCGCGGCTTTCGGACTGACCGACGGGCTGGTCCGGCTGCACCGTCGCTGGGGGCGGCTGCCGCTGGCCGACCTGGCGGCGCCGGCTGCGGCGCTCGCCCGTCGCGGCGTCGCGCTCAACCGGCAGCAGGCCTACGTCGCGACGCTGCTCGAACGGATCCTGGCCCTGACCGCCGCGTCGCGCGCGCTGTGGTTCCGTGGCGGCGCCGTGCTCCGCGAGGGCGAGCGGTTCGTCGCCCCGGAGCTGGGGGACACGATCGAGCGGCTGGGTCGGGACGGCGCCGAGCCGCTGCGGACCGGTGACCTGGCGGCGGCCTGCGTGGCGACCTGCGTCGCCGAGGGCGGGCTGCTGACGGCGCGCGACCTGGCGGACTACGTGGCGATCGAGCACGAGCCGCTGTCCGTGGCCTATCGCGACCGGACCGTCCTGACCGCGCCTCCGTCCTCGGCGGGCGGGGTGCTGCTGGCGATGGCGCTCGGTCACCTGCACCGCGCCCCGCGCGCGTCCGCATCGGGAACCGGCCGCGACGGGGCGGGGCCGCCGTCGAACGCCGAGCTGATCGCCGCGATGGCCCGTGCCGACGCCGAGCGCACGCCCGAGTTCGACGCGCGTCTGTTCGACCACGGCTACGCCGACCGGCTTCTGGCGCTGCGCCTGGGATCGACGACGCACCTGTCGGTGATCGACGCCGACGGCCTGGGCTGCGCGATCACCTGCACCAACGGCGAGGGCTCGGGCGTGGTCGTGCCCGGCACCGGGATCCACCTGAACAACGTGATGGGTGAGGAGGACCTGAATCCGCGCCTCCGATGGCGCCCACCCGCCCCCGAGCTTCCGTGGTTGCCGCCCGGCCGCCGGATGCCGTCGATGATGGCCCCGACCGCCGTGCAGCGCGGCGGCGAGACCGAGGCGATGCTCGGATCGGCCGGGTCGAGCCGGATCCGCTCCGCGCTGCTGCAGACGATCGTCGGCCTGGTCGATCACGGCCGCGACCCGGTCGCCGCGGTCGAGGCGCCGCGGCTGCACGTCGAGGACGGGACGGTCTACGTCGAGCCGGGGGTCGAGCTGCCCGAATCGACGGTCGGCGCGCGGCCGCTGGTCCGGTTCCGCGAGCGGAACCTGTTCTTCGGCGGGGTCCAGGTGGTGGCTCGCGACCCCCGCGACGGCACGCTCGGCGCGGCGGGGGATCCGCGGCGTGGCGGGGCGGTCGTGGTGGCCTGAGGGCGCTTGGTCCGTACACTGACGGCGTCCACGCCCAAGGTCGGCGGATCGTGATCGTCGTTCCGTTCTTCGATCTTTCTGCGATGATCGAAACGTGGGCGGGCCGGCGGCGGCGCGTCCACGGGCCTGTCGCCGCGCACGAAGGGAAGCCGATGAACGACGGACACGGGCGCTCGCCGCTCGACCAGCGATCCGAGGGCGACGACTACGCCCGCATCTTCAAGGCGCTCTCCGAGCCGCTGCGGATACGCGTGATCTCGTTGTTCGACGAGCACGACAGCTGCGCCTGCACGTTGTTGGAGGCCTCGCTTCCGGTCTCCAAGTCGACCATCTCGTACCACATCAAGATCCTCAGCGAGGCCGGCTTGATCAACGTCCGCAAGGACGGCCGGTTCTACCACTACGACCTGCGACGGGACGTCTTCGAGTACTTCGTTCCCGGCTTCCTCGAGCGGGTCGGCTCGGCCGCCACGTCGTGAGCTGAACGCTCGCCCCGCGGCGAGCGCTGCATCCCGGAGGTCCCCGTCCGCGCCGATCGCGCGGGCCACCCTGGACCCCGACCGTACATTTCCGGTACGTTCGCTCTCGAACGGCCGTTTGGTCGTTAGTTTGCGCTCGAGCCCTTGACGCG
>JADMKN010000227.1:289-5574 GCA_015478825.1 Patulibacter sp. | reverse complement strand
CCGTCACTGTGGTGCTGCACGCTTGGAAATTTCTAGAAGCGTCGAAATGACCGGGCGGCGCACGGAGTCGGCGTCCTTACCCCTGAAGGAGATCCTTATGACGCAGCGATGGAGCACCGTCAGCGCAAAGCGCGCGATTGCGGCGCTGGCCCTCTGTCTCGTGGTCGCCGGGTGCGGCGGCAACGACGCATCCGGCGGTGGCAATGCGGCGCAAGCAGACGGCAACTGGCAGGAGACCGCGGATCGCACGGCGATCATCAAGGCCGCGACGGGCATCGCCCCGCCCCTGATGAGCGCCAGCTTCGATCCCGTGGCGTCGATCAGCGGAGGCGACCTCCAGTTCGGCCGGCTGATCTTCGGGACGCTGATCGAGCAGAACGAGAAGGGCGAGCCCGAGCCCGGGCACGTCGAATCGTGGGAGACCCCGGACGACGAGACGCTCGTCCTCAAGCTCCGCGAGGGCGTCACGTTCCACGACGGCACCCCGTTCGACGCCGACGCGGTCAAGGCGGGCCTGGACCGCAACCGCGAGAAGGGCTCACCGTACGAGGCGTCGCTGAACGCGATCACCGCGGTCGAGGCGACCGACCCGCGGACCGTGACGATCACCACGTCGCGTCCGGCCGCCGGCGGGCTGCTGGCGACGCTCTCCGGACGTGAGGGCCTGATCCCGGCCCCGGCGAACCTGGAAGCCCCCAAGACGATGGCGACGGACCCGATCGGCGCCGGCCCGTTCACGCTCGAGCAGTTCCGGCCGGGCGACACGATGAAGCTCCGCGCCTACGAGGGCTACTACGACAAGGACCAGTACCCGTACGCGGGCCTGGACCTGGTCCACCTCATCGACCACGTCGCGGTGCGGAACGGGGTCCTGTCCGGGGACATCGACTTCGGCTTCGTCGACCAGGAGGGTCTGCGGGCGCTGGAGTCCAACCCGAAGACCGGGGCGCAGGTCAACCCCTCGTCGGCGGCGTTCTACGTGAACATGAACATGGGACTGAAGGACCCGCCGTTCGACGACGTCCGCGTCCGCAAGGCGCTCAACCACGCGTTCAACCGCGAAGCAGTCGCGTCCGCGGTCTACGGCGAGGGATCCGCGCCGAAGTGGCAGATCTTCCCGGAGGGCACGCCCGGCCACGATCCGGAGCTGGACGGGTTCTACGAGTACGACCCGGCGAAGGCCAAGCAGCTCCTCGAGGAAGCCGGCTACGGCAACGGCTTCAAGATGTCGATGATGGCGTTCGGCCAGGGCCCGTCAGCGCGGTCGGCCGAGGTGTTGAAGTCGGATCTGGCGAAGGTCGGCGTGGACGTCTCGATCGTCACCGGCAGCAACATGACGCAGGACTACCACATCGACAAGAAGACCGATGCGGGCCAGAACTGGTGGCTCCCGCGGACGGACCCGGCGATGACGTTCCTCTCGCTCTACGGACCCGTCGGCATCCTCAACACGAGCAAGTACGAGAACCCGGAGCTCGACGCGCTGGTCGAGCAGGCGCAGGGCGCGACCGACCCGGCCGAGGTCGACGAGGCGCTCAAGAAGGCGTCGCGGATCGTCGTCGAGGAAGCGCTCGAGATCGGTGTCGCCTACACCCCGTCGCTGTGGGGCTTCAACTCCCGCGTCGGCTTCAAGGAGGGCGAGCTGCCCGCCGTCGGGAACGTGAACGCCGGGCCGGACTACTCGGCCCTGTTCGTCAAGAAGTGAGGGCAGCCGCCATGCAGGTACTCACGACCAGGAGGTGGTGACGGTGCCCGTCCGGTTCATCGTCCGACGGCTGCTCAGCGCGATCCCGGTGCTGCTGCTGGTTTCGGTGGGCATCTTCAGCCTCACCTACCTGATTCCCGGCGACGCGGCCACCACGCTCGCCGGGGATGCGGCGACGCCGGCGCGGATCGCGGAGCTGCGCGCCGAGCTGGGGCTCGACCGTCCGGTCGTCAGCCAGTACCTGTCGTGGCTGTCCGGCGTGCTCCAGGGCGACCTGGGCACGTCCCTGTACCAGGGCCAGCCGATCGCCGACGAGCTGCTGCGGCGGTTCCCGGTCACGCTGAGCCTGTCGCTCGGCGCGTTGGTCTTCGCCGTGGTCGTCGGGATGGCCGGCGGGATCCTCGCGGCCCGCCGCCCGGGATCCTGGGTCGACCGTCTCGTGCAGATCGGTTCGAGCGTGGGCATCTCGATGCCGAGCTTCTGGATCGCGCTGATCCTGGTCCTGGTCTTCTCGGTCAACCTCGGCTGGTTCCCGGCGGTCGGCTACGTGACGCCGGGCGAATCGCTCAGCGGCTGGTTGCAGAGCATCGTCATGCCGTCGATCGCCCTGGGCATCGCCGGCGCGGCGGTGGTCGCTCGTCAGCTCCGCGGGTCGCTGATGGACGTGATGGCGATGGACTACGTGCGCACGGCGCGCGCCCGCGGCCTGCACCCGCGCAAGGTGATCCTCAAGCACGCGCTGAAGAACGCGATGCTGCCGGTCCTCACCGTTCTGGGCGTGCAGGTGGCCTACCTGCTCGGGGGCACCGTGATCATCGAGCAGATCTTCGGCATCCCCGGGATGGGCAAGTACATCTACGACTCGGTGTTCACGCTCGACCTGCCCGTGGTCCAGGGGTCGGTGCTGTTCATCGCGCTGCTCGTGGTGCTCGTGAACATCCTCGTCGACGTCTCGTACGGCATGGTCAACCCGAAGCTGAGGCAGTCATGAGCACGACCACCGCTCCGTCGTCCCCGGTCGTCGCTCCCCGGCGGCGCTCGCGGTCGAACCTGCTGCGGCGCTTCGCCGGCAACCGGGCCGGCCTCATCGCGGCGATCTATCTGGTGATCCTCGTGATCGTGGCCGCGGCCGCCCCGTGGATCGCCCCGGCGGACCCGCTGGCGCAGAACCTCCAGGCGATCAACCAGCCGCCGTCGTCCGCCCACTGGTTCGGCACCGACGACGTCGGCCGCGACATCCTCAGCCGGATCATCTACGGCGCGCGGGTCTCGCTGATCGCCGGCGTCGCCTCGGTGCTGCTGTCGCTGGCGATCGCGTTGCCGCTCGGCCTGATCGCCGGCTACGTCGGCGGCTGGCTCGACAGCATCGTCATGCGCATCGCCGACGCGATCCAGACCCTTCCGGCCCTGGTGCTCGCCCTGGTGATCAGCGCAGTGCTCGGTGCCGGCCTGCGGAACGCGACGATCGCCCTGGCGTTCGTCTTCCTGCCGACCTTCCTGCGGTTGGTGCGCGGCCAGGTGATGGCCGTGCGCGAGGAGACCTACATCGAGGCGTCGCGATCGATCGGGACCTCGGGGTCGTTCATCGTACGGCGCCGGATCCTGCACAACATCGCGTCCCCGTTGATCGTGCAGGCCGCGGCCACCATGGGCTTCGCGCTGCTGGCCGAGGCGGCGCTCTCGTTCCTCGGCCTGGGCGTCCAACCGCCGGCGGCGAGCTGGGGACAGATGCTCGCGACGAGCTCCGAGTATGTCTACACCGCCGGCTGGCAGGTCTTCATCCCCGGCCTCGCGATCGTCTTCACGGTGCTGGCCCTGAACATCCTCGCGGACGCGCTCCGTGACTCCCTGGGACGTGAGGTGCGTACCAAATGACCCGTACGAACGCAGCCGATCCGGAGCCGGTGGCCGGCATGGCGCCCGGAAACCGACCCGGGAATCCGCTGCTGTCGGTCGAGCAGCTGTCCGTCGAGTTCGCGACCGGCAGCGGGTTCACCCGCGTCGTCGACGACGTCAGCTTCTCGATCGACCCGGGGGAGACCGTCGGGATCGTGGGGGAGAGCGGCTCGGGCAAGAGCGTGACCGCGATGGCGATCATGGGCCTGATCCCGACGCCCCCGGGACGGATCGCGTCCGGGAGGATCGCCCTCGCCGACGAGGACCTGCTCGGTCTGAGCGAGGCACAGCTCCGGTCGGTCCGCGGCAACCGGGTCGCGATGATCTTCCAGGAGCCGCTGACGGCGCTCAACCCGGCGTTCACCATCGGCGATCAGCTCGTCGAAGCCGTCCGCGCGCATCGCAAGCTGTCGAAGCAGCAGGCGACGGACCGTGCGGCGGAGCTGCTGGATCTGGTCGGGATCCCGAGCGCCCGCCGGCGCCTGGAGGAGTATCCCCACCGGTTCTCCGGCGGCATGCTGCAGCGCGCGATGATCGCCGGCGCCCTGGCCTGCGATCCCGAGCTCCTGATCGCGGACGAGCCGACGACCGCGCTCGACGTGACGGTCCAGGCCCAGATCCTCACGCTGCTCCGCCGGCTGCAGGACGAGCTCGGGATGGCGATGCTGCTGATCTCGCACGACCTCGGCGTGATCGCCGATGTCTGCGACCGCGTCGGCGTGATGTACGCCGGCCAGCTCGTGGAGACCGCGCCCGTGCTCGAGCTGTTCGCGCGGCCACGGCATCCGTACACCGAGGGCCTGATGCTGGCCATGCCGCAGCACACCGCGGCAGGCAGCCGGTTGGTGCCGATCCCGGGAACGGTGCCCGACCTGGCGACGGTGCAGGACCAGTGCCGCTTCGAGCCCCGCTGCCGCTACGCCGTCGACCGGTGCCGCGCGGGGCGCATCCCCTTGGAGCCGACGTCGGCGGAGCACGCGGTGCGCTGCACGCGTACGCACGAGATCGAGTTGGGAGCGTCGTCATGACCGAGAGCGCGCAGATCCTGCTGGAAGCGGAGGGCCTGACCAAGCACTTCCCCGTGCGCGGCGGCCTGCTCCAACGGACGACGGCTCACGTCCGCGCCGTCGACGGGGTCGACCTGACCGTGCGCCGCGGCGAGACCCTGGGGCTGGTGGGCGAGAGCGGCTCGGGCAAGTCCACCACCGGCCGGTTGGTGCTCCGCCTGATCGAGGCGACGGCGGGACGCGTCACGTTCGACGGGACCGACCTGGGCACGCTCCAGCGGGCGGAGCTGCGTCGCGTGCGGTCGCGGATGCAAATGATCTTCCAGGACCCGTACTCCGCGCTCGACCCGCAGGCGACCATCGCCGACAGCGTCGGCGAGCCGCTGCGCGTGCACCGCAACCTGCGCGGCCGGGCCCGCGACGAGGCCGTCGCCGAGCTGCTCCGGAAGGTCGGCCTGGACGAGCGCCATCTCCACCGCTACCCGTACGAGTTCTCGGGCGGTCAGCGACAGCGGATCTGCATCGCGCGGGCGCTGGCCACGAGCCCCGACCTGCTGGTCTGCGACGAGCCGGTGAGCGCCCTGGACGTCTCGATCCAGGCGCAGGTGATCAACCTGCTGGAGGACCTGCAGAACGAGACGGGGGTCTCGCTGCTGTTCATCTCCCACGACCTGGCC
>JADMKN010000227.1:0-279 GCA_015478825.1 Patulibacter sp. | reverse complement strand
AGGTCTACACGCGTCCTCGTCATCCCTACACCGAGGCCCTGCTCTCGGCGATTCCCGTGCCGGATCCGGTGCGTCAGCGGACCCGCGAGCGGATCGTCCTGCGCGGCGACGCGCCGAGCCCGCTGGCGCCGCCCCCCGGGTGCCGCTTCCATACGCGCTGCTCGTACGCGATGGACGTCTGCCGGTCGGTGGACCCCGCGACGCTGACGATGGCCGACGGCGGATCGGTCGCCTGCCACCTGCATACGACCGGGCCGACGCTGGACGGCGCGACCGTGC
>JADMKN010000226.1 GCA_015478825.1 Patulibacter sp. | reverse complement strand
CCATGCCGCAGCAGTTGCTCGCGAAGTCGCTGGAGCTGGGACTGAACGTGACCCGCACCTACGGGTCCAGCGAGACCTCCGGCGGGTGTCTCTACGACGGCGTTCCGCTGTCTGGTGTTCGAATGGCGATCACCGACGGACAGGTCGAATTGGGCGGGCCAACGCTCGCCGAAGGCTACCTCGGTGACCCCGCGCGAACGGATGCCGCCTTCTTCGAGAGGGACGGCATCCGCTGGTACCGCACCGGGGATACCGGCGAAATCGACGGCGAAGTGCTGCGGGTGACCGGCCGCCTCGACGACGTCATCAAGTCGGGTGGCGTGGCTGTCTCGCTGGCGCAGGTGGAGCGGGTCGTTCGCGGGTTGGCAGGACTCGCTGAGGCTGTCGTCGTGCCGGCCCCGAGCGTCGAGTGGGGGACGGTCCCCGTGGTCGTGGCGACGACGGCCGCCGAGTTGGCGCCGATCCGCGAGGCAGTGGCGGATGCTTTGGGCAACGCGGCGAGGCCGGAACGCGTCGTCGTAGTGGCTGAGATTCCGCTGCTGAGCTCGGGCAAGCCGAATCGGCAGGCCCTGCGCGAGCTGGTTACCTCCGCTTGACGCCGCGCACCAGAGAACCCCGCGCCCCTTTGTCATCAGCGCGGCGAAACGTTTCCCCGCACGCTCAACAAGTGGCCGCGCGGTTGACGAGGGTCAGACGGGCGCTTGGCTAGAATCCTGATCGTGGGTAACCCGAAACAGCAGAGAATCGATCCGGCACGCGTCGCGGCTGCGAAGTCACGCGGCAAAGAGAAGGCGCTGCGCACTCCGGTGCAGAGACCCGAGAAGGCGAAGCCCGTGCAGGCTGCCCCCGCGAAGAAGAAGGGCGGACGCCCCGGTGGCCCCGCGGTGCCGCCGAAGGCCAAGGTGAAGCCGGCCACCTTCGGTGACTGGGTCGGAGGCGCCCGCATCCGCACCCTCCCGCTCGCGATCGCCCCCGTCGTGCTCGGTGTCGCGACCTCATATATTGTGCGTCCCGAGTGGCAGTGGCTGCTCTCCGCTCTGTGCCTGGCCGTGGCGGTGCTGCTGCAGATCGGCGTCAACTACGCGAACGACTACTCCGACGGCATCCGCGGCACCGACCGCAACCGGGTTGGGCCGTCCCGCCTGACCGGCTCGGGTGCTGCGCGCCCCCGCACGGTTCTCACCGTCGCGCTCACGTTCTTCGGCCTGGCCGCAATCTCTGGACTCGCCATCGTCGTCATCACCGGCCACTGGTGGCTGCTCGCGGTCGGAGCAGCAGCCCTGCTGGCCGGCTGGTTCTACACCGGAGGCAAGCGGCCGTACGGCTACTACGGGCTCGGAGAAGTCTTCGTCTTCATCTTCTTCGGCCTGGTCGCCGCCGCGGGAACCATGTTCGTGCACACCGGGGGAGTCAGCCTGGAGGGGTGGCTCGCCGGTGTTGCTAGTGGACTCATCGCCTGTGCGGTGCTCATGATCAACAACGTGCGCGACCTGGAGCAGGACCGGGCGTCGGGAAAGCGAACGCTCGCCGTGCTCATCGGAAGCCTGCCGGCACGCATCGCCTTCACGGTGCTGCTGCTGGCGCCGTTCGTGATTCTCGGGTACTTCCTGCTGCTGTTCCCGAACGCGCTCTACGTGTACTTCGCCCTGCTGGCGGCCCTGCCCGCATCGCTGATCGCGATCACCGGAAAGACCCCACCGGAGTACCTGCTCGCGCTGAAACTTGCCAGCCTGACCGCACTGCTGTTCGGCCTCGGGCTGGCAGCGGCGATCATCTTCTAGCGGCCAGCCTTCGGAAGCTAGACCTTGTCGTCGCCGAGCGAGCGGTCGAGAAGGGCGTTCTCCACGTCGCTGTCGGCGTCACGATCGGTCGACTGCCGACGGTCATGGATGTCCCGCGCGAGCGCATCGCGCGGCTCACTGAAGAAGATGTACGAGATCGCGAACGCGACGACGGTGGCCACGATCGCGGCGACCCACCACTCCAGGCCGATGAGCATCATCGCCGCGAAAGCGGCCGCGAAAAGACCCACTCGAAACAGCGAGTAGAGGATCCAGCGCGTAGAAGACTTCACGACAGCAAATCCTAGATGCGGAAGCTGTGAGTCAGACAACGCTTCGCTGTGAACTGGCACGACCCCGAACATCCGCAACGGGATTAGACTGTATGGATGGCCAAGGCACTGTTCGCGCTCTCCGTGGTGGGGTTCGTCGTCTGGGTTTACACCCTCGTCGACTGCATCCGCACCGACGAGTCGCGGGTGCGCGGCCTTCCCAAGATCGCCTGGGTCTTCGTGATCATCCTGCTCCCGCTCGTCGGCAGCGTGCTCTGGTTCCTCATCGGCAAGGAGCGCCGCAACCGCCCCACGCGCCCCGTCACCAAGCAGCAGGCACCGGATGACGACCCCGCCTTCCTGGGCAGGATCGGCATGGAGCAGGACCGCGAAGCGCGCATCCGCAAGCTGGAAGAGCGCCTCGCCGAACTGGACGACGACACCAACAACCAGAAGGACTGATGCCGGGCGGGTCTGCCGACGGTAGTTCCGCGGCATCCGATTTCTCGGTATCACTGCTCGCAGAATTCCTGCGGCTCGGCGTTCGCGACATCGTCGTGAGCCCCGG
>JADMKN010000225.1 GCA_015478825.1 Patulibacter sp. | reverse complement strand
CCCTTCCGCAGCGTTCGGCGCACCACCCGCCGGGGACCTGCGTCCCCCGCCGCGCGGGTCGCGGTGATCCGGACCCGGGCCTTGCGCGCCGCGTCCTTGCTGGCGCGCACGCGAACCGTGAACCGCTGGCCGGGATCGACCGACGCCGCCCCGTCGGCGGCCGACCACGACGCGCGCAGCCCGCTCGCCGCGAGGGTCGTCTTCTCGGGGGCGGCCTCCCCCGGATCCGCGGCTCCGGCGGCGGGCGCGAGCACCGCGCCGCCCAGCGTCGTCGTGCCGACGAGCACAGCGGCAGTGGATACGCGAATACGAAGAGATGGGCGCATACCACCTAACCTAGACGCGCGACGCACGACGGTGCGCCGGTTTGCCGTCCGGCCCGTGGCGCAGCGGTTGTGGCTAGCGCACCAGCTCGCGCAGCGCCTCGTCCAGCCGCGCGCCGATCGCGCGCCAGTCGTAGACCTCCTCGGCGACCCGGCGTCCGGCCGCGCCGATCCGGGCGCCGCGCTCGGGATCCTCGAGGATCGCCACGGTGGCGGCGGCGAACGCCTCGGTCCCGTCCGCGAGCACGACCTGCTCGCCGTCGACCACGTCGACGCCCATCGCCCCCATGGTGGTGCTCACCAACGGGCGCCCGCTCGCCAGGCCGTCGAGCACCTTCAGCCGGGTGCCGCCGCCCGAGCGCATCGGCACGATCACCACGCGGGCCCGGTCGAACCAGGGCTGCATCTCGGGCACCCACCCGGCGAGGGTGACGCTGTCGTCGGCCAGGGCGACGAGCTCGTCCGGGACGCCCTTGCCGACGACCAGCAGATCGGCCCCCGGCACCCGGTCCGTGACGCGCGGCCAGATCTCGCTCAGCAGCCAGCGCAGCGCCTCCGCGTTGGGGGCGTAGCCGAAGGTGCCCGTGAACAGGACCGTCGGCGTCTCCGGCAGGGGCGACGCGACCAGCGCGTCGGTGTCGACGCCGTTCGGCGTGACGATCGCCGGGCGGTCGCTGACCGTCCGCAGCTCCTCCAGGTCGTCCTGGGACATCGCCAGCAGCAGGTCGAACGCCGCCAGCGTCCGCCGGTCGAAGCGGCGGAACCGTCGCGCCTCGATCCCGAGCAGCCGCTTCTGCAGGCCCTCGGCGGAGGCGGCGCGGCGCGCGTAGTAGTCCCACGACAGGTTCTCCAGACCGGAGACCTTCGGGATCCCCGCCGGCAGGTCCGCCGTCCAGCGCGCGGCCCAGTCGTGCTCGATCAGGATCACGTCGGGATCCCGGGCCAGCGCGCCGTCCTTGGCCTGCTGCAGCGACCGCCAGAAGACCTCGACCTGCCAGGCCGCGACCGGCATCGTCAGCGCTCGGGGGAGCACGCCGGGCGCGGTCCGCACCGTCTCCAGCACCTCGCGAACCCGTGAGACCGGACGGTCGACCGCGAACAGCGTGGCCCCGATCTCGTGCAGCGACGCCCGGCCGGCCTGCTGCTCCGGGTGGACCGGCGCCACGACATCGACGTCGTGGCCGCGCGCGAGGAGCTGCTTGATCAGCTGGAACTGGCGGGTCGATCCGCCACTGCCCCCCGGCCAGTACGGGAGCTCCGGGGTCAGCCACGCCACGCGCATCGACCGGAGGCTAGCGGGGCCCCGGCACGGCTGGCCGGTCCCCCACCCGCCTCAGCGGTGCGCGACGAAGAACCAGATCGGCTCGGCGAAGACCCGATCGAAGTCGCTCCGCGAGTACGGGCCCTCGCCGTCGATGTCGAAGATCCGCAGACCGACCTCGCCGACCAGCAGGTCGTGGACGTCCCCTGGAGTGGTGCCGAAGTGATCCGCGCCGCCGACGCCGTGCTCGAAGACCACCGTCGGCTGATCGCGCTCGAGCATCTCGAGTCCGCCTTCGAGCACGCCCAGCTCGGCGCCCTCGACGTCGATCTTGAGCAGCGACACCGGACGCCCCGGGTCGACGCAGTCGTCGAGCCGCTCGACCGGGACCTCGAAGGTCTCGGACGACTCCCCCGCGAAGCTGCGGTCGCGCAGACCGCTCAGCTGCGGGTTGGAGACCACGTGGTTGAAGGTCGCCGTGCCGGCTTCGGCCGCCACGGCGGCGTGGTGCACGTCGACGCTGGGAAAGCGCTCACGCAGGTCCGCCGCCTGCGCGGGCAGCGGCTCGAAGGCGAGATGCCGGCCGTCGGGGGCGTACCGCACGATCTGCTCCAGCACGTCGCCGCAGTGGGCGCCCACGTCGACGCAGTTGGCGTCCTGTTCGAGCCCGTGGGCGAGCAGGAGCTGCAGGTGCAGATCGTCCCGCGCGTTGCGGCGGGCCAGGGGACTGACGCGCCGGTGCACGGCACGGGCCGCCTCGCCGGCGCCGACCCGATCGGCCAGCGCCGCGATCCGTTGAACGGTCGTCCCTGTCAGCGACATGGCCTGCACCGTATTCGATGCTCCGTCAGCGGCGAGACCCCGCCCATCCGCGTACGATTCCGCGGGGCATCGGTCCCGAGACCGGTCGGTGCTCGGCTCTTCGCCCGTTCGACGCCGTGACCACGCCTTCCGACAGCACCACGCCGGTGCACCACCTCACGCCGACCCCGCACGGCGCGGCACGGACCGTGGTCGCGCAGGTCGGCGCCCGGGCGTTCGCGCTGCTCGCCTCGGTCGGCAGCATGGCGATCGTCGTCCGTTACCTCGGGATCGAGGAGTACGCCGGCTGGGGGACGGTGCTCCAGCTCATCGGCCTGATGGCGTTCGCGGTCGACCCCGGGCTCTCGTCGGTGGTGGTCCGCAGGATCGTCCAGGACCCAGCGTCGGCTCCGAGCCCGCGGGCGCTGCTCCCGGTCCGCATCGGCTTCGGCGTCGTCGCCGCCGTGCTGATCGTCGCGTTCACGATCGGGCTTCGCGGTTCCGGAGCCACGCTGCTCGCGGTCGCGCTCGGCGGCCAGATCGTGCCGCGGGCGATCGTGCTCAACGCCACGCCGTGGCTCCAGGTCGACCAGCGACTGCACCGCCAGACCGGTTGGGAAGCGCTCGGAGCGGTCGTCGGGCTGGTTCTGATCGCCGGCTGCGCGGTCGCGGGGGCCTCGGCTCCGGTGCTCGCGCTGGTCGGCTTCACCGGGCCGACGATCGCGCTCTCGGTGATCATGCGGTTCGAGCTGCGCAAGGCCCCGTCGCTCGCCCGCCAGGTCCCGGGGACCCAGTGGCCGCGGGTACGTTCGCTGCTGATCGAGGTCTCCCCGCTGGCCGGAGCGCTGATCCTCGTCGCGCTCTACATGCGGTCGTACGTCTTCTTCATCAACGAGACCGAGACCGACGCGGTGATCGGTCGGTACGTCTTCGCCTTCCAGTTCGTCGACCAGCTCATGATCGCGGCGGCGATCGTCGGTGGCGCGGCGCTGCCACTTCTCGCGGTCCGCGCCCGTACGGCGACGCTGCTGCACGACGACCTGACCCACCGCCTGGTCGTCGCGGTCGCCGCGATCGGCGCGATCGCCGGCTGCGCGATGGTCACCTTCGCCCGGGTCCTGACCGACGTGATCGGCGGACCCGAGGCCCGCGGCGCCGAGTACTTCATCCAGCTCCTCGCGCCGCTCGCGCCGCTGCTGATGCTCTCGTTCGTGCTCGCGTTCGTCTACGTCACCACCGGCCGCGCCAAGCGCTACCTGGTGTTCAACGCGATCGGGCTGCTGGTCAACCTGGTCGCGCACGTCGTCTTCACGCTCGAGTACGGAGCCGAGGCCGCCGCGCGGATCACCTGGATCACCGAGCTCGTGGTGACGGGCGTGGCGATCCTGCCGCTGCTCGGGGTGGACTCCGGGCGCCGGGCGACGGCGACGGTGCTCGCGATGGTCGGGGTCGTGATCGTGGCCGGCGAGCTCGCCGCGCGGACCGATCTCTCGACCCTGCTGACCGGGCTGGTCGCCGGGGCGATCGTCGTCCTGATCGCCCGCGACTCACTCGTCTGGCTGGTCCGCGAGGCGGTGCTTCCCGCCCGCGCCGCGGTCGTCGAACCGACCGAGTCATGACGCCGATCACCCGGTGACCCGTACGATCCGTCGGAGATGTCGACGGACAACATGCGCGAACTCCGCCGCTTGGGCTACGAGACCACTCGTCCCGACGTGCAGCGGCTGGTTCCCCAAGACGCCCGCAGGATCCTCGACCTCGGTTGCGCCTCTGGCGCGCTCGGGGCCGCGCTGAAGGCCCGCCAGGGCGCGGAGGTCGTCGGCATCGAGCTGCTCGAGGACTACGCCGCCGAGGCGGCCGAGCAGCTCGACCGGGTGATCTGCGCGGACCTCAACAGCGGGCTCGAGGTCGACGACCTCGGCAGCTTCGACTGCGTGATCGCCGCGGACGTGCTGGAGCACCTGGTCGAGCCGTGGGTCACGCTCGAAGCCGCCGCGGCGCGACTGCGCCCCGGGGGCACGATCGTGATCAGCCTGCCGAACGTGCAGTACCTGCGGACCTTCCGCGAGCTGCTGCGGGGCCGGTGGCCGCGCGACGACGTCGGTCCGTTCGACCGCACGCACCTGCGCTGGTTCACGGTGCGCGACGCGCGCGAGCTGCTCACCGACGTCGGCGCGACCGAGATCGCGGTCGACTGGCAGTACTTCTTCTCCGGCAGTGCGCTGCGCATCGCCCGGGGACTCGGCGAGCGGGCCGCCCCGTTCCTGGCCGGCCAAATGGTGCTGGCGGGACGGTTCCCCGGGTCGGCATGAGCCCGACGCTGCCGCGCGTCCTGGTGATCTCCCAGGACCGGCTCGACGGGCAGGTCGCCGGTACGAGCATCCGCGCCCTGGAGCTCGCACGGGTGCTGCGGCGCGGCGCGACCGTCACGCTCGCCGGGGTCGGCACGCCCCCGCCCGCGATCGACGGCATCCCGTGCGTCGGCTATCAGCCCCAGCATCCCGACGCGCTGCGTCCGCTGCTCGACGCGACGGACATCGCCGTGGCGTTGCCGCACTGGCCGCGGCTGATGCGGTTGCTCCGCGCGTCGCCGGCGCGGGTGGTCTTCGACCTCTACGTCCCGCAGCCGCTCGAGATCATGAGCGGATTCCCGGGGCTGCGCCCGCGGATCGGCGACACGCTGACCGAGTTCGCCACCGACCGGATCGTCGAAGCGCTGCGCGACGGGGACTTCCTGCTCTGCGCGACCGAGAAGCAACGTGACCTCTACCTGGGGATCCTGCTCGCCGAGCGGCTGATCGACGGCGCCCGCTACCGCGCCGATCCCACCTTGCGCTCGCTGATCGACGTGGTGCCGTTCGGGTTGGCGGACGACGACGCCGAGCCGACCGGGGGCGGCGGGATCCTCGGGGCGTTCCCGCAGTTCTCCGCCGACGACGAGCTGGTGCTCTGGAACGGTGGGGTGTGGCCGTGGCTCGATCCGGAGACCGCCGTGCGCGCCGTCGCCCGGCTCGCCGAGCGGCGTCCGCGGATCCGGCTGGTCTTCATGGGCGCCGCGACCCAGGTGCCGGCGCAGCGGACCGCCGCGCGGGCCCGAGCCGTCGCCGAGCGGCTCGGCGTGCTCGGCGACCACGTCGTCTTCCACGACGGCTGGGTGCCCTACGACGAGCGCGCCGACTGGCTACTCGACGCGCGCTGTGCGCTCTACGCCCACCACGACCACCTCGAGACGCGGTTCGCCTTCCGCACCCGACTGCTCGACTGCTTCTGGGCGCGCCTGCCCGTCGTCTGCAGCGCCGGCGACGAGCTGGCCGACGAGATCGAGCGACGCGACGCCGGACGGTCCTTCGCCCCCGAGGACGTCGCCGGCTGCGCGGAGGCGCTCGATCGGGTGCTCTCGCGTCCCCGCGAGGACTTCGCTCCCGCCCTGGCGTCGCTTGCCGACCGCTACCGCTGGAGCACCGTCGCGGCGCCGCTGGAGCGGTTCGTCGCCGCCGACGCGACCCACCCGTCCCGCCGCCGCCGCGCGGTCCGCCCGGGGCACCTGGCCCGCCACCACGGCTACCGCCTGGGTCGAGCCGCGCTCGACGCCGTCGGTCGGCGCGACTGGCCCGACCTGTAGTCCCGGCCACGTTCGGTGGCCCGTACGGGGCTGAGCGCCGTCGTCGTACGGGCCGTTAGGGTGCCGGGCGATGCGCGCCGCGATCGTCGAGTTCGTACAGCGACGGGGACTGGGGGTCCGCGCCCGACCGCTGGTCGATGGCCTCGATCTGGTCGGCAGCGAGTACGTCGGCCGGCTGCCGTCGCGCCGGCTGCGCGACCTGATCGCGCGGCGCGTGCTCGGCGTGCGGCTGCACCCGAACGCCCAGCTCTACCGCTGGACCGAGCTGCGGCGCGGGCGCAACATCACGATCGGCGCCGGCAGCATCGTCGGCTCGCGGGCGACGCTCGACGGGCGGCTCGGGATCACGCTCGGCGAGCACGTCAACCTGTCGAGCGAGGTCGCGATCTACACCCAGCAGCACGATCCCCAGTCGCCGAGCTTCGCCGCCGTCGGTGGCCCGGTGACGATCGGGGACCGGGCGTGGGTCAGCTCGCGGGTCACGGTCCTGCCGGGCGTGACGATCGGCGCGGGCGCCGTCGTGGCCGCGGGGGCGATCGTGACCGCCGACGTCGCCCCGTACGCGATCGTCGGCGGGATCCCCGCCCGCGTGATCGGCGAGCGGACCCGTGAGCTCGAGTACGAGTTCGCCAAGTCCGACGCCGCCTGGTTCGCGTGAGCGGGCCGCGCGCGCCACGGCGCCGGTAGACCGGTCCGCCTGCGATCCTGAGCGGTCGTGAGCGCGCGCCTGCAGCACATCGGCCTCAACCTGCTCTACCTCGTCCCCGGCGAGGTCGGCGGCAGCGAGATCTACGCGCACCGGCTCGTCGACGCGCTCGGCCGGACGCGCCCCGACGTACGGTTCACGGTCTTCTGCGGCCGCGAGGCCGGATCCTCGCTGCGCGACGTGGGCTGGCCCGACAACGTCGGGATCCACGTGATGCCGGTCGACGCGCGCAACAAGCCGGCGCGCGTGGCGGCCGAGGTCCTCCTGCTGCCCGGCGCCGCCGCCCGTGCCAAGGTCGACCTGCTGCACTCGCTGGGCACCACGTCGCCTCCGGTCGTCCCCGGCCGCCCGAGCGTGGTCACGATCCACGACCTGATCTACGAGGCCTACCCGGCGACCTTCCCGACGACCGCCCGTTGGGGCCTGAAGGCCCTGGTCGGACCGGCTGCCCGTCGCGCCGACCGCGTGATCGCGATCTCGAACGCCGTCGCGCGCGACGTGGCGGACCGGATTCGCGTCCCGCCCGATCGAATCACCACGGTCTACAACGGTCACGGCATGACGATCCCGGACGCGGTCACGCCCGAGGCCGAGATCCGCGAGCGGTTCGCGCTGGGCGACGGCCGGATCGTGCTCTGCGTCTCGGCGGCGCTGGTCCACAAGAACCTCGCGCGGTTGCTGGAGGCGTTCGCGCGGCTCGGTTCCGAGGCCGCCGACGCCCGGCTCGTGATCGCGGGCCGCGCCGCGATCGAGCACGACGCGCTGCGGGCCGACGCCGAGCGGCGGGGGATCGCCGACCGCGTGACCTTCACGGGGTGGATCGCCGACGCCGACCTGGAGGGGCTCTACGGGGCGGCGAGCTGCTGCGCCTACCCGTCGCTCTACGAGGGCTTCGGCCTGCCGGTGCTCGAGGCGATGGCGCGCGGCGTGCCGCTGGCCTGCTCCGACGCGACCTCGCTGCCCGAGGTCGCGGGCGACGCCGCGGTCTTCTTCGACCCCCACGACACGGCGGCCATCGCCGCCGCCATCGGCGGGCTGCTGGCCGATCCGGCGCGCGCCGAGACGCTCGTCGCCGCCGGCCGCGAGCGGGCCCGAACCTTCACCTGGGAGCGCTGCGCCGACGGCGTTTTCGCGGTATACAAGCAGGCCCTGCAGGCACCATGACGGCCCGATTCTGTTACGGTCCGCCGTCGTGACGAGACCCGCTCTACGGCGTCCCGGCGCCGCGCGGGTTCCGCTGCCGTTGCTCGCGCTGCTGCTCGCGGTCCTGAGCCTCGGCGCCGGCTGGACGCTCGTGACGCCCGCGATGCAAGCGCCCGACGAACGGGCCCACGTCAGCTACACGATCTGGCTGGCCACCACGGGCACGTTGCCCGCGACCGGCCCGCTGGGACCGGCGACGCCGACCGAGGAGGCGCTGGCGACCGCCGCGTCCAACGCCGACCGGGCCGCCATGCAGCCGACGGTCAAGATGAGCTGGGACCGCGAGCGCTACGAGCAGTGGCGGCGCGACGCCGCGACGCTCGACGACGCCGCCCGCGAGGACGGCGGCGCGCTCGCCAACCCCGCGGCGAGCAACCCCCCGCTGTACTACCTGACCACGTTGCCCGCGTACCTGGCGACGTCCGGCAGCGACCTCTTCGGACGGCTGACGGCGATGCGCCTGGTTTCGGTGCTGTGGTTGCTGGGCACGGTGATCGCGGCCTGGCTGCTGGCCGGTGAGCTGTTCGGTCGGCGGCGGCTGCTGCAGACCGCCGTCGCCGGCTTCACCGGGCTGGCGCCGATGATGCTCTTCGTGTCCGGGTCCGTGACCCCCGACGCCGCGCTCTTCGCCACCTGGGGCCTGGTGCTCTGGCTCGGGACCGTGGTCCTGCGCCGTGGGATCACCGCGCGCCGAGCGCTCGCGCTCTGCTTCGTGCTCGGACTCGCGATGGTCGTCAAGGCGACCAGCTACGCGCTGGTCCCGCCCGTCGCCCTCGTGCTGCTGGTCGGGGTGCTCCGCGCGCGCCGCGCCGCCGCGACCGCGATGCCCACGTCGGCTGCCGATCCGGCCCCCGACGCCGACGCTGCCCCGGCCGAGGACCTGGCCGCCCGCGACGAGGGCCTGGTCGCCGCTCCGCCGACCGAGGCCGCGACCCGCCGCGGCCTGCTGCGGATCGCGGGCGCGTCGGTCCTCGGGTTGCTGATCACCGCCGGCGCCTGGATCATCGTCTCGCGGGCGCTGGGCGTCGCCGCGCTGGCCCAGGGCGCCGACGTCGCCAACTCGTCCGGCGACGTTCCGCTGCACGCGTTCCCGTCGTACGTCTGGCAGTTCTACCTGCCGCGCCTGCCGTTCATGGACCCCGCCCCGGGGATCCACGCGTGGCCGGCGTGGGAGTTCTTCGTCGAAGGCGCCTGGGGGGCGTTCGGCTGGCTCGAGGTCCGCTTCCCGGGCTGGGTCTACGTCGTGCTGACCGCGTTGATGGCGCTGCTGACCGTGCTGGCGGCGCGGGGCCTCTGGCGCGAGCGCAGGACCCACGACTGGCTCGTCCCCGGCTTCTACGCGCTCGTCGCGGTGCTGCTGCTCGGCGCGCTGCACTGGACCGAGTTCCACAAGGGCGGGACCGGGTTCATCCAGGGCCGGTACCTGATGCCGCTCGCGCCGCTGGTCGGCGCCGTCGCGGTCCGCGGCCTGCTGGAGCTGCCCAAGCGCTGGTTGATGCCGTCGATCGCCGTGGGACTCGGCGGACTGGTCGTGCTCAACCTGCTCGCGTGGGGTCTGATGCTGGAGCGGTTCTATGCGTAGGGCCGGCCTGATCTTCCTGGTCACCGTGCTGCTCGGGGCGGTCGCCTTCGTAGCGCTCGGCGCGCTGCGCCAGTCCGACGACGCGTTCACGCTCAACGTCCCGATCACCGGCGTCGCGGCCGAGCTGCCGCCGGAGGCGACGTTCTGCCAGAGCCAGATCGACGTGCCGATCGGCGGCGCGTTCGACGGCGGACGCCTGACGGTCGGCACCGACCGCCGCCGCGGCCCCCGCCTGCAGGTGCTGATCGCCGACGACCAGGGCGTGCCGATCTCCCGCGCGACGATCCCCGCCGGCTACGCCGACAACAGCGTGGTGCGGTTCCGCTTCGATCGCACCGTCGCGTCGGGGACCGGACTGCAGCTCTGCGTGACCAACGACGGCGACGGATCCGTCTTCCCGTACGGGTCGGGCGGCGACCCCAACCCCTCGACGACGTTCACGCTCGACGGCCAGGGGTCCCCGGTCGACGTCTCGCTCGTCTTCGAGCGGCCCTCCCGCTCGACGCTCGCCGCCGCCGGCGACATGCTGGAGCGCGCCACGCTGTTCCGCACCCCGCGCCTGAGCGCGGCCCTCTACGGCACCCTGCTGCTGCTGCTGTTCGCCGGCGCCACCGTCGCCGGCACGCTCGCCCTGCGGGCCGCGGAGCGCGAGGACGACGCCGCGGACGTCGACCGCGACTGACCGCCGTCGCCGCGCCGTCCGCGTGCCGGCGCGCCGAGCGCCCTCGTCAGTAGGGGCGCGGCGCGTCGCGCCCGATGCGCCGGACCGGCACGCCCGCGGCACGCCAGGCCTCGACGTCGAGCACGCCGCGGCCGTCGACGACCGCCCGCACGCCCGGGATCGCGTCGGGAGCCAGCGCGCGGTACTCGGCGTGGTCGGTCTGCACGATCAGCCCCTCGACCGCCGATCCGTCCCACGCCGGCAGCCCCAGCGCATCCAGCTCGTCGGCGTCGTAGAGCGGATCGGCGACGACCGGCGCCGCCTCGGCGTCGCGCAGCGAGCGGCAGAGGTCGAAGACCCCGCTGAACGCCGTCTCCTTGACGCCGCCGCGGTACGCGGCCCCGAGCACCAGCACGCGCTGGCCGCGGAGCGGCGTCGCCGTGCTCTCGGGCCCGACCCGGGCCAGCATGTGGCCGAGCAGCTCGACCGCGTAGCCGGGCATCGACGCGTTGACCGCCCGCGCCGCGGCGGGCAACCGCGCCTCCGGATCGCCAGCCAGGTAGAACCGCGGGTAGACCGGGATGCAGTGGCCGCCGACCGCCACGCCGGGCCGGTGGATGTGGCTGTACGGCTGGCTGTTGGCCGCGTCGATCACCGCCTCGACGTCGACGCCGATCGCGTCTGCGTGGCGCGCCAGCTCGTTGGCGAAGCCGATGTTGATGTCGCGGTAGGTGGTCTCGGCGAGCTTGGTCAGCTCGGCCGCCTCGGCACCGCCCAGCGTCCGGACCTCGACCGGACCGTCGGGTCCCTCCCCGAGCAACCTGCGGTAGCGCTCCGCCGTCCGTTCCTCACCGGTCGCGTCGAGTCCACCGACCAGCTTCGGGTAGCGCTCGAGATCGCGGAAGATCCGGCCGCTGAAGACCCGTTCCGGGCTGTGCGCGGCGTGGAAGTCGACGCCCTCGCGGAGGCCGCTGTCGCGCTGCAGCCGCGGGCCGATCCGAGTCCGGGTGCTGCCGACCGGCATCGTCGTCTCGACGACCACGCTCGGCGGATCGCCGTCGGGCCCGGCGGTCGTCCCCTGCTCGGCGTGGCGCCGCCGCAGCCCCTCGGCGACCGCACCGACCGCCGCGTCGACCGCGCGCCACGCGGGTCGCGCCCGCTCGTCGACCACCAGCGGGGGGACGACCATGATCAGGTCCGCGCCGGCGGCGACCGCGGCGACCGTGTCGGAGGTCGCGACGAGACGCCCGTCGGCAACCGTCTCGCGCAACGCGTCCTGAAGCCCGGCCTCCCCCGGGAACGGCTCCCGGCCGGCGTTGACCCGGGCGACCACGTCCTCGTCGATGTCGCATCCGACGACCGTGTGGCCGCGCAGCGCTGCGAACGCCGCGAGCGGCAGGCCGATCTTGCCGAGGGCAACGACGACGACCTTCATCGGACCGCCCGCTCGCCGTCCGCGTTGCCGTCGGCCATCCGCACCGTCTCGCCGCTCGCGGCGCTACGCAGCACCGCGTCGGCCAGCTCGACCGCGGCCAGGCCCTCCTCGAGCGTCACCACGCCGGCGTCCGGCTCGCCCCGGACCAGCGCGCAGAACGCCTCCAGCTCGACCAGCAGTGGCTCGCGGCGCGACAACGCGTAGCGGGTCATGTCGCCCTCGCTGACGCCACGCAGGGTCCGCGAGGCGTCCCACTCGCTGCTGACCTCGCCGTTGGCGTAGAAGGTCAGGTCGGCGGTCAGCGTGTCGGCGACGAGCATGCCGCGCTCGCCCAGCACCCGGGTTCGCCGGACCTTGGTCGGCGACAGCCAGTCGACCATCGTGGTGAAGGTCGCGCCGCCGTCGAGCCGGCCGACGACGTTGACCAGGTCCTCGTGCGGTCGGCCCATCCGGTGCTGGGTCTGGGCAGCCAGCGTCTCGACCGCGCTGCCGCCGAGCCACCCGACCAGGTCGAGGTCGTGGGTCGCCAGGTCCTTGACCACGCCGACGTCCCGGATTCGCGACGGGAACGGCCCGATCCGCTCGGTGGCGACGTGGATGATCCGTCCAATCTGGTCGTCCTGCGCGCGCCGCCGGAGCTCGAGCAGCGCCGGGTTGCAGCGCTCGACGTGGCCGACCGCGGCGTGGACCCCGGCCGCCCGGATCGCCGCGATCAGCTCGCGGGAGCGCTCGGGCGTCTCGGCCAGCGGCTTCTCGATCAGCACGTGCACGCCGGCGCCGACCAGCTCCAGGGCCGCCGCGACGTGCTCCTCGGTCGGCACCGCCACGATCGCGATCTCGGGCAGCGCGTCGGCGCCACGGGCCGACGCGTCGAGCAGCGCCGAGACGGTCGGGAAGACCAGCGACGGATCGCCGACCGCCCCGAACCGGTCGCCGCCGGGGTCGACCGCGCCGGCGAACGTCGTCACGCCCGACGTCTGCAGCAGCCGGGCGTGGTGCCGGCCCATCATCCCCAGGCCGACGATCGCGGCGCGCAGGGGTCGGGACGGGGCGGGCTCGGCGCTCACGACGCACAGCCTACGGGCTGCCGCTGGCTAGGCGAACGCCGGCCGGATGGCCGCGACGACCTGCTCCGCCTGCTCGGCGGTGAACGCCCCGCTGATCGGGATCGCAAGATGGCGGCGGGCCGCTTCCGCGGTCCCGGGGAGGTCCGCCGCGGGGGCGAACGCGGCCATCGCCGGCTGGAGGTGGACCGGGACCCGGTAGTACGGCTTGTTGCCGTGGCCGGCCGCGGTCAGGGCGTCGGCGACCGCGTCGGGGCGGTCGCTGGCGACGACGTAGAGGTGCCAGGCCGGGTCGGCCCCCGGCGTGGCCCGCGGCAGGTCGACCAGCTCGCCGAGTCCGGCCGCCTCGTACGCCCGCCCCCCCGCGCGCCGCACGTCGGCCCAACCGTCGAGGTACGGTAGCTGGACCCGCAGGACCGCGGCCTGCAGCTCGTCGAGCCGCGAGTTGTAGCCGACCTCGTCGTAGCCGACCCGGTCGTACGAGCCGTGGAACCGCAGCATCCGCACCCGCTCGTCCAGCTCGGCGGACGAGGTCACGACGGCCCCGCCGTCGCCGAGTCCGCCGAGGTTCTTCGACGGGAAGAAGCTGAACGTCGCGATCGTGCCCAGCGCGCCCGGCCGGCCGGCGGCGGAGACCGTGCCCGCGCTCTGCGCGGCGTCCTCGACCACCGGCACGCCCAGCGCCTCGATCTCGCGGACCGGGGCGACGTTGCCGAAGAGATGGACCGCGATCACGGCCTTGGTCCGCGGGGTCATCACCGCGCGGACCGCTTCGGGGGTGACGCAGGAGGTCTGCGGGTCGATGTCGCAGAAGACCGGCGTCGCCCCGGTCGGCGGGATCGCCTCGGCGCTGGCGTAGAAGGTGAAGGACGGGACGATCACCTCGTCGCCCGGCCCGAGGCGCTGACGATCGCGCTGCGGGCGCTCGGCGTCGGGCCGG
>JADMKN010000224.1 GCA_015478825.1 Patulibacter sp. | reverse complement strand
GTTCGCGGCGGCCGGCGACGCGCCGAAGGTCGTCGACGTCGACGACGCGCACGGGCGGACGCTCGCCGAGCGCCACCCCGACGCGCTCACCGTCGCGATCGACGCCGAGGACGCCCGCTACCGCGCCGAGCACGTGCGCTCCGATCTGCGCGGCAGCACGTTCACGGTCGCCGGCCGCGAGCTGCGGACGACGATGCCGGGCCGGTTCAACGTCCGCAACGCGCTGCAGGCCTACGTCACCGCGGTCGCGCTCGGGGTCGACGAGGACGTCGCGGCCGACGCGCTGGCGACCGCTTCCGGGGTCCGGGGACGTTTCAAGGCGATCGTCGCGGGGCAGCCGTTTGCCGTGCTCGTCGACTACGCCCACACCCCGGACGCGCTGGACAACGTGATCCGGGCGGGGCGCGGCCTGGTCGAGGACGCGATCGGCGAGCGTCCGGGCGGCCAGCCGGTCGCCGCCCGCGTGATCTGCGTGTTCGGCTGCGGCGGCGACCGCGACCGCACCAAGCGGCCGCTGATGGGGCGCATCGCCGCACAGCAGGCGGACCTGGCGATCCTGACCTCGGACAACCCCCGCAGCGAGGACCCGGAGGCGATCCTCGACGAGGTGCAGACCGGGATGGCTGACGCTCGCGCGCGTGTGGAGCGAATCGCCGACCGCCAGGCCGCGATCGACCGCGCCGTTGCCGAGGCCCGCGACGGTGACGTCGTGCTGATCGCCGGCAAGGGCCACGAGCAGGGCCAGAGCTTCGTGGACCGCACGGTCCCGTTCGACGACCGGGACGCCGCGCGCCGCGCCCTGCGCGCGGCCGGCTGGACGCAGACCGACGCCGCCGACCGGGAGAATCCGCCCCGTGCGTGAACAGACCGCCTCGTGGATCGCGGACGCCGCCGGCGCCACCCTCCACCGCGACGCCCGTCCGGGCCCGAACGATCCGCCCGGTCCCACGGCGGTCGAGATCGACAGCCGCCAGGCCGGACCCGGCGCGCTGTTCGTCGGGATCCCCGGCGAGCGGACCGACGGCGGCCGGTTCGCGGCCGACGTGCTGACGGCCGGCGCCTGGGGCGTCCTGGTCCGACGCGAGCACGCCGCGGCCGCCGAGGCGGTCGACGGGGGCGTGATCCTGCTGCACGAGGACCCCGTCGCCGCGCTCGGCGAGCTGGCCCGGGCCTGGCGCCGCCAGCTCGGCGCGGTCGTGGTCGGGATCACGGGATCGGTCGGCAAGACGTCGACCAAGGACCTGCTCACGGGCATCGTCGCGCCGCACCGCCGGACGATCGCGACCGCCGGCAACTACAACACCGAGATCGGACTGCCGCTGACGGTGCTCGGCGCGCCCGCCGGCACCGAGGTCATGATCCTGGAGATGGCGATGCGCGGCAGCGGGCAGATCGCGGAGCTCGCGAGGATCGCGGAGCCCGACGTCGGCGTGGTCACCAACGTGGCCCCGGTCCACGTCGAGCTGCTCGGGTCGATCGAGGGCGTGGCCGCCGCCAAGGCCGAGCTGCTGCACGGCCTGCCGCCCGGCGGCACCGCGATCATCCCCGCCGGCGAGCCGCTGCTCGACGCGCACCGCCCGACCGGCGTCACCGTCGTCACCGTCGGCGAGGGCGGGACGGCCGATCCGGTCCCGGAGGCGCTGACGCTGGCCGACGACGTGCCGCTGACCGTCCGTCGCAACCTGCCCGCCGCGGTCGCCGCCGCGCGAGCCGTCGGCATCGAGCCCACGGGCAGCGTGTCACCGACGATCTCCGCGATGCGTGGCCAGCGGCTGCACCTCGCGGGCGACATCGTCGTGGTGGTCGACTGCTACAACGCCAACCCGATGTCGACGTCCGCCGCGCTCGACGACCTGGCCGCATCGGCGTCCGGACGGCGCGTCGCGGTGCTCGGCGACATGCTCGAGCTGGGACCCGACGAGCTGCGGTTCCACGCCGAGCTCGGCGCGCACGCCCGCGAGGCCGGCGTCGAGGTCCTGGTCGCCGTGGGGCCGCTCAGCCGCCACACCGGCACCGGGTTCGGCGGCGCGGTCCACTGGGTCGCGACCGCGGCCGAGGCGGCCAGGCTCGTCCCCACGCTGTTGGAGCCGGGGGACACCGTGCTGCTGAAGGCGTCCCGCGGGATCGGCCTGGAGCGCGTCGCCGATGCGCTGGCCACCACGGGAGCTGACGCCTGATGGTTCCGGTCCTGATCGGCGGCACCGCCGCGATGCTGCTGTGCGTCTTCCTGGCGCCGCGGTTCATCGAGTGGCTTCGCGAGAAGTCGTTCGGCCAGTACATCCGCGAGGAGGGCCCGTCCGGCCACCAGAAGAAGGCGGGCACGCCGACGATGGGCGGCCTGATCATCTTCGTCGCGATCTCGGTGCCGTTCCTGATCCTCGCCGACTACGACTGGAAGGCGGTCGGGGTCTTCGTGACCGCGGTCGGCCTGGCGACGATCGGCTTCGTCGACGACTGGACGAAGGTCGTCCGCAAGCGCTCGCTCGGGCTCAGCGGCAAGGGCAAGCTGCTCGGCATGGTCGGCGTGTCCGCCGTGCTCTGGTGGATCGTCACCCAGCAGGCGGACCTGGAGTCCACCGTCCACCTGCGCACGCTCGACCTGACGATCGACCTGGGGCCGCTCTACCCGATCTGGATCTACCTGGTCGTCGCGTTCGTCTCCAACGCGGTCAACCTGACCGACGGGCTGGACGGGCTCGCGGCAGGCGTCGCGGCGATCGTGCTGATGGCCTACATCGGCATCACGTTGCGGCTGACCGGATCGAGCGATCTGGCCCTGCTGGCCGCGTGCGGGGTCGGGGGTTGCGTGGGATTCCTCTGGTACAACGCCTACCCGGCCACGGTCTTCATGGGCGACACGGGCTCGCTCGGGCTGGGCGGGCTGATCGCGGCGCTCGCGATCGTGACCAAGACGGAAGAGCTGCTGCTGATCATCGGCGGCGTCTTCGTCGTCGAGGCGGTCTCGGTGATCATCCAGGTCTTCTCGTTCAAGACCTTCCGCAAGCGGGTCTTCCTGATGGCCCCGCTGCACCACCACTTCGAGATGAAGGCATGGTCGGAGACGAAGATCATCCTGCGCTTCTGGATCGTCGCGATCGCCTGCTCGGCGATCGGCTTCACGCTGTTCCAGCAGAGCTTGCGGTAAGGGTCTATCCCTGCGGGGGTCGTGGAGTCGTGGTGGTCGGGGACCAAGGAGGTCGTCCTCCGGTCCCGAGAGCCAGGCTGGGGGCCTGACCGAGGGGCCGGAGGGAGAGATCCGCTGGTCAGCGGCCGCCACGGACCGCGGCGCTGTAGGGATAGGCCCTAGGAGGGATCCATAATCGGAGGGCGAACTTCGTCCCTGATGAAGCGATCCGGCCGTCCCCCCGAGCTCCGCCGTGAGTACGAGCGTTTGCTCGGAGTGGTGCTGATCCTGGTGGTCTTGGGGGCGATCTGGGTGTACTCCGCGTCCAGCTCGGAGCAGATCATCCAGGGCGGGGGATCGGGCACGAACTTCCTGATCCGCTACGTGCTGTTCGCCGCCGTCGGCTTCGGTGTGCTGGCGCTGATGTCGCGGGTCGGCGTCGCCGTCGTGCGCAAGCTGACCGTGCCGCTGCTGATCGCGTCGATCGTGCTGTCGTTCGCGGTGATCCTGCCGGGGCTCGGCAAGGAGGTCAACGGCGCGACCCGCTGGATCGGCGCCGGGGCGATCGTGTTCCAGCCGTCCGAGCTGGCGAAGACCGCGCTCGTCGCGTTTCTGGCGCTGCGACTGTCGATGCGTCGCCGCCCGATGCGGCAGCTCGGCGACATCGGTCCCGAGCTGGGCGCGATCGCGGTCCTGGTGGCGATCGTCGGCGGGATCCAGAGCGACCTCGGCACCGCCGTCGTGATCGCGGGCGCCGGGCTCTGCGTCCTGGTCGTGGCGGGCATGCCGCGGAAGTTCTTCGTGCCGCTCGGCGCGGTCACCGCGCTCGGCCTGCTCGTGATGATCGTGATGGCCCCGTACCGGATGGCGCGCCTGACGTCGTTCCTCTCGCCCTGGGCCGACGCCAGCGGCACCGGGTACCAGGTCACGCAGGGCCAGCTCGCGATCGGGTCGGGCGGCTTCACCGGCAACGGCCTGGGCAGCTCGATCCAGAAGGCCGACTGGCTGCCCGAGGCCCATACCGACTTCATCCTCGCCGTCGTCGGCGAGGAGCTCGGCGCCGTCGGGATCATCATGCTGCTCGTGCTCTACGGGCTGATCGCGTTCACCGGCCTGCGGATCGCCGACCAGTGCCGCGACCAGTACCAGAAGCTGCTCGCCACGGGGATCACCGCGATCATCATCTGCCAGGCGATGCTCAACGTCTGGGTCGTGCTCGGGATCTTCCCGCTGACCGGGGTCCCGCTGCCGTTCATCTCGTACGGCTCGACCAACCTGATCGTCCTGCTCGCCGGCGTCGGCGTGCTGCTGAACATCGCCCGCGGCGTGCCGGCGTTCGCGTCGGCGCCGCTGGTCGATCTGGATCCGGTCCCGCCCGGGCGAGGTCCGGGCGGACGGGCGCCGATCACCGAGGACGACGTCTGGCGTGCGCCGTCGGAGCGGCGTCCGGCGCGCGAGACGCAGCGGCGTCCGCGGCCGGTGGGCCGCCCGGGGCGGGTGGATCGTCCGATTCCCGTGATGGATGCCGACGAGCTGGACGTCGTCGCCTACCGGGGCGCGGCGGGCGTCCGGGCGCGAGACGCGCGCCGACCGCGCGATGCGTCACGATTCGCCGGTGACGCAGCGGACGTTCGTGATCGGAGCGGGTGGGACAGCGGGGCACGTGGTCCCCGCGTTGAGCGTCGCCGACGTGCTTCGTGACGACGGCCACCGCGTGGTCTTCATAGGCGGCTCGCGGGAAGAGGTCCGGCTCGTCCCCGAGGCCGGGTACGAGCTGCGCCAGGTCGCCGTCGAGGGCTTCAGCCGCAGCAACCCGCTGAAGGCGCTGCGGGCCGGCGGCAAGGCCGTCGGCGCGGTGGCGGCCTGCCGGCGGATCCTGCGCGACGTGCGGCCCAACGCGGTGATGGGCGGCGGCGGCTACGTCGCCGGCGTGGTCGGCGCCGCCGCCGTGCTGACGCGGACCCCGCTGGTCCTGACCGAGGCCGACAGCCATCTCGGGATCTCCAACCGGCTGCTGCACGGCAAGGCGCGGCGGGTCTGCTTGGGCTTCCCGCTCGCCGGGCGCGACGAGCCGACCTTCCGCGTGACCGGCCGACCGGTTCCCGCGCCGTGGACCGACCGGGCCGCCGCCCGCGCGCGCTTCGGGCTCGACGAGCGGACGCCGACGGTGCTCGTGTTCGGTGGGTCGCTCGGCGCCCGCAGCGTCAACGAGGCCGCGATCGAGGGGCTGGCCGGGCTGGAGGGCGCCGCGCTCGACGGCTCGGGCGACCGCGTCCCGGTGGCGGTGCTGCACGCGTCGGGTCGGCGCGACCACGACGCGCTCGTCGGCCGGGCGCCGGAGGGTGACGCGTACCAGCTCTTCGACTACCTCTCGCCGTTGAGTCAGGCGCTGGCGGCCTGCGACCTGGTGGTCGCCCGCTCCGGCGGTTCGATCGCCGAGGTCACCGCCCACGGCAAGCCCGCGATCCTGGTGCCGTACCCGCACGCGTCGGCGGATCACCAGACCGCGAACGCGCGCTGGATGGCCGAGGCCGGCGCCGCGACCGTGATTCCCGACCACGAACTGACCGCGGAGCGGCTGCGGGCCACGGTCGGCGAGCTGCTGCGGGCCCCGGGAGCGCTGCGCACGATGGCCGACGCGTCGGCCGCGCTGGCCCGGCCCGACGCGGCCCGCGCGATCGCCGACGAGGTCCTGGCCGCGGCGGAGGCGGGACGATGACCACGCGACCCTGGGCCGGACGGCGGCTGCACGTCATCGGCATCGCCGGAGCGGGGATGAGCGCCCTGGCCGTGCTCGCTCGCGGCCTCGGCGCCGAGGTCACCGGATCCGATCGCGGCGAGAGCCGCTACCTGCTGGGGGTCCGCGAGGCGGGCATCCCGGTGACGATCGGGCACGACGCGGCCCAGCTACCCGACGGCGACGACCTGACCGTGGTCTCGTCGACGGCGATCCCCGCCGACAACCCCGAGCGGGTCGAGGCGCGGCGCCGCGGTCTGCCCGACCGCTCGCGCCACCAGCTCCTGCACGACGTCTGCGCGGAATACCGCGTGATCGCGATCGCCGGGGCCCACGGCAAGACGACGACCTCGGCGATGACCGTCCACGCGCTGCAGGGCGCGGGGGAGGATCCCTCGTATCTGGTCGGCGGGATCCTCGGCACGACGGGACGCAACGTCCACTGCGGGACGTCGGAGTGGCTGGTCGTGGAGGCCGACGAATCCGACCGCAGCTTCCTCGAGACGCAGCCTGAGATCGCGGTCGTCACGAGCGTCGAGCTCGACCACCACGGAACCTACGGCTCGAAGGCCGACCTGGACGCGGTCTTCCGCGAGTTCCTGGCCGGCGCGCCGCAGCGGATCGTCTGGGACGCCCCGGAGCTCGACGCGCTGGTGCCGCCGGCGGCGACCGAGATCGAGGGCACCGTGCGCTACGGGCTCGGCCCCGACGACGTGGCCCCGACCGACGAGGGCGGCGTCCGGTTCTCCTGGGACGGTCACGACGTGACGCTGCGCCAGCCGGGAATCCACAACGCGTGGAACGCGACCGCCGCGCTGACCGCCGCCGCACGGGCCGGGGCCGACCCCGCGGCCGCGGCCGCGGCGATGGCGAGCTTCGCCGGGACCGGCCGCCGGTTCGAGATGGCCGGAACCGGTCCCCACGGCGCCGTGATCGTCGACGACTACGCGCATCACCCGACCGAGGTCGCACGGACGATCGAGGCCGCGCGCACCCGCGGGCCGGAGCGGGTCGTCGCGGTCTTCCAGCCCCACCTGTACTCGCGGACCCAGCTCCTGGCCGACGAGTTCGGGCGCGCGCTGGCGCTCGCCGACCTGGTCTGCATGCTCGACGTCTATCCGGCGCGCGAGCGGGCCGAGGACTTCCCCGGGATCAGCGGACTGACGATCGCCCGCGCCGCCGCGGACGCCGGCGACGGCCGGACGGTCGTCTGGCTGTCGTCGATCGACGCCGCGCTGCGCGAGCTGCCGGGCCTGCTGCGGGCCGGCGACCTCTGCCTCTGCATGGGGGCCGGCGACATCGACGCGGTCGCGCACGGCCTCGTCGCGGGCTGACCGGTCGTCGTCGACCGGGCGAGGGCAGGAGGGGAACGCGGCTCGACGGCGAACGGATCCGTGTGCCGCTCCTGTCGACCACCGCGCACCGCAAGGCTCCGAGATCCGCCTCGCTGCCGCGCGTGTCCCGTCGAGGCGGATCGTTCCGTCGGACGGGCGTGGTCGCGGCGGTGCTGCTCGTGCTGCTCCTGATCGCGACCTACGTGGTCGTCCGCTCGACGTCGCTGTCGGCGGTCGAGGACGTCACGATCGTCGGGGTCGAGGGGCCGCGCGCGAGCGAGACCCGCAAGACGCTGGAGCAGGCGGCGGTCGGGCAGAGCACGCTCGGCTTCGATGTCGGCGCGCTGCGTGAAGCGGTGGCTCGGATGCCGAGCATCACGGGGGTCGACGCGCACGTGCGGTTCCCGCACGGCGTTCAGGTCAAGGTCCACCAGCGGATCGCCGTGGGCGCGCTCTCGGTCGACGGCAAGAAGATCGCGGTCGCGACCGATGGCACGCTGCTCCCCGAATGGGACGCCGCGGACCTGCCAATCGTCAACGGCGGCCGCGCCACCGGCGGACGGCTGGTGCCGGAGCACCGCGACGCCGCCCGGCTGCTGGCCGCGGCGCCCGAGCCGCTTGCTGCGAAGGTCGCCCGGGTCGACAAGACGACGATCGTCCGGCTCTCCGACGGCCCGGCGTTGCTGTTCCACGACGGCCACCGGTTGGCCGCGAAGTGGACGGCCGCGACCGCGGTCCTGGCGGACCCGTCGTCGGTCGGTTCGACGTGGATCGACCTGCGGGTTCCCGAGCGTCCGGTGGCCGGACGGGGAGCGCCGCCGCCGGTCCCCGCAGCCGACGAGCCGGCGCGCGATCTGCGGCCCGGATCGGCCGAAGCACCGGCCGCGAACGGGATGGGCGCGTCCGACGCGATCACCGAACCACCCGCTGCGGGCCCCGCGGCCACCGCGGAATCGCTCACGGGCGAGGTCGTGGCGGGGGAGAGCACCACGCCTCCTGCGGCGCAACAGCAACCGTGAAGTTCAGCCTTAGGCTAGGCTGATTGAGGCTGTTGTTGACGTCGAGAGATCGCCATGCAATCCCTGTTGCGTGGCTACAATTGCGGTTGACAGTACGTACCTAGCCACCTAGCTTGGCCCCCCTGGGCGCTTGTCCGCGCGGCATCCGTTGCCCATAACGTTCAAGCGCACCCCGAGGACCGGAGACACAAGACTCATGGACGCGACCGGCAGTTATCTCGCCGTCATCAAGGTCGTCGGCGTTGGCGGCGGCGGCACCAATGCGGTGAACCGGATGATCGACGCCGGCCTGCGCGGCGTCGAGTTCATCGCCTGCAACACCGACGCTCAGGCGTTGGCGATGTGCGACGCCGACATCAAGATCAACATCGGCACCGAGGTCACCCGTGGCCTCGGCGCCGGGGCCAACCCCGAGGTCGGCCACGCGGCGGCGTCCGAGTCCCGCGACGAGATCCGCGACGCCCTCAAGGGCGCCGACATGGTCTTCGTCACCGCGGGCGAGGGCGGAGGCACCGGCACCGGAGCCGCGCCCGTGATCGCCGAGATCGCCAAGGGCGAGATCGGCGCGCTGACCGTCGGCGTCGTCACGCGGCCGTTCTCGTTCGAGGGCACCCAGCGGATGCGCCAGGCCGAGGACGGGATCAACCGCCTCCGCGAGGTCGTCGACACGCTCGTCGTGATCCCCAACGACCGCCTGCTCGGCCTCGTCGAGAAGCGCACGTCGATCCTCGACGCCTTCCGGTCGGCCGACAACATCCTGCGCCAGGGCGTCCAGGGCATCACGGATCTGATCACGATCCCGGGCCTGATCAACCTCGACTTCGCGGACGTCCGGACGATCATGCACGACGCCGGCACCGCGCTGATGGGGATCGGCCAGTCGGCGGGCGAGACGCGCGCCGGCGAGGCCGCCAAGGCCGCGATCTCGAGCCCGCTGCTCGAGGACAGCGTCGAGGGCGCCACCGGCATCCTGCTGAACATCACCGGCGGCACCGAGCTCGGCCTGTTCGAGGTCAACGAGGCCGCCGAGATCGTGCAGGCGGCCGCCGACGGCAGCGCCAACATCATCTTCGGCGCGGTGATCGACGAGAGCCTCGGCGACGAGATCCGCGTCACGGTGATCGCGACCGGGTTCGACAAGACGCGTGGCTCGCGCGCCAAGAGCAGCGCGCCGGCGCGCCAGAGCCGGCAGCCCGAGCGTCCGCGCCGGTCGTCCGAGCCGGACCGCACGCCGCGCGCCGACCGCCAGCGCTCGTCGCTGGAGATCGACGACGACGACATCGACATTCCCGCATTCCTCCGGTAACCGAGACGCCCGCCACCGGGCCAGGTTCGCGCCTGGCCCATTGGTAGGCTGGCGCAGTGACGACGGCAGAGGACCTACGGCGGACCGCCCTTCACGATCGGCATGTGGCGGCCGGTGCGCGACTCGTGCCGTTCGCGGGCTGGGAGATGCCCGTCCAGTACGTGGGGGTCAAGGACGAGCACCTTGCCGTCCGCTCGGACTGCGGCGTGTTCGACGTCTCGCACATGGGCGAGATCCGCACGTCCGGTCCGCAGGCCCTCGAGTTCCTCCAGCGGATCCTTTCCAACGACGTGGCGAAGATCGCCGTCGGCGGAGCCCAGTACTCGGTGCTGTGCAAGCCGGACGGTGGGATCCTCGACGACCTCTTCACCTACCGGCTGGCGGACGAGGTCTACCTGACCGTCACCAACGCGTCGAACCACGCCAAGGACCTGGCCTGGTTCCAGCGGCACGCCGAGGGCTTTGACGTCACCGTCGAGGACGCCTTCGACGACTACGCGATGCTCGCCGTCCAGGGTCCGAACGCGCGGCGGATCGTCGGCGAGCTGCTCGACGCCGAGCTGCCCGCGCCGTTCCGGATCGCGCCTCTGAGTTGGGATCCCGCTCCCGCCGCCGCCGACCCGGCCCTCGAGCCCGAGCCGATCGAGCTGCTCGTCGCGGGGACCGGCTACACCGGCGAGGACGGCGTCGAGCTGCTCGTCGCCCCGACCTACGCCTCGGCGCTCTGGGACGCGGTCGTCGCCGCCGGGGCCACGCCCGCCGGACTCGGCGCGCGCGACACCCTGCGGCTGGAGGCCTGCTACCACCTCTACGGCAACGACCTGTCGGAGGACCGCGACCCGATCGGGGCCGGCCTCGGCTGGGCGTGCAAGGAGGACACCGGGTTCCTCGGCTGCGACGCCGTCCGCGACGTGCGCGCGCAGGGCGACGGCGCGCATCCGGACGGGCTCAAGCTCGTGCCGTTCCGCTTCACCGACAAGGGCATCCCGCGCCCGGGCAACGAGGTCGTCGGCGGTGGCGTGGTCACCAGCGGCACCTTCTCGCCGACGCTCGAGGTCGGCATCGGCCTGGCCTACGTGCCGGTCGATCATGCGACCCCCGGGACCCCGATCGAGATCGACGTCCGCGGCCGGGTCCGTCCCGCCGAGGTCGCCACCCGCCCGCTCTACAAGCGCTCGGCGTAGCGCCGACCACCTTTCCTTCCCTCACCACCGACCCTGCCGCAGGAGACGACATGGCTGACGCTTCGTACCCCGAGGACCTGAAGTACCACCCCGAGCACGACTGGGCACGGATCGACGGGGACACCGCGGTCTTCGGCATCACCTGGTTCGCCCAGGACGCGCTCGGCGAGGTCGTCTTCGTCGACCTGCCCGAGGTCGGCGCCACGGTGACCAAGGACGAGTCCTACGCCGAGGTCGAGTCCGTCAAAGCGGTCTCCGACGTGATCGCTCCGCTGTCCGGCGAGGTCGTCGCGGTCAACGACGATCTCGAGGGCGGACCGGAGGCGATCAACGAAGCGTCGTACGATGGGGGATGGCTCGTGAAGGTGCGCCTGAGCGAGCCGGCCCAGGTGGACGACCTCCTGGACCGCGACGCGTACGTCGCAACGCTGGACTAGACCGTCTGATCCCCAGCGGTCGCGGCGGCGCCGAGAGGCGTTCCGCACCGCACCCGGCCGCGGCCCGCCCGCCGCGCCGTCCGCACCCCGATCCGTTCGAAGGGCCTGCCTGTCGTGACCCGCTACACCACCGCCACCGATGCCGACCGCGAAGCGATGCTCGCGGCCGTCGGCGTCGGCTCGATCAAGGACCTGCTCGCCGAGCAGATCCCGAACGCGCTGCTGCTGCAGGACCCGCTCGATCTGCCCGAGGGGCTGACCGAGCAGGAGGTCTACACGCACCTCGCCGATCTGGCGGCGGCCAACACGTCGGCGGAGGACGAGGTCACCTTCCTCGGCGCGGGGATGTACGACCACTACGTCCCGGCGATCATCGACATGCTGCTGGGCCGGTCGGAGTTCCTGACCCCCTACACGCCGTACCAGCCCGAGGTCTCGCAGGGCGGCCTGCAGGTGATGTTCGAGTACCAGACCGCGATCTCGGAGCTGACCGCGCTGCCGGTCTCCAACGCGTCGGTCTACGAGGGCCCGAGCGCGGTCGCCGCGGCGGCGTACCTGGCCAAGCTCGTCAACAACCGCCAGCGGATCGTCGTCTCGGCGGGCGTGCACCCGCACACGATCCAGACGCTCGAGACCCTGGCCGTCGGCTACGGCCAGCAGGTCACCGTCGTCCCGCTGAAGAACGGCGCGACCGATCCGGACGCCTGGGCTGCCGCGATCGACGGCGACACGTCGACGGCGATCGTCCAGCAGCCGAACTTCCTCGGCGCCGTCGAGGACGTCGCGGCGCTGAGCGATGTCGCCAAGGCGGAGGACGCCGGCGGCGACAAGCTCGTGCTGGTCGGCGCGTACGACCCGATCACGCTCGGCGTGCTGGCGCCCCCCGGCGAGGTCGGCGTCGACGTCGCCGTCGGCGAGGGCCAGACCCTCGGCAACCGTCTGGACTTCGGCGGACCGTCGTTCGGCTTCTTCGCGGCGCGCGAGGCGTTCCTGCGCCGGATGCCGGGCCGGATCGCGGGGGAGACCACCGACGTCGACGGTCGCCGCGGCTTCGTGCTCACGCTGCAGACCCGCGAGCAGCACATCCGTCGCGAGAAGGCGACGTCGAACATCTGCACGTCGCAGGCGCTGAACGCGCTGGCGGGCGTCGTCTACCTGGGCTGGCTCGGCAAGCAGGGGCTGCCGGAATTGGCCGAGCTGCTGGTCCAGCGCACCCACTACGCGCGGACCACGCTGGCGGCGATCGACGGCGTCGAGCTGCTGCACGATCAGCCGGTCGTCCGCGAGTTCGCGTTGCGGCTGCCGGGCGTCGACGTCGAGCAGGTCGTGGCCTACTGCCAGGACCACGGCGTCAACCCGGGCCTGGCGCTGGCGCGCACCCACGGCGAGGAGTACGCCGACGGCCTGCTGGTGGCGATCACCGAGCAGCGCACCAAGGAGCAGATCGACCGGCTGGAGCAGCTCCTGGGCGCGGCGGTGGCCGCGCAGCGAGCGGGAAGCCAGTCCACCTCCCACCCCGCCGGAGTCACCGCATGAGCACCGTCCAGACCGAAGCGATCCTGCCCGCGGCCGGCGGAAGCGATCCGCGCCCGCTCGCGGCGCCGACCACGTCGGTCAATCCGATCCAGCGCGACCACGCGACGACGATCTTCGAGAAGGGCGCTCCCGGGCGCCGGGCGTTCGTCGCCCCCGAGTCCGGGGTGCCCGACGTCGCGCTCGACGAGATCCTGCCCGAGCGGCTGCGCCGTTCGACCCCGGCGCGCCTGCCCGAGGTCACCGAGCCGGAGCTCGTCCGCCACTACGTGCGGGTCTCGCGTCGTAACTTCGACCTCGACACGGGCTTCTACCCGCTCGGGTCGTGCACGATGAAGTACAACCCGCGGCTGCACGAGCGGGTCGGCGCGCTGCCCGGTCACGCGCGGATGCACCCGTTCCAGACGGCGGAGCACGCCCAGGGCGCGCTGAAGCTGATGCACGGGCTGGAGCGCCAGCTCGCCGAGGTCTCGGGCCTGCCGCACGTCTGCCTGCAGCCGTCGGCGGGATCGCACGGCGAGCTGGCCGGCGTGCTGCTCGCGCGGGCGTACCACGAGGCCCGCGGCGAGACGCGGACCAAGGTCCTGACGCCGGACACCGCGCACGGCACCAACCCGGCGACGGTCACGATGGCCGGGCTGGAGGTCGTGAAGGTCGCGACCAACCCCGACGGCGGCGTCGACATCGACGACCTGCGGGCGAAGGCCGATCAGGACACCGCCCTGATCATGCTGACCAACCCCAACACACTGGGGATCTTCGATCCGAACATCGAGGAGATCTCCGAGATCGTCCACGGGGTCGGCGGCGTCCTGTACTACGACGGCGCCAACCTGAACGCGATCATGGGGATCACGCGGCCGGGCGACATGGGCTTCGACATCGTGCACTTCAACCTGCACAAGTCGTTCACCCAGCCGCACGGGGGCGGGGGACCGGGCTCGGGCCCGATCGCGGTCTCGGAC
>JADMKN010000223.1 GCA_015478825.1 Patulibacter sp. | reverse complement strand
GGCGAGCGGCGCGACGTGCTGACCCTGGCGCACCCCGACGCTGATCAGGCCCCGGACGATGCTGTCGATCCGGTGCTTGGTCGCCGCGTGGGTGTGCGCCCGGTCGGCGAACAGGAAGAGCACGTCGTCGGGCGCCCGCTGGGCGTGCTCGTCGAGCAGCCGTCCGAGCGAGATCCGCGTGTTCGACTCGATCTGCTCCAGGCGGAACAGGCGCGGGAGCTGGGCGACCGCCTCGGTCGCGACGTTGCGCACGCTGCGCGACGACGAGCGGACGCTCCGGGCCAGCGAGCGCAGTGCCCCGACGCTGGCGTTGGCGGCGAGCTCGAGGCTGGCGCCGACCGACGGCGACGCGCCGAGCTCGCGCGGGGCCGCGTCCTCCATCAACGCCGCCCCGGGCGGCGGCGCCGCGGGGTCCGCTCCCGACTCGACCCAGCGCGTCCAGCCGAGCACCGCCGGCCACGACTCCGCCGCCGCGGCGGTGCCGACGACCATCCCGAAGTGCCCGGCCTTGACCGACCGCTCGTAGATCCGGGCGCGCGGCGCGGCGCGGGTGATCGCGCGAACCGCCTCGGGCATCGCGATCTGGTCGTACTCGCCGACGAACGCCAGCACCGGGCAGGTGATGTCGGCCAGCGTGACCAGCCGCTCCTCGATCACGAACCCGCCGGACAGCATCCGGTTGTGGACGACGAAGTTGCGCAGCACGTCGGCGAGGATCGGCCCCGACCACGCGACGAAGCCCTCGCCCTGGAGGAACCGCCGCTGGCGCTCGCGGGGCAGCAGCGCCTCGCGGTCGCCGAGCTGCATCAGGAAGTCGATCCGCTGGCGCACGTCCTTGATCGGGTCGAGCATCCGGAACGCGGTGCTGCTCGCCCACGCCGGCAGCGGCCGGCTGGCGAAGACGTTGTCGGCGAGGAACGCCGCCAGCGGACCGGCGAGCTGCTCGGGGATCCCGAACGGCAGCGTCGCGCTGAAGTCGACGGGGCTGCCGAAGGTGACGACGCTGGCGATGTGCTTGCTGCGCCGGTACGCCGCCGCCTGGTAGCAGAACATCCCACCCTGCGAATAGCCCACCAGGTGGACGTTGCGTCCCGTCGCGGCGTGGACCCGGGTAATCGCGTCGTCGACGGCGACCACGTGGTCGGTCAGCGTCCGTTCGAGCCCGCCCTCCTCGCGCTCGGGAGCGCCGAAGTCGACGACCCACGGATCGAGCCCGAGCCGGTGCAGCTCGGTCACGGCGCTGGCCTGCGGCGACACGTCGTAGACCTCGGTCGCGAGCATCATCGGCGGAACGAGCAGCAGCACCGGCCGCTCGTCGTCCGCCTCGGCGCCGTCATCGCCATCGTCGTCGGCGCGGACGCCACCCGCGGCGGGGCGGGCCGGGTCGGGCTCCGGGAAGTAGTGCCGCAGCCGGTAGACCCGCTGGTCGCTGACCACCCGGAACGGCGCTGGTTCGTCGCCGGTCTCGAGGCCGCCCAGCAGCACGACCTCCATCGCGTTCTGGGCGACCGCCCCGACCTGGTTGACGCGGCGGACGACGGTGGGCGGAACGAGCCTCATCCGCGTACGCCGAAGGGGTCGACGGGGACGATCACCGAGCGCGCGGGGGACGCAGTCATAGCCCGCATACTACTGGCGGTAGTACGAGTGCCGCCCGCTGCAGCGGGCAGTACGTCCCGGGGCCGCCGGGCAAAGGATCGTCTATCGCCGAAGCCGGTCCGCTGCGGCAAGCAAGACTGACGGAAACTCTTGTCGGCTTGCCTGTGCTTCCAGCTCCAGCTTGTCAGCGACCCCGTTGCGGTGGGTCGGCCAACGCGGGCCATGCGTCTGCTTCTTCTGAGCGATCCTCCGCCGTAGCGCACGAACGAACTCGTGACGTCCGCGGACCAGGCCTCTGTTGTTCAGGCCGAGGACACCGTCGATGACATCCTGGGCACCGTGGGGCATGCCACTAGCCGCGACTAGGCGACCATCCGGTTCCACCGTTGCCAGACGCTGCACCGATGTCGTCTTCGGGTTGCGAAACCGCGCGCATATGTCCGCTCCATCTTTCCTGGTGTCGCAGTGAGATTCTACGTTGGCGCCGTCGAGTCCTCCGTGGCAACACAAGAGCATGTTTGACCACGCGGTGTCGGCGTGCTGTAGCTGCGCTTCACCGCTCTCGCGGAGACACGCGTCGTCTTCCGACGTCTTCGAGTGTCTTGGGTGGAAATGCTCAATCTTCGTCTTGTGACGGCCCTTACGGCCCGGACCCGTTTCCGCTTCCGGCAGCGACAGGAGTTGCTCACAGTAGGCGCAGATTCCACCCTGTTCGTCGTATAGCGCTTGGCGGACCGCCGCCACGCCACTCATTTCCTCGTACGTCCCGCCGCTTGCGCGCAGTCGTGCGTGCTCGCTCGGTGGCGTCCGCGCGGCTATCCGCCTCATGCTTCGTCGTCCAGCGCCATGTATGCATCCGCGTCGGCGAGTTCGGGAACGGTGCCAATACCGCCCATCTCGCGCTCCACCGTCCGTCGCTCCGCAACAGCCGCGTCGCTTCGCCCTTGCCCCGCGTACACCTTTGCCATGTAGGAGTCCAGGCGCTCTCGCTCCTCGGTAGGCGCTTCCGCCTCGGTGCCCATCACGGTCTCCAGCACGATGTCGGACCTCAGGCCCCGAGCGTGATCGACACGACGCACAGCATCGCCATCGATGATTCGAATCTGCTCAGCGGGCACTGCCGAGAGCACCTGGGGACTGTGGGTGGTCACGATGAACTGCACTTGCGGAAATACTCGGCGGAGCTCCCCAAGGATCCGCTGCTGCCACGAAGGGTGAAGATGGAGGTCCACTTCGTCGATCAGCACGATCCCCGGCACCCGCTCCAGAAGCTGATCGGAGCCGAGCCACGGATTTGCTCGCGCAGCGCGGCTCGCCAGGTCGATCACGAGGCCGGCCGTGATACCGATTCCCGCGGACAACTGCTCCAACAGAAGCGTCCCATGCCGCTCATGCGTGAGCGTGACCCCCGCCGTCGTCCACCGAGGAGCCGCCCACCCGGTCGACCGCAGCGCCGACGTGCACGCACGATCGATCGCCTGTAGCTGCATGGCAGCCGCGTGCGGCGGCTCATCGTCGAACGCCTTGGCGGCGCCCACCGCAACCGTCAGGTCGCGAAGAAACACCGTCAGACGCCGCATGTCGGATTTCGATTCGAGCGCAGCCGCGTACGCACCGAACCGAGAGGACCCGATCTCCCCCGAACCTCGTCGTTGGCCGACCAATCGCTCGACGCTATAAGCGGCGATCACCGGCAGCACCGGCAGAGGCCCTTGGGCCTTGCCGGCCCGAACCGCCAGGTCAGCGACCCCCGCCGAAGCAGCGTTCTGCGCCCAACTGGTCTTTCCCATCTTGTTCTTTCGAACGCGAGACCACTCATATCGTTCGCCGTCCAAGACGGCGGTCATACCGCCCCAGACCGGATAGGACGGTTCCATGTGGGCGACGGCTTCACGCGAGTCGAGACGATGCGGCTGCTGGCGCACATCCCCAAGGGCGAAACCGCGGCCTTCACCTGCCCGAAGCTCCCTAACCACCGTCGACAACATCACCGCGATGCCATCTAGAACGGCCGTCTTGCCCGCGCCGTTGATCCCGATCAGAACGGTCGTCTCAGGATCGAGGTGCAGCTCCAGCTTCTCGAAGCCACGGAAGTTCGCGAGCAGGAGGCGCTCTACACACCATGTCTTGGTCGGGTCGGGCACCGACCGAGCATATCCGTCACCGTTCGAGGACTTCCAGGCTGCCCGATGACCGAGGCTCAACCGACATACGCGGCGTCCGCGTGGTGCCGCTCGGCGTCGGCGGGCGCCGGCGCCGTTCCGTCCGCGCCGCCAGCCTCGCGGTACGCGACGGCGTCGCGGATCCAGCCGGCGACCGTCCCCGGATCGAGCACCGGGATCCAGTGCGGCGCGTCCGCGCGGCGGAACCACAGCTCCGGCATCCGCCCGGGGAGCTCGTCGTAGATGTCGGGGGCGATGAACGCGTCGCGCAGGGTGATGCAGACCTGGACCAGCGGGACGTCGACCCGGCGGTAGCGGGGTCGCAGCAGCCGGGGGAGCATGTTGCGCCGGTAGAGCTTGATGCCGTCGATCCCGTCCTCGGTGATCGTCGCGGCGGGATGCCCGGCGGGGGGCCGCACGCCCTCGGTCCGCTGGAACGCCTGCGCCCAGTTGCGGCCCAGGTAGTACCGCCAGAGCAGCGGCGCCGCGAAGGGCAGGTGGAACGACAGGATGTACCAGGACTTGATGAGCTGCTTGAGCGTGTCGCGCGGCGCCAGCTCGCCGCGCTTGCGCTTCGCCGACGCGCCGACCGCCGCCAGGTCCAGGCTCGGTCCGGCGATCGCGGTGTACGACGAGAGCCGCGCCGCGGTCTCGGGGCGCGCGACCGACTCCCAGCTCTGGATCCCGCCCCAGTCGTGGCCGACGAGGTGCACCTGCTTGCCGGGCGCCACCGCGTCGATCACCGCCAGCAGGTCGTCGGAGAGCTGCCGCATCGCGTAGTCGCGGACGCGCTTGGGCCGATCGCTGCGACCGGCCCCGCGCACGTCGTAGGTGACCACGTGGAAGTCGTCGCGCAGCCGCTCGACGACGCCGCCCCAGAGCTCGGACGAATCGGGATAGCCGTGGACGAGGACGACGGTCGGGGCCGACGGGTCGCCGTGCTCGGTCACCGCCAGTCCGACTCCGTCGGTGCTGGTCACCCGTCGCGTCACGGCGGATGCGGATCCCTCAGACGCTGATACCACGGAGCAACTCCTCGATGTACGGACGCATCAGCTTGCCGATGCCGTCCGCGGTGGCCTGGGGTGACGTCACGGGCAGGACCACGTAGCTCAGCCCGAGCCGGACGATGCACTCCGCCAGGAACTCGGCGTCCGGGGCGCCGACCACCGGCCACAGCTCCAGCAGCAGCGTGGACAGCCGCTCGGTCGCATAGCGCAACAGCGGTTGCGCGCCCGACGTGACCAGCGGCAGCAGCTCGTCGCGGCCGCCCTCGTTGGTCACGGCGGCGACGAGCGGGTCGTTGGCGGTCGCGGTCAGGAAGACGTGGAGCGCCGCGGTCAGCGCGTCGGCCGGGCTGTCGTCGTGCTCGCGGATCGCCGCCTCGACGGCGGTCAGGAACTCGTCGACCTCGTGCATCACGAGCGCGCCGGTCAGACCGTCTCGCGAGCCGAACTCGTTGTAGACCGTCTGACGGCTGACGCCGGCGCGCGACGCGACCGCCGCCATGCTCACGGACTTCCACGGGCGCTCCGCCGCCAGCTCGCGCGCGGCTTCGAACAGGGTCTGACGCAGCAGCGAGCGCGAGGCGTCGGCGAACGACGGGGAACGGGACCCGGAAGCCATGGGGATCAACGGTAGACGCGCGGAGCTCAGTCCGCGGTCGCCCCGACGGGCTCGAAGTCGACCTTGTCCCGCACGCCGCAGTCGGGGCAGGGCCAGTCGTCGGGGACGTCCTCCCAGCGGGTGCCGGCCGGGAAGCCCTCCCGCGGGTTGCCGGCGGCCTCGTCGTAGACGTAGTCGCAGACCGGGCAGCGGTAGGCGCTCATCGGGCGACCCCCGCGGTCTCGGGGGACGCCGCGGCCTCGGCCGCCTCACGCGCGGCGTAGGCGGCGGCCCCGGCGGCCGCCGCCGGGGTGCCCGGTCCGTACTTCTTCATGATCCGGGCCCGCTTGCGCGGGTGGATGTTGGCCCGCGTCACGTCGCCGCCGTAGTGGGCCAGCACGCGGTGGTCCATCGTCCGGCGCCAGATCCCCGGCACGACGGCCAGCACGATCATCGTCGCGTAGCCCGACGGCAACTGCGGCGCCTCCTCGAAGTGGCGCAGCGCCTGGTAGCGGCGGGTCGGGTGGGCGTGGTGGTCGCTGTGTCGCTGCAGGTGGTAGAGGAAGACGTTGGACGCGACGTTGTTGCTGTTCCAACTGTGCTCGGGACGCGTGCGCTCGTAGCGACCGTCCTCGCGCTTCTGCCGGACCAGTCCGTAGTGCTCGAGGTAGTTGACGACCTCGAGCAGCGAGAAGCCGAAGATCGCCTGGATCAGCAGGTACGGGGCGATGCCGATGCCGAAGATCGCGATCAGCACGCCGAACAGCACGAGGCTCATCGCCCAGGCGTTGAGCACGTCGTTCTTCAGCGACCACGGCGACTGCCCGAGCCGCTTGAACCGCTCGCGCTCGAGGTGCCAGGCCGACGTGAAGCTCCCGCGCACCGTCCGCGGCCAGAACGCCCAGAAGCTCTCCCCCAGCCGCGAGCTGGCGGGATCGTCGGGCGTCGCCACCCGGACGTGGTGCCCACGGTTGTGCTCGATGAAGAAGTGGCCGTAGCCGGTCTGGGCGAGCGCGACCCGGCTGAGCCAGCGCTCCATCGACGCGCGCTTGTGGCCGAGCTCGTGGGCGGTGTTGATCGCGATCCCGCTGACGCAGCCGATGGTGATCGCCAGGCCGATGTTCGCGACCAGCCCGAGGTCGCCGGAGGCCCACATCCAGCAGGCCATGATCAACGACCCGTACTGCAACGGCAGGTAGGCGTAGGTGCACCACCGGTAGTAGCGGTCCTGCTCCAGCCAGGCCAGCACGCGGTCCGGCGGGTTCTCGGCGTCGGTGCCGATGATCGCGTCGAGCGCGGGCATCACGCCGAAGACCAGCAGCGGCCCGAGCCACCAGACGATCCCCGCTCCGGTCGCCTCGTAGAGGCCCCAGGCGACGAACGGCGAGGCCGGGATGAACAGACCGAGCAGCCAGGCGTAGCGCTTGCTGTCCGTCCAGGCCGGGGCGTTGACGTCGCCCTCGCCGTGATGGTGGTGCTCGTGTCCGTGGGACTGCAGGTCGCCAGCGGTGGTGCTACTCATCGGTCCCGCTCCTTCGCTGTACAAATCGACTCCAGTTGTCGAGCCGCTGGACAGACGCTAGACGATCTGTAAATCGAACGCAAGAGCAAAGCTACGATTCCGTAGCTCAAAGCTACGAGAGCGTAGGAAAACGGGCCTGATCCGCGAGGTCCGCGGCCCGGATCCCGGGGCCACCGGCGGGCCGGCCGCGCCCGATGCGAAACCTCACGGACCACCTCTCCGCGCACAATTCCCTTCATATGCCGTAGAGACCAACCGTACGACGCCGGCCCCCGAGTATCTCCGTTAGCGTGCGTGCTACATGCGCTGTTTCGTCTGCCCGCCGCTGTCCGGACGCTCATCTCGCCCAGGACGCCGGGGACCACGGCGCCTCGGTGGCGTCGCCCTGCTCACCGCGTTGCTCGGACTCGGATTCGGGCTCGGGCCAGCGTCGGCATCGGCGGCGCTGAGCTTCGACAAAAGCGCGCCCCCGACGGTCCTGCTCGGCAGCGAATCGTCCGTCACGCTGCGCGCGACCAACGACGCCAGCGGCCCATACGGCTACAACCTGACCTTCCGCGACGTGCTTCCCGCGGGCGTGAGCTACGTCGCGGGCAGCGCCCGGTTCGCGGGCGCGGAGCTCGCTCCGACGGTGATCGCCGACGCCCCCACCCCGGGCGCCACCACCCTGATCTTCGAGAACGTCGCGGACATCAGCGTCAACTCGTCCCAGAGCGTGAGCTACCGCGTGGCCCACGCGACGAGCGGCCCCGCGGCCTACGGGATCGGCGGCGCCTACGTCAACCGCGCGGCCGCCTACGCCAACCAGCAACCGCGGATCGTCCCGGCGTTCAGCAGCACCGGCGCCCCGATCTCGTCCCCGACCGGGATGACGTCGAACGACGACCAGGCGACCACCCGGATCAACGCGATCCAGATCGAGAAGTCGGAGCCCAACTCCGAAGGCGAGATCATGCGCGGTATCCACGACCACCAGACGGTCTACACGCTGCGGGTCACCAACAACGGCGTCGCGCCGACGACGGGGATCGCGGTCGACGACTACCTGCCGGCCGGCCTCGAGTTCCTCGGCTGCGGGACCGTCGACAACACCAGCTCGGCTGGGACCAACCTCGGCTCCAGCGAGGAATACGCGGGATCCGGAGCGATCGACGCGCCGGGCAACGCCCCGGGCGGCCTCGACGCCGGCGCCTGCCGTACCCCGACGACCGTCGAGACGGTCCTGACCGACCCCGACGGCGCCGGTTCCGAGAACCCGCTGCCCGAGGCCGTCTACACGCACGTGCGGTGGACCGGGCTCGGCACGCTGCAACCGGGCGAGACCGTCGAGATCCAGTACGTCGCGGCCGTGCCGCTGCGCGAGAACACGCTGGACTGGTCGACCGACACCGCGACGACCGGCGGTCCCGAACCGGCGACCGACGGCGCCCAGACCGCCAACCTCGACAACAACTCCGGTCCCGAGACCACCGACGAGCAGCCGCTGCGCAACCACGCGATCGCGAGCGGCGTCTACCGGGGCGACGATCCCGACCCCGCCAACCGCATCCCCGTCGAGGACGCGACGACGCTGACCCGCACCGCCGAGGACCTGGCGGTCGTCAAGTCGGTCGATCCGGGCGAGATCCGCCAGGACGGCATCAGCGAGTGGTCGCTGCTCTTCCGCACGTCGGAGTACCGCCGCGTCACCGACGGCATCGTGACCGACACGCTGCCCGACGGCCTCTGCCCACTCGGCGCCGCGAACTACGAGCAGACCACGGCCCCCGCGCCGTCGACCGCCAACGCGGAGTGCGACCCCGTCTCCGGCGAGACGCCGTCGCTCGACTACGCCTCGGTCGACGAGAACGCCGACGGCTCGTGGACGATCGGCTGGAACCTGCCCGAGCTCGCGCCGTCCGCCGAGTACGAGCTGACCTTCCCCACGCGCACCCGTCGCCTCTACCAGGAGGACTTCGCCGACGACGCCGGCAACCCCGTGCGGGCCGGCGATAGCTGGACCAACACCGTCGACGTGACCGGCGATGACCAGCGGATCTGCGCCGACGGCGACCTCGACTGCACGGACGATCCCGCCGTGCGCATCGACGGCGACGGCCCCGACTCGCGAACCGTCGTCGACACCTCGTCGGCGTCCCAGACGTCGGGCGGCATCTCGATCGACAAGACCGTGCTCGACCCGACGGCGACCGGTGTTCCGACGCCCGTGAGCTGCTCGGCCGCGCAGACCGCGAACCCCGACGCCTACGTCGACGACGCCGTCGTGCCGACCTACGGTCCCGGCGACCGGATCTGCTGGCGCCTGCGCGTCGACTTCTCGTCGACCGTCGACACCGGCGAGCCGGAGATCCGCGACTTCATCCCGGCCGGCCTCGCCTACGAGCCCGGGTCGGCCCAGCCGACGAGCCGCAACACGATCGCCGGCGTGACGGTCGACGACAGCGCCGCGGTCAGCGACCGCGTGCTGGCCTGGGAGCTGACGGACGTCGACACCGCCAACCAGGTCTTCGAGTGGACCTTCGCGACCACCGTCGCGACCAGCGTGATGCCCGTCGCCGCCGAGCAGACGCTGACCGGCAACCTGATGAAGCTCGCCTACCGCAACACCGGCGGCGAGACCTTCTCGCTGCGTGACCGCGTCGAGGCGCAGATCGTCTCGCTCGACAAGCGCGTCACGGGCGTCAGCCCGGCGGGGGGTTCGTCGATCTCCGGCGGCAATGCGACCAACGTTCCGGCCGGGAGCGAGGTCACGTACCGGGTGCGGTTGTCCAACGCCGGTGAGACGGACGCCGTGCGGACCGTCGTGTGGGACAACCTGCCGGCGGGGATCACCTGCGCCGACGTGGTCCCCGGCAGCCTCGTAGCCGACGGCGGAGTCTGCGAACCCAGCCTCCTGCCGGACCGCTCGCGGATCACCTGGGACGCGGCCGACGCGATCACCGTCCCGGCCGACGGCGCGCGCGACCTGACCTACGTCGTCACGGTGCCGCAGGGCCTCCCGCCCGTAGCGGCCCTGACCAACACCGCCGGCGTCGTCGAGTACGCCCGCGACACCAACACGGGCGGCAGCGAGCCGTTCGTCCCCGCCAGCAACATCGATCCGACGCGGACGACCACCAACGCTCCGCGCGCCGACGACCCCGCGACCATCAGGCTGCGGGACGTCGGCATCGGCAAGAGCATCGTCGGCACCAGCGTCGACGAACCCGGCAACAACCTCGCGACGCAGGCGACCGTCGGCGAGACCGTCACCTATCGCGTCGCGATCCGCGTTCCCGCCGGCACGACGCTGTTCGGCACGCCGACGATCACCGACACGGTCGACCCGCGGATGGAGCTGCTCTCGACCCCCGCGCCGACCATCAGCCAGGCCGGTGGCGCCCCCGTCGCCCCGCTGCCCACGCCGACCGTCGCCGCCAACCAGCTCGGTGTGGCCTTCACGGGCGGGTACGCGAACACCGCGACCACCGACGCCGTCTTCACCGTCGATTTCACCGCCCGCGTGCGCGACGCCACGACCCCGGTGAACGCCAACCGCCGCGGCGAGACGCTGCCCAACAGCGCGAGCTTCGCCTGGCGGCCGAGCGCAACCGGTCCGGTCGCGACGCGAACCGGAACGGCGCCGAACCTCACGATCGTCGAGCCCGACCTGCGCGTCAGCAAGAGCGCCTCGCTGGCCCCGTTCACGAACGCCACCAGCGCCGTCTCGGCCGGTGACGTCGTCCGCTACACGGTCGGAGTCCGCAATCCCGTCGACACCGACGTCGCGGCGAGCCACGAGACCGTGACCGTCGACACCGTTCCGACGGGCATCACTCCCCGGCGGCCCGACGGCTCCCCCGTGACCGCGACCGGCGAGCCGGTCGGGCTCTCCGGCTTCCCGGCCGGCACCTGGGACGAGGATGACCGCACGATCACCTGGGCGCACGGCACCCTCGTCCCCGGCGCCGACCCGAACCTGCTCTACGAGGCCGACGTCGACTCCCCCGCGCCGGCGGGTCTGGTCCTGACGAACAGCATCACGGTGACCGGCTCCAGCCTGTCGGGCAGCGACCCGAACGAGCGAACCGCCGACTCCCCCTACAACACGGGCTACACCGCGACGGCGACCAAGGCGCTGACCGTCGAGGGCGGAGCGCTGACCAAGACCGCCGTCTCGCCGCGGGCCACCGTCGGCGACCTGATCGACTACACCGTCGAGTACACGCTGCCGCCGAACGTCGTCTTCTACGACCTGACGTTCGTCGACGCGCTGCCCAACGGCGTGGACTACGTCGGAGGCAGCGCAACCGTCACCTGCCTGCCGGCGTGCTCGCTGCCGACGATCCCCGAGTACCACAGCGAGGCGCGCAGCCCGGTGACCGGGCAGCAGCGGATCGCCGCCGTGCTGGACGACGTGCCCGCGTCCGCGGAGCCGCGGACGATCCGTCTGACCTACCAGGGCCGGATCGCCGACGCCTTCGCGTTGCCGACCCCGGGTCCGGTCGAAGCCGGCGACGTGCTGACCAACAGCGTTTCCGTCTACTACAACGCGACCGACGAGGGCGGCCTGCCCGACGAGTTCCCGGACACCGGATCCTACGACGAGAGCACCGGGCCGGAGACCGCGTCGACCACGGTCCACGAGCCGCAGATCACGCTCGACAAGCACGTCAGCGGGATCCCGACCACCGACGACAGCGACCGCCGCGACACCGAGCCCGGCGACAGCTACACCTACACCCTGACCGTGACCAACGACGGCGACTCGCCGGCCTACGACGTCGACGTGAGCGACACGCCGAGCGCGAAGCTGACCAACGTCGTGGCCACGGCGAGTGGTGTCTCCCCCACCGCTTCCGCGACCGTGGTCGACGGTGACGGGGACGACGGCAGCCTGGCCTGGACGATCCCGGGTCCACTCGATCCGGGTGATTCGGTCACGCTGACCTACACCGCCGATCTGGTCTCGTCGTCCGCGTTGAGCGCCAACGAGACCGTGGTCAACACCGCCACCGTGCCGTCGTACTGGAACGCCAGCGACGCCGAGCGCGCCGCCGACCCGAGCGACGGGTTCCGCGAGTACACCGCGGACCCGCCGACCGACACGGTCACGCTCGACGTCCGCCTGCCGAACGTCACGGTCCAGAAGACCACGGGCGTCACGGACGCGGACGCCCCCAGCGGATTCGCCGAGAGCGCCAACGCCGAGATCGGCGAGTCGTTCCCGTGGCGCGTCGTGATCACCAATCCGTCGCCGTCCTCGGTGGCCCAGGACGTGTCGGTCGTCGACGTGCTGCCCGCCGGGTGGACCTTCGACACCGGGTCAGCCTCGTTCGCTTCGACGCCCACCCGGCCCGACGTGTTCGCCTCGGTCCCGGTCATCGTGACGGCGGACACCGGTGACACCCTGACCTGGGCGGACATCGGCGACATCGCCCCCGGCGGTCAGGTCGTGCTGACGTTCACCGCCACGCCGACCCTGGACTCGAAGCCGAGCCCGAACCCGCAGCGGAACGCGGTCGCGGTGACCGCGGAGGACATCGACGGGCAGAGCGCCAGCGCCGACGGACCCTACGCCGACGACGACACCGCCGACGCCAATCTGCGCCTGCCGACGCTGACGGTCGCCAAGGCGCCCGACGGCGCCGCTGCCAACGCCGGAACGATCGCCAACTACTCGGTGGTCGTCCGCAACACCAGCACCGACGCCACGGCCCGCGACGTCGAGGTGACGGACGTGCTGCAGGCCCACCAGACCTACACCGCGGGCGCGGCGACCGCGTCCCCCGCGACCGGATTCACCGAGGTCGCTCCCGTCGTCGACGAGGGCGACGAGGAGGACCCGGCCGACGACACCACGACGATCGGCTGGCGGATCGCCTCGATCCCCGCCGGGGACTCCGTGACGATCACGGTCCCGGTGCGGATCGACGCCGCCCTGCCGAGCGGCACGACGCTGCGCAACGGCGTCAGCGTCGTCTCGCGCGAGATCACCGAGCCGGAGACCGACGACGGGTCGCTGACGACGGCGGTCTCGAGCGCGCTCGGCTCGCGCATCCTCGCGCGTGACCTCGCGGAGATGCTCGAGTACGGCACGGGCATCCTCCGGCAGTACGCCACGGACGCCGCCCTGGTGCGAGAACCCCTCGTGATCGCGGTGGCCGTGGCGATCGCCGGGCTGCTGGTGCGCGAGGCCCTCGGGCGGCGCGCGCAGCTCGCCGAGCACACGAACCGGCACAGCTAGTTCGGTCCGGCGGTGTCGCTGGACCCGCCCCTGCTCAGCTTCCGGTGGCCCGCCGGTAGTCGGTGCCGTCCTCGGCGCCTGTCCGTGACCAGCCCGCGTCCCGCACGGCGCCGTCCGCGGTGACCACGCCGCGCCACGCGTAGGTCGTCGGCCACCGTCGGAAGACCGGGACGACGGTCGTGACCAGCCGCATCAGCAGCGGCAGCCGGCGCGGACGCCAGCGCTGGGTCACCTGGAGCGTCACCTCGCGGTCGGTGCCGGCGGGCCGCAGGGACCACGTGCCACCGGTGACCCGGGCGCCGTCCACCTCGATCACCCACGTGCCCTCCGACGGCGTACCGCCGGCCGGCCGGGTCGCGTCGGGCAGCGGTGGCGTGAACCCCACGGTGAACCCGTGGCCGTCCGCCACGGCCGTGACCGCCCGCACCCCGCCGCCGGGTGCGGGCTCCGCGACGCCGTCGCCCAGGCTCCCCGCCGTGATGTCGTCGTCGGGGTTGAGGCTGGCCGAGCAGACCGGTGCCGCGTACTTGATCAGGTGACGGCGGTGCAGGCGCGCCCCGGGCAGGACACCGACGCGGGCGTCCTCGCCGTCGATCCGGATGACCGGGGACCGGCCGGGCACCTGGCGCACCAGGTCGAAGGCGGGCATCCAGACCACGAGCAGTGACCGCGGGTCGGCGATGGCGGCGCTGACGGGTGCGAGGAACC
>JADMKN010000222.1 GCA_015478825.1 Patulibacter sp. | reverse complement strand
TCGAGCGGCGACGGGCCGCCCAGCAGCTCCGGTGGCTCCGCCAGCAGGTCGAGGAGGTCGTGCTGGCCACGTTCCGCGAACGCCCGGGCGTGGCCGAGGCGATGCAGGCGGCCGAGGAGCAGATCCGCGGAGCGCGAGCAACCGTCCCACAGGCGGCGGCGAAGGTGCTCGAAGCGGGCTTCGGGCCCGACGCTCCGTCGATCGCTTGACAAAGAACGGCAAGAACGTCGCTCGCTGGCGGATCAAGATTTTCGGTAGACGAATGTTCTAGCGGTTTCCGAGTATCTAGTCTTACTTCACCGATACGCCTGCTTTAGGGTGGATTCACCCCGATGAACGCGGACGATTCCTACCCCGGGTATCCACCGCGCCGGGTTTCCCCCTACAAGCGAAAGTCCCCCCGGTGAACTTGATACTGAGAAGCATCGTTCCTGCTCGCACCCGGAACACACGCCGCTCGGCGTTGCTCGTCCTGGTGAGCGCCCTCCTCCTCGCCTCTTTCTTGCTTGGTGCCAGCAAGGCGAAGGCCGCCCCCGGCGACCCGTTCGATCCGCTGACGCCTTACGTCTTCGTCGGTCAGAACGTTCCGACGGGCCTGTTTCGCGCCGTCGCCGGTCCAGGCGGGTCGGTGACCTTCAGCCCTGAGGGCGCGCCGTCCGCGGTGACGTACAACGCAATCGGCTACAACACGACCGACGACTACATCTACGGCGTCGTCAACGATGGCGCCGGTAGCGCGGCGACTCCGACGGGGTCGATCGTGCGGATCGGCGAGGACGGCGTCGTCACGCGCGTCGGAACGTCGACGCTGCCCGCGGTCGCGCTGTGGGGCGCGATGGACGGTGGGAACAACCTGTACGTCGGCCTTCCCAACAACCCAGAGTTCCGGGTCATCGATACCCAGACCGGGGCCGTGGTCTCGACCGGCACCTTGTCGATGCCCATCGATGTCGTCGACATGACGTACGCCTACGGCTACTTCTGGGGCGTGACCAGCACGACCGGGGACCTCGTCCGGATGGACCTCGAGAGCGCGGCCGCGGTCAAGCCCGTCGACGTCTTCCCGCTCGGGCTTCCGACCGGCGGACACGGCGCCGCCTGGACCTTCGGCAACGGGAACCTGGGCTTCTCGCACAACTCCACCGGCCGGGTCACCCAGCTCGCGGTCACGAACCCCGGATCGGCCTCACCGACCGCCACGGTCGTGGCCACCTCCACCGGCCCGGCGAGTAACAACAACGATGGCGCCGCATCCCCGGGCGCACCGACCGACCTGTCGATCGTCAAGGACGCCCCCACGTCCTACGACGCGGGCGACAGCTTCACCTACACCGTGACCGTGACCAACGACGGGCCCGGCCTGTCGACCGGCAGCGTCGTCACCGACCTCGTGCCGACCGGCCTGAGCAACGTCCAGACCTCCACCCCGGGCTGCATCGAGGAGAACAACCAGGTCACCTGCACGGTCGGCGAGCTCGCCGCCGGCGCGTCGCAGACGATCACGATCACCGTCGACAGCCCGGCCTCGGCCGCGGCGTGCTTCACCAACGCGGCGTCGGTGCTGGCCAACGAGGTCGACCCCGACCCGAGCAACAACGACGCTTCGGTCACGAGCTGCCCGCGCGCGCTGTCGGTGACGAAGACCTCCGACGCGACCGCCGCGACCCAGATCGGCGACACGGTCACCTACACGGTGACCGCCACCAACACGGGCCTCGGTGACTACACCCTCGCCGAGCCGGCGATGGTGATCGACGACCTCTCGCAGCTGCTCGACGATGCGATCTACAACGCCGATGCGTCGTCGACCGTCACGGGGCTGCTCGACTACACCGAGCCGCGCCTCTCCTGGACCGGCGCGCTGGACGGCGGTGACAGTGTCGAGTTGACCTACTCCGTGACGACCCACGAGGGTGGCGACGGGACGATGCGCAACGTGGCGTTCCAGCCGGACGTCCCGGGCGGCCCGACCCCGGCGTGCGCGCCGCCGGTCGGTGGCGTCGACCCCGTCACGGGCCAGCCGTGCGCGCAGGTCGTCAACAACCTGCCGTCGCTCACCATCGTCAAGACCGCCGACCGCGCGTCCGTGGCCGCCGTCGGCGAAACGATCACCTACAGCTACCTGATCACCAACACCGGCGCGACGATCCTCGCGCCGGCCACGGTGACGGAGACCGCGTTCTCCGGAACCGGTGGCACGCCGACTCCGGTCTGTCCGGCCGCCGCATCGTCGCTCGCACCCGGCGATTCCGTGACCTGCGCCGCGACCTACGTGACCACGCAGGCCGACGTCAACGCCGGAGCGATCGTCAACACCGCCGTCGGAACCGGCACGCCCCCCGGCGGCCCGCCCGTCGAGTCGCCGCCGTCGACCGTCCGGATCGAGACGCCGGGTCCGCCGCCGGTGATCCCGCCGATCGTCCCGCCGGCCCCCCCGGCCGTGCCGCGCTACGACCTCCAGATGACCAAGACCGCCACCCGCCGCCGGATCACGGTCGGCGACACGATCGCCTACCGGCTGTTCGTGAAGAACGTCGGCCCGGACGCCGCTGACGGCGTGCGGGTCACCGACGAAGCCCCGAACCACCTCGACGTCCGGTCGGCCACCACGCCCCAGGGTGCCTGCACCGTCCGCGGCAACGACGTCGACTGCGCGATCGGCAAGCTCGACGGCGGCCAGTCGCTGACCGTCACGGTCCGCGCGACCGCACTGCGGTCGGGGACGTCGTCCAACACGGCCAACGTGGTGCCGCCGCCGCTGCCGCCCGGCGTGCCGCCGATCGATCCGCCGGCCAACAACGTCAGCACCGCCCGGGTGCGGATCGTCAAGCCGAAGCTGCGCGTGCGCAAGACGGTCGACCGCCGGAGCCTGCGGGCAGGCCAGGTGGCCCGGTACACGATCCGCGTGACCAACCCGTCACGTCGGTCGGTGCGCAACGTCCGGACCTGCGACCGACTGCCTTCGGGCATGACGCTCGTCAGCTCTCGCCCGACCTCGAAGGTCTCGCGAGGACAGCACTGCTGGACGGCCAAGCGCCTGGCCGCTCGCAAGAGCGTGACGTACCGGATCGCGGTCCGCGCGCACAATGGCACGTCGGGTCGCAAGACCAACGTGGTCCAGGCCCGCTCCCCCGACGCCCGTAGCGGCCGGGCGAAGCGCTCGGTCCGGATCGTCAGCACGGCAGTCCGGGCCGGCGGCGTCACCGGCTGATCCGGTCGACGGCGGGGGCGGCGCGGTGCCGCCCCCGCCGCTGGTCCCTGTACGGGATGGCGTCCGCGACGTCCGCTTCCCCGTCGCCGCGGGTGTGGCGACCGCCGGCAAACTGCGGAGGCACACGAATGTCTTGACCCCCTCTCCGCTTGCGAAAGGGCCAGGACATTCGGCGCCTCGGGGCCTCGGCAGTCGACCGCGAATCCAAATGAATCCAAATCTGTCCAAGGATTTGGATTCGACTGCTACGCTCGCGGTCGATGTACGTCGAGTCGCCACCCGACCGCGTGGCCCTGTTCGAAGAGGTGGGGCCACACCACCTGCAGCGCGTGCTGGCCGCTCCCGTTGACGACCGCCGGTACCTGCATTGGGATGAGCTCCGCCGCCGCACCGCACCCGAAGGCGTGAACCATCGGGAGTGGTGGTTCGTACTCAAGCTCGGCCGGCGGACGACGGCACGGAACCTGCCCATGACGACCACCAAGGGCGACGTTCTGCACTTCGGCCTCCCCGGCCGGGCTCAGCGGCTGCTGCATTTCGTCGACCAGCACTGCGCCGGCGAGATCGCGTCGGACGCCGTCGTGACCAGCGACGGGGCGGCCCGGTGTCGCTACCTCGAGAACTCGCTGATGAAGGAGGCGATCCGGCCGAGCCAGCTCGAAGGCGCCACCACGTCGCGCCTCGCCGCCAAGGAGATGCTGCGGACGGGGCGGGCGCCCGCGGACCGGTCCGAGCGGATGATCGTCAACAACTACCGCGGTATGGAGTTCATTCGCGACGGAATCGGCGACCGACTGACCCCGGACGCGGTGCTGCGGCTGCACTCGATCCTGACCGAGGGCACGCTCGACGACCCTGCGGACGTCGGACGCCTGCAGACAGCCGGCGACGAGCGGGTCGCCGTCTTCGACCGGACCACCGGCAAGCTCCTCCACCGACCGCCGCCCGCCGGCGAACTGGCGGCACGGCTGCGTGCGCTCTGCGACTTCGCCAACGCACAGGACGACGGCGACGAGTTCGTCCACCCGGTCGTGCGGGCGATCACCCTGCACTTCTGGCTCGGCCATGACCATCCGTTCGCGGACGGCAACGGACGCACGGCGCGAGCGCTCTTCTACTGGTCGATGCGCACCCAGGGGTACTGGCTCGCCGAGTACCTGGCGATCTCCCGCATCCTCCAGCAGGCCCCCGCCCAGTACTCGCGCGCCTACGTGCACACCGAGACCGACGACGGCGATCTGACCTACTTCCTGCTGCACCAGCTCGCGGTCGTCGAACGCGCAGTGGAGGAGCTCCACCGATACCTCACCGATCGGGTCGAGGACCAGCAGCGGATCTCCGTTGCGCTCCGGGCGGACGCCGACCTCAACCATCGCCAAGCCGCCCTGCTCGGCCATGCGGTCCGCAACATCGACGCGACCTACACGTTCGCGGGCCACGCGAACGCGCACCGGGTGAGCCACGAGACGGCGCGGAACGATCTCCGGGCGCTGGAAGCGCGCGGTCTGCTCGTCCGCGAGACGCGCAGCCGGCCGATCCGCTTCGGCGCGGCCCCCGGCTTGACGGATCGGATCGCGCGCGGCGACCGCCGGCCCTCCCCGTCGACGTCCCCCGAGTAGCTCGGCAGAAGTCCACGCGGGGGAGCCGCGGGTGACGTCGCGGCCGTCCCGAGGGCCGGGATCCCGAATCCAAACGAATCCAAATCTGTCCAAGGATTTGGATTCGCGTGGCCGCCCCGGCCTTCGACGACGTCTTACCGCCTCTTCGCGCGGAGCACGATCTTCCGCGTCGTCTTCTTCGCCTGCTTCTCGCCCTTCGCGCGGAACGTGGCGGTCACCCGCACCGTCACGTCCTTGCCCCGCCGCAACGTCCGCCGCGTTGCGGCGGTCATCGGCGCGCGCAGGCCGGCGACGGTCGACGACTTGATCGTCCGCGACGTCCGCTTGATCCCCTTGCCGGAGACGCTGATCCGACCCGCCCCGATACCGCTCACCCCGAGCGTCACCGTCTTCGCGCCGTGGCCGCGCCCGACGACGGCCAGCCGACACGGCGACCCGAGCGCCTGCTTGAGCGGCTGCCGCTCGCGGTTCTGCCCCGTGAGCGTCGCGTCGATCGATTGCGTCTTGCGGTTGGCGCAGTAGTCGCCGTTGGTGACGGTCAGGATCCCGTTGCTGCCGCCCGCGATCTCCAGCGAGAACGTCTTCAGCGGCACGTCGGGCAGGTTGTCGAACGTCGTCCGTAGCCGATCCTTGACCACCGACGACGTTCCCAGCACGTTGACCGTCACGCCGTTGGCGGTCAGCGGGACGAACAGCGACGGCAGCGTCGGGATCGCCCGGCCCGACTTCGGATCCGTCCGCTCCCCGCGCACGAAGTAGACCGGTGCGGTCAGCTCGTCGTGCAGGATCGACGTCGCCGTGGCCCGGCCGACGATCGAGCCTTCGGGGCAGCGGTTCGCCGCGGCGGCCGACGGCTCGCAGAGGGCCTTGGCGTTGTCCGGGTCGAGCGCCAGCGACAACGGCAGGGTCACCTCGGCCCGCTGCTGGTTGGCGTCACCGGTCTGCGGGTGGAGCTGCACCGCGAAGCCCGGATGGCCCTTGGGCTTCAGCTCCGACCGCTTGCCCGTCAGCTCCGCCGTCAGGCGCGGCTCGTAGTCGAGCTTGTCGCAGTTGCCGACCTGGAACCGGGTCACCCGTCCCACGCCGGCGCCGTCGACGGAGCCGATCACGGCGCCGATCCCCGACGCCGCGCAGTTGGTCGGGTTGCGCATGAACCCGGGACGATCGAGCACCACGCCGAGCGACCGCAGCCGCAGCGGCACGCCGCCGAGGATCGTCGGCAGCGGGTCGGTCTCGACCGTCACCTGCGCGTCGGTCGACACGCGGATCGCGGAGCGGACGACCACGGTCCCGAGGTCGTAGGGCCCGGCCAGCGCCGGGACCACCAGCGACAGGCCGTACGGCGCGCCGCGGTAGCCACCGGTCAGGTACGCCCGGCCGACGATGCCCAGCGGCTGGGCTCCCGGACCGGCGCCGACCTCGACCCGGCCGACCTGCGAGGCCGCGGAGCAGGTGCCGGCCGCGGCGTTCGCCTCGGGACACAACGGCACCGATCCGATGTTCGCGACCAGGCCCTTGGGCAGGCTGACAGCGGAGATCGACGCGACCTCCTGGGTCCGGTCGGCCCGGTCGACGCGGAGCGTGAACGGACTCGAGGCGCCCGCCGTCGGGTCCGCCACGCCGGCGTTGAGCACCGGGCCGAACGGCCGCGGACCGCACGCGCCGCCGCCGAACGTGGTGGCCACGTTGCGGACGAGGTCTGTCGTCCCCGACCACGGGGTCAGGGTGGCGACGGTGGTGTCCGTGCCGCACGTGGCCGGGGACGCCAGCGCCGCGCGGTCACCGTCGGCGAAGCGCAGCGCGAACCGCGTGAACGGGGTCTGCGGCGAGTCGACGAACGTCGTGGTGAGCTGTCCGGTCGTGGCGTCCGCGACGATCTCGCCCTTCAGCTTGATCCGCACGCCCTGGCCCTCGACCACGACGTAGATCTCGTACCGGCCGGGGCTCGGCGACGGTCCGGCGATGATCGGCCCGGTCAGCGTCCGGGACAGCAGCGGGGTATCGATCTCCGCGGTGCCGAGCCGGGACGCGGCCGGGCATTCCTCGGGGCCACTGGCGCCGATCCCGACGCGCGCGTCGTCGCACGCCTGCAGCCCGTTGGCGATCGACGGCGAGATGCTCCAGCCCTTCGGCAGGGTCACCACGGCGTCGCGCAGGTCGGACGGCTGGACCTGCGCCGGATCGGTCGTCTGCGGAGCGGTCAGCTCGACGTCCAGCCCGCTCGGGGCGTCGGCCGACGCCGTGCGCGGGGTCACCTCGACCTCGGGTGCGAACGGCACCGCGTCGCAGCCGGTCCGCGGCGCCAGCGCCACGGTCGTGTCGCGCCAGACGTCGGGCGCCTGCCACGAGGCCACGCTGATCGTCGACGTCAAGTCGTCGTCGCAGCGGGTCGGGTTGCGCAGGAACGTCGCGGGCTCCGCGGAGCTCGGGCAGCTGTCGTCGGCCGCCGTGTAGAGGCACGGCGAACGCTCGCCGTCGTGCGACGGGTCCGCCGGGACACCCCAGAGGATCATGTCCTGCGCCAGCACCCGGCCGGCCTGGTTGATGTTGCGGATGTCGGTGTCGATCCCGAAGTCGCCCGGGCGAACGCTCGCGCGCAGCTGCACGTTCGGCGCGTTGCTGACGTTGAACCCGAAGCTCGCCGGCTCGTCGTCCGCCGCCTTGAGGTTGAAGACCGGCTGCCAGCGCAGCTCGGGTCCGGAGAAGCCCAGGTCGAAGTAGAGCTGGACCTTGCCGATCTGCGTCTCGGGCGGACAGGGCGCGGCGACCTGGACGAAGACCTCCGGGTCGCAGGCGGGGACCGCGTTGGGGTTGCCGACGAGCCCGGGCGGCAGCGCGACGCGCACGTGGCGTACGCCCCCGTCGGGGATCAGCGGGTTGTCCGCCTGCGTGTTGAAGTCGAACTTCACGCGGAAGTCGGTCGCCGCGCCGGCTTGCGTCGGCGTTGCCGTGACGACGACGTCGTTGATGCCGAACTCGGCGGATGCGACCGGAGCCGCGATGCCGGCCACGGCCACGGCCGCTCCGCACGTGCGGAGCACGGTGCGCGCAGCGCGCGACCAGCGCGAACGGGACACGGACACGGGTACGTCCTTCTTCGGGTGGACAGCGGGGCTCGGCATGCTCATCGTCCCGCCTGCTTCGTGGTCTTGCGGGCGATGAGCTTGACCGTGACCTTCTTGGCCTTGCTCGCCCCGCGGACGGAGACGGTCACCGTCAGCCTGAGCCGCCCGGTCCGCTTCAGCCGCGCCTTCGCGGACTTGGACAGCTTCAGCGTCAGTCGGGATGTCCCGGCGCTCTTGCGGTCCGACCGGGCGGTCGAGATCGTACGGCCGGCGAGCTTCGTCCGGACGGTGATCTTCGCGGGAGCGCTGACCCGGACCCGCAGGCGGGTCTTGCCGCTCCGAGCCCAGCCGCGACGCGCGGATGCGCTGATCCGCTCGACCTTGAACGTGGGCCGCTTGCGCACCGGTGGGTCGACCGGCTCGGCGAAGACGCCGGTCGAGCCGATCTGCGGGGTGAAGACGGTCGGCGGCGCGTCCGGGCGGTCGCAGGTGCTCGCGGTGCACGGCGGCTCGGTCGACGGGAAGCCGCCGCCGATCCTCGCCGTGTAGACGTCGCGGTAGCCGTTGTCGACGTCGTCGGCAGCCAGCGAGGCATTCGTGAAGAAGAACACGTCGCGGCCGTCGGCGCTGACGTCGATCACGTGCGCTTCGCCCTCCGGGGCCCCGCCCGAGATCAGGTGCAGGCCGTCGTCGTCGTAGCCGTAGACGTCGAACAGGTCGTTCTCGTCCTCGGGGAGCAGCGCGTCGGCGGTCTGGAACACGGCGAGCCGCCCGTCCAGGGTGATCGCCCGGCCCGGATTCGCTCCCGGGTCACCGTAGGACACGTCAGCGCCCGTCAGGGAGGCGCCGTCGCTGGCCACCGTACTGTCGGGATGGCAGGAGATGCACGTCAGAGCGTCGCCGGTCGCGTCATAGCGGTAGACGCCCACGCGATTCGGCCGGAGGTTCGCGCCGGCCAACACGGCGCGCGTCTGGAAGACGAGCTGCGATCCGTCGGCCGACACGCCGCCGACGTTGCCACCCTGGCCCCAGGTCCAGCCGTAGCTGTCCTGCGCCGCGATCGGCGAGATGTATTTGGCCCCGGCGTCCGTGACGCGGAACAGCTTCGGCTGGTTGGTCGTGCCCATCCCGGGATCGAGCTGAGCGCTCGACACGACGTAGGCGACCGAGAGGTCGTCGGACGTCTGCATCACGCCGGTGATCGTCCCGGCGACCATCAGGCGCAGCTCGCCCGTCGTGGCGTCGTAGCGATAGAGCCCGCCCCCGACCGGAGCGTCGGCGGTCAGCCGGCTGGGAGTCGAGAACAGCACCCGCGAGCCGTCTTCGGTGGCGGCGCGATAGGTGGTCAGCGCCGTGCCCGGTGCGCCGGTGGTGTCGGCCGAGATCAGCTTCGTCTGGCCGTCGCGTCGCATGTAGAGCTGCGCGACCCCCGGGAAGGTGGTGAAGAACAGCGTCCGGCCGTCGGCGGAGATCGCTCGATTGTCGCCCTGGAGGCCCCGCCCGTTGCCGAGCCGCGCCCCGTTCGAAACCAGTTCGCCCGGCAGCCGCGAGACGAGCTCGAGGCCGTCGGGTCCGCGGCGGTAGAGCTGCGCGGCGCCTCCGGGGACGCCGGGCAGCATCGGCTTGGTGGTGCTGACGACGAACGAACGACCGTCGGCGCTCGTCCCGACGACGTTGCTGTCGACGACGTTCGCGTCCGGCAGCGTCAGAGCGGGCGTGACCCACTCCGATACGCCGTCGCGGACCCGGGCGATGTCCTGCGAGAAGTTCTCGTCGCCCGCTGCGAAGGCGCCGTAGCCGGCCGCGAAGGCCGTGCTCAGGTCGGCGCTCAACCCGGCCGGGAACGTCGCGTCCAGCAGCGTCGGGTTCGGGTCGGCCACGGTGGCCTGCATCGAGGTCGTCTTCCAGCCGTCGGCCTGTCGGCGCGCGACGTAGGTGCTGGAGAACAGCGCGTGGGACGGATCCCCCAGCACCGCGAAGGACTCGTAGGCCACCGCGTCGCCGTCGGGCGTCGCGAAGAAGCCGCCCGAAACGTCGCTGCCGCCCTTGGCCGCGGGCGAGACGAGCTCGAACACGCGCTCCGGCGCGGCGACGGCGGTGGTCGGGACGGCCAGCGCGAGCAGGCCGCCGACCAGCACCGGAAGCGCCCGGCGCGCCCGTCGGGGGGTCGACGTGCGGTCGACCCCGTCGCGAGCTGCCGCGGCCCGACCCCGGCGGGGTGGGCCGACACCCGAGCGCTGATGCAAGTTCCGCAATTCCATCTCTCCCTATTGCCGCAGATCCTCAGCACCAGTACCTATGCTGATCCGCAGCATCATAGACAGGCCGTGACGGCCCGCGCAACCGCAGCGTGCAGCGCCCCGTTTCCGGTCACATCCCCCGGAACAACGGCCCTTTCGCCAGGCCTACACTGTCCGCGCCATGAGAGACACGCGCCGTCCGCATGCGCTGGACGAACGCGCTACGACCCGCCGACGAGTCTAAGTCGAACGGATCGCCCGCGATGCCCGAGTGGGTCGGGCGTTGCTTGCGGCCCACCATCGGGTACACCTGAGAACCGGGACCCGCCGCGCCACAGCGACGGGTGTTTCCGACTCGCGGTCCGAAATCACGTCGGCGGCCGGTCTCGACGCCGACGGAACGACCTAGCGGTGCCGGAACTCCGCGGCGCGCTTCTCGACGAAGGCGGCCATGCCTTCCTTCTGGTCCTCCGTCGCGAACATCGCGTGGAAGACCCGGCGCTCGAAGCGGATGCCCTCGGACAGCGAGACCTCGTCGACCCGGTTGACCGCTTCCTTGGTCATCTGCGCGATCGGCTTGGACATGCCGGCGATCGTCGCGGCGGTCTTCAGCGCATCGTCGATCAGCTCGTCGGCGGGGACGATCCGCGCGACCAGCCCGGAGCGCTCGGCTTCCTCGGCGCCCATGTTGCGCCCGGTCAGGCACATCTCCATCGCCTTCGACTTGCCGATCGCGCGGGTCAGCCGCTGCGATCCGCCCATGCCCGGCATCACGCCGAGCTTGATCTCCGGCTGGCCGAACTTGGCGGTGTCCGCGGCGAGGATGAAGTCGCACATCATCGCCAGCTCGCAGCCGCCGCCGAGCGCGAAGCCCGCGACCGCGGCGATGATCGGCGTGCGGACCTCCCCCACGCCGTCCCAGCCGGCGAAGAAGTCGGCCGCGTACATGTCCTGGTAGGACTGCTCGGCCATCTCCTTGATGTCGGCGCCGGCGGCGAACGCCCGCTCCGACCCGGTCAGCACGATGCAGCCGACCGACGCGTCGACGTCGAGATCCTTCAGCGCGGTCGTCAGCTCGCGCATCACCTGCGAGCTGAGCGCGTTGAGCGCCTTGGGGCGATTGAGGGTGACGAGCGCGACGCGGTCGTGGCGCTCGATCAGGATCGTCTCGTAGCTCACGTCAGCCATCTCAGGCTCCTTCCACGCCGGAGTTCCGGGCGATCTCGCGGTAGACGACCGAGAAGTCCTTACCGGCCGCGTCGGTCTCGTTCAGCGACGAGTAGACCTCGCCGGCCAGCTTGCCGAGCTTGGCGTCGACGCCCTGCTTGTCGACTGCGCCGAGCGCCAGGCCGAGGTCCTTGTTCATCAGGCCGACGGCGAAGCCGGGCTCGTAGTCGCGGTTGGCCGGGCTGGCCGGGACCGGACCGGGGACCGGGCAGTTGACGTTGAGCGCCCAGCAGGTGCCGGTCGCGACCGAGGCGACGTCGAAGAACGCCTGGTCCTCGACGCCGAGCTTCTCGGCCAGCGCGAAGGCCTCGCCGACGCCGATCTGGTGGATCGCCAGCAGCATGTTGTTGCAGAGCTTCACGGCCTGGCCGGCGCCGGAGTCGCCGCAGCGGACCGCCTTGGCGCCCATCACGTCGAAGACCGGACGCGCCGCCTCGACGACGTCCTCGGGACCGCCGACCATGAACGCCAGCGTCCCGGCCTTGGCCCCGACCACGCCGCCCGAGACCGGGGCGTCGAGCGCGCGCAGCCCCGCGGCCCGGGCCTCGTCGGCCGCGGCGCGGGCGTCGTCGACGTCGATCGTCGAGGTGTCGATCAGCAGCGCGCCGGGCTTGGCGTTGGCGATGATCCCCTCGTCCCCGCGGTAGCACTGGTGGACGAGCGCCCCGTTGGGCAGCGACGTGATCACCACGTCTGCGCCCTCGACGGCCTGCTTGATCGTGGACACGGGCGTCACGCCCTCGGCCGCCGCGGCGTCGAGGGCGGCCTGCGCCACGTCGAAGCCCTGGACGACGAAGCCGGCCTTGGCGAGGTTGATCGCCATCGGCCCGCCCATGTGGCCGAGCCCGACGAATCCGACGGTGGTGTCTGCGGGGCTGCTCATGCGTTGAACTCCAGGTCGCCTGCGCCGAGGGGCGCGAAGTACCGGTCCAGGTCGCTGTCGGAGACGTCCTCCAGCGTGGCCGGCTTCCACTGCGGGTTGCGGTCCTTGTCTACCACCTGCGCGCGGACGCCCTCGACGAAGTCGTCGCCGCTGAGGAACCCGCACGACACGCGCAGTTCCTGCGTCAGCGCCGCTTCGAGCGACGGCAGGTCGCGGGCGCTGCGCAGCGCGCGGAGCGTGACCTTGAGCGACGTCGGCGACGCGCGCCGGATTGCCTTCAGGGCCTTCTCCGGCCCCTCGCCGTCCAAGGCCTCCAGCTCCGCCACGATCTGCTCGACCGTGTCATGGGCGTAGGCCGCGTTGATCCACCCGCGAGCGCCGCTCAGCTTGCCGGCGGGGATCTCGACCTCGACGCCCTCGGCCGCCTCGATCGCCGCCTCGACGTTGCCGGACTCCAGGTCGTCGGCGAGCTGCGCCAGCGCCTCGGACGCGACGATCCGGTCGGCCAGGCCGGCCGCGATCGCGTCGTGGGCGCCGAGCCGGTCGCCGGTCAGCGCCAGGTGCGTGCCGAGCTCGCCGTCGCCGCGCGACAGCAGCCAGGTGCCGCCGACGTCGGGCGCGAAGCCGATCCCGACCTCGGGCATCGCGCTGACCAGCCGCTCGGTCGCCAGTCGGTGCGACGCGTGGCCGGCCAGGCCGATCCCGCCGCCCATCACCACGCCGTCCATGATCGCCACGATCGGCTTGGGGTACGAGGCGATCCGCGCGTTGAGCACGTACTCCTCGGCCCAGAACGTGTGGGCCGGGGCGTGGTCGCCGGACGCCGCCGCGTCGCGCAGCGCGATGATGTCGCCGCCCGCGCAGAGCCCGCGGTCACCCGCGCCGTCGAGCAGCACGACCTGGATCGCGTCGTCCTGCTCGAACCGGTCCAGGCCGGCCTGGAGCTGACGGACCATCTCGAGCGTGAGCGCGTTGATCGACTTGGGGCGGTTGAGCGTCAGCCGCCCGAGCGCTCCGGCGGTCCGGGCCAGGACGTCCGTGTCGGTGGCGTTCGGCTCGGTGGCCGGAGCGGTCTTCGGGGGCTTCACGCGGCCCTCCCCAGGACGTCCCTACTGACAATCACGCGCATGACCTCGTTGGTACCCTCGATGATCTGGTGGGCGCGGAGGTCGCGGACGATCTTCTCCATCCCGTACTCGCTGAGGAAGCCGTAGCCGCCGTGGAGCTGCAGGCCCTGGTCGGCGACCTTGATCGTGATGTCGGTCGCCGTCCGCTTGGCCATCGCGCAGAGCCGCGTCTTGTCGGCATCGCCGGCGTCGAGCGCGGCGGCGGCGCGCCACAGGAACGTCCGCGCCATCTCCAGCTCGGTCGCCATGTCGGCGACGGTGAACTGGATGCTCTGGAACTGACGGATCGGGCCGCCGAACTGCTCCCGCTCGCCGACGTATTGGATCGTCTTCTCGAGAGCGGCCTGTGCGCCGCCGACCGAGCAGGCGCCGATGTTCAGGCGTCCGCCGTCGAGGCCGGCCATCGCGATCCGGAAGCCGCCGCCCTCGTCGCCGAGCCGGTTGGCGGCGGGGATCCGGCAGTTGTCG
>JADMKN010000221.1 GCA_015478825.1 Patulibacter sp. | reverse complement strand
GTGGATCATCGTCCGGCCGTCCCACGACAGGTCGGTGGTCGACTCGCCCTGGCCCGCGGCCGCGTAGACGTAGGCCGCGAGGCAGCGTGACGACTGCGACTTGCACAGCAGTCGGCGGTCCTCGGCGCGCCCGACGGTGATCGGGCTGCCCGACAGGTTGAGCAGCACCGTCGCTCCGGCCAGCGCGGCCTCGGCGCTCGGGGGCACCGGCACCCAGACGTCCTCGCAGACCTCGGCGTGGACGACCAGGCCCGGGACGTCCACGGCGGCGAACAGCAGGTCCGGCCCGAACGGCACGTCGACGCCGCCGATCCGGATCGTGCCCCGTTCGTCGACCCCCGGCGTGATCTGCCGGGCCTCGTAGAACTCGCGGTAGGTCGGCAGGTAGGACTTCGGGGCGACGCCGAGCACCCGACCGCGGTGGACCACGACCGCGCAGTTGTAGATCCCGTTGCGGTGGCGCAGCGGGGCGCCGAGCACGATCACGGGCAACAGGTCGGCGGTACCCCCGACCACGGTGTCCAGGGCGGTCTCGACCTCGTCCAGCACCGCGTCCTGGTGCAGCAGGTCCTCGATCGAGTACCCGGTCAGCGTCAGCTCGGGGAAGACCGCCACGGCGACCCCGTCGTCCGCGCAGCTCCGGGCGAGCCTGAGCACCGCCTCGGCGTTGCGCGGGGGATCGGCGATGGCCACACCCGCCGTGCAGGCGGCGACCCGGGCGAAGCCGTGCTGGTACAGGTTGCGGAAGTCCATGTCGTGACGCAGTCTTACCTACCCCGGACCCCCGGTGCGTACGCCACGGGACTTTTGCGGGGCGCGGACGGCTCGAGGATGCGCTCCTTCGCTCGCGTTGACTCCGTGACGCTCCCCACGGAGCCGAAAATTCGATGAATGCCGTTTGCGGGAACGGGAAAGAGGCGGCGGTGATGGACTCGTCCTCGAGCTCGCAGGCTCCCCGTATCCGCCGTGGCGACCGCACCGCGCTCGTCGTCGTCGACATGCTCAACGACTACGAGCACGAGGACGGCGAGCGGCTGCGCGAGAGCGCGGCGACGGCCGTGCCCGTGATCGCCGGGCTGATCGCTCGCGCGCGGGAAGCCGACGTCCCGGTCATCTGGGTCAACGACAACCACGGGCAGTGGTCGGCCGGCCGGCCCGAGCTGATCGAGACCGCCCGCGCCGGCGCCGGCGCGGATCTGATCGACCCGGTCGCTCCGGACGACGACGCGCCGTTCGTGGTCAAGTCCCGGCACTCGATCTTCTACGGCTCGCACCTGGAGTACCTGCTGGAGACCGAGGAGATCGGCCGCCTGGTGTTGACGGGACAGGTGACCGAGCAGTGTATCCTGTACTCCGCGCTGGACGGCTACATCCGTCACTTCCATGTGGCCGTCCCCCCGGACGCCGTCGCCCACATCGACGCCGAACTCGCCGACGCGGCACTGCGGATGATGGAGCGCAACATGCAGGCCGAGATCGCGCCCGCCGACGACCTCCGGCTCTAGTCCCCGTTTTGCCTTCGCGCTGGCACAATATGCCGGCCGCACGACACCGACCAGGAATCCCATGCCGCAGCAGGCGATCTCCACCCGCATAGCCCAGATCTACAAGACCACCTACGGACGGGGACCGACGAAGATCACGGCGTATCTTCTTCCCGACCTGGTCACGGTCCTCGTCGAGGATCTGAACATCCCCGCGCAGAGCACCCTGGTCGAGCTCGGGGATCACGATCTCGTCGAGGCCGGTCACCGCCGCCTGCACCAGGTGATGTGCGCGGACATGTGCACGGCGATCGAGGAGATCCTGCAGCGGCGCGTCCGCGGCTGCGTCTCCGGATTCAACGTGGCACTCGACGCCGCGACCAACTGCTTCCCGCTCGAAGATGGAGACGTCGAAGCGGGCTGAGGACCGGCCCGAGAACCTGTTCTACCGCAGCACGTGGTGGTCGTGGACCTCGTGGAGCACGGCCCGAACGAGGTCGACGGGAGGACCGGTGCGCGCGGACACCGAGCTCGCCCGGCGGGCACCCGCGCCCCGGGTCGAGACCACGCCCGGGGCGATCCGGCGCTCCCCCGTCTCGGTCGCTGATCGTCCGGCGCCGACGAGGATCAGGCACGCGGGGCAGCGCATCGCGCGCGAGGGATAGGGATGCGGCGCGTCCCGCCGCAGCAGATTCGTGCAGTGGGGGCAGTACGCGTCGTCGGTCATGCAGGGGGATTACCCCGATTCCGCCGCCACTATCACGCTTCTCGGCAATCTCCGACGAACGGCTGCTCAGCCGGCCGCGAGCACCCGCTGCACGACCTCGAAGCCGAGCACCGACGAGCCGTGCGCGACCGGGCGCTGGCCCTTATCGGCGGCGGCCTGCGCGTGCCCGCGCTTGAACTCCTGACTGCTCACCCAGGCCTGGAACGCCTCCTCGCTCTCCCACCGGGTGTAGACGAAGTACCGGGTCTCCCCCTCGACGGGCCGGAGCAGCTCGAAGCCCTCGAATCCCGGCATCTTCTCGACCTCGGCGGCGCGCTTGGCGAACCGCTCCTCCAGCTCGGGGCCGCGCTCGGGGTCGACTTCGATCGCGTTGATCTTCACGACGGACACAGGATCCTCCAGAGTTCGGGTCACCGAATCCTGCCACGTCGCCGGTTGCGTCGTCGGCGGCGCGCTGGAACGCTCCCCCGCGCTAGCCAGACGAAGCGGAGAGCTTCCCGAGCACCGGCTCCGGAACTCAAACCCGAATTCTGATCGGCTATTCGCCAACGGGAATCCCGATCAGTAATCTGGTCTTCTGCTTGATCGAATCCCGATCAGCAATCGACCTTCACCGTGTTCGACCCACTGATCATCGCTTTCGGCCTCGGCGTCGGAATCCTCGTAGGCCTGACCGGCATCGGCGGCGGGTCGCTGATGACGCCGCTGCTCGTGTTGTTCGCCGGCGTTCAGCCGGTGATGGCGATCGGCACCGACCTGGCCTACGGCGCGGTGACGAAGACGCTCGGCGGTTGGCGGCACCTCCGCGGCGGGATGGTCGACCTGGGCGTCTCGATGTGGCTGGCGGTCGGCTCGATCCCCGGCGCCCTGCTCGGGGTCTGGGCGATCAACGTCGTCCACGACCGCTGGGGCGAGGCGGTCGACACCTGGCTGCTGATCGGGATCGCCGCCGCGCTCGTCGTCGTCGGACTGGCGACGCTCTACCGCGCGCTGTTCATGCGCTCCGTCTCGTCGCGCGAGCAGCACACGGTCGAACTCACCGGACGCCGCAAGGGCCAGGCGGTCTTCACCGGGCTCAGCCTCGGATTGATCGTCGGCGCCACCTCGGTTGGCTCGGGTGCGCTGATCGGGCTGGTGCTGATCTTCCTCTTCCGCCTGACCCCGCACCGCGTGGTCGGGACCGACGTGTTCCACGGCGCGATCCTGCTCTGGGTCGCTGGTCTGGCCCACTTCGTGTCCGGCAACGTCGACCTGGGCCTGATGGCGAACATCCTGATCGGATCGATCCCCGGCGTCCTGATCGGCACCCACTTCATCGTCAAGGTGCCCGCCCACGTGCTGCGACCGATGCTCGCCTGCGTCCTGCTCGGCAGCGCGCTCGGCGTGCTGAAGAAGGCCGGCGCCGACGTCCCCGCCGTCGCGATCGTCGGCGTCCCGGCGCTGACCGGCGTCTTCGCCTGGTGGCTCTACCGCCGCACCGCGGTCGACCGGATCGACCCGCCCACGTCGATCGTCGTGACGCTGGACGCGCCGGAGAACGCCTCGGCGGCCGTACCGGCGGCCGGGTCCCCCCTGTCCGCCGTGCCGGATCCCCCCGCGGCGCCGTCCCCGACGCCGGTGGCGGTCTCGACGCCGGTGGCGGTCTCGGCGCCGGAGCCGGCCTCGGCGCCGGAGCCGGCCTCGGCGCCGGAGCCGACTGCCGGACCGCACGACGAGGAGGACCGCCCGACGGCGTCGACCGCCCCCGCGCGGTCCGCCGCCGGCTGACGGCGCCGGGTCCCGCACGGCGCCAGTCCCGCTGGATCCGCCGCCTGCGGGACCGCACGGATTGGCATCTCGATCGCGACGACGGGACGAGATGACGATCGAAGGGGCTATACCCCCCTTCTTCGGTACCGGAACGACCGCGGCGATCGAGATACCGATCGGTGGGGGTCGGTCGGTCCGGGGTCGGTCGGTCCGGGGTCGGTCGGTCCGGGGTCGGTCGGTCCGTGGTCCGTCGGGGGTGATGAGGCGGAAGCACGGGCCCGACCTCGACCGACCGGGAGTCCGTAGCGCGGCGGGCCCGCCTGCCGCTACTCGGTGACGGCCTTCCCCGCCGCCGCCCAGGCCCGCTGGCGCTCGCGCGGGCGGCCGATCACGGCATTCGTGCCGTCGTCGAGGATCGGGCGCTGGAGCAGCGACGGGTGCGCGACGAGGGTGGCGACGACCTCGTCGATTCCCCAGCCGTCGGCGGCCAGTCCGAGCTCCCTGTACTTCTTGTCCCGCCGGATCAGCGCGTCGACCGGATCGCCCTGCAGCCGTTCCGCGAGCGACCGCAGCTCATCCTCCGACAGACGCTCGGCGACGAGCAGGTACTTGCGCACCGTCACGTCGTGGCCGGCCGCCTCGAGGGCGTCCAGCGCGTGGACCGAGGTCGAGCAGTGGGGGTTGTGCAGCAGCGTCAGGGTCACGAGCGGATCCTATGCGGACGGCCGCGTCGGATCGAGCTCGCCGACCGGTCGATGTCGAACACGCAGCAGGTGCTCAACCGCGACCGGGTCTCGAGCGAGCGACCGCGGAACCCCGCGTATGCACCCCGCGCCGCGGGTACAGGGCCTCCGACGACGACGATCGAGGTACCCCCATGCGCGCGGTGGTGTTCGAGCAGTGGAAGACCGAGCCGGTCCTCAAGGAGGTGGAGCGGCCGACGCCGGGGCCCGGCGAGGTGCTGCTGAAGGTGGCGGGCGCCGGGGCCTGTCACTCCGACGTCGCGGTCTACCGCGACTTCGACGAGCAGCACGGTCCTCCCCAGCTCAAGCCCAGCTACGTGCTCGGCCACGAGAACTCCGGCTGGGTCGAGGAGCTCGGGCCGGGCGTGAAGGGCATCGAGACCGGCGACGCGTTCCTGGTCTACGGACCGATCGGCTGCCAGCACTGCGCCCCCTGCTCGCGCGGGCAGGACACCTACTGCGACAACGCCGCGGCGATGCCCTACCTGGCGTCCGGACTGGGCCGCGACGGCGGGATGGCGGAGTACGTGGCCGTTCCCGCCCGCAACCTGGTGCCGCTCGGCGACGCCGATCCGGTGGCCGCGGCGCCGCTCTCCGACGCCGGCCTGACGCCGTACCACGCGATCAAGACCGCGCTGCCGGCCCTGGCCGGCGGTGGGCGCCACGCGCTGGTGATCGGGCTCGGCGGGCTCGGGCAGATTGCCGTCCAGATCCTGACCGCGCTCACCGGCGCGACGGTGATCGCCACCGACACCAAGCCTGACGCGATGGCCCGCGCCGAGAAGCACGGCGCGGTGACCGTTCCGGGCGGTCCGGACCAGGCCGCGCGGATCCGCGAGCTGACCGGTGGGCGCGGCGTGGACGCGGCGTTCGACTTCGTGGGCGTCGCGCCGACGATTCAGCTCGCCGCGTCGCTGGCCAGGACGCGGTCGCGGATCGTCGTCGTCGGCATCGCCGGCGGCGTCTACGAGTGGAACTTCTACGGAATCGCCTACGAGGCGCAGCTATCCAGCACCTACTGGGGCACGATCGAGGAGCTCTACGAGGTCGTCGCGCTGTACCGCAACGGCCAGATCACGCCCGAGAACGAGTACTACCCGCTCGACGACGCGCTGACGGCCTACCGCCGGCTCGAGGCCGGAGAGCTGACCGGCCGCGCCGTCGTGGCGCCGCACGGGCGGGGGTGAGGCGCCGCCCCGGGGCCGACGCTGCCCGCGGCGCCGAAGCCCTCCGGCGCGCTCGCGCCGTCGCGCTCCGGGATCCTCAGTCCTGCTCCCACTCCGCCCAGAACGCCGGCATCTGGTACTTGCCGGTCACGCCGCCGTCGACCGCCAGGGTCTGCCCGGTCACGTAGCCGCCCAGGTCCGACGCGAGGAAGAGGATCGCCTTCGCCACGTCGTCGGGACGTCCCATCCGCCGCAGGGGCACCTGCTTCGTCTGGACCGCGAGGTGCTCGGGGGTGGAGATCCGGTCGATCTCCGGGGTGTGGATGATTCCCGGCGCGACCGCGTTGAACCGGATCCCCTCCATCCCGTACTCGAGCGCCAGCGTCTTGACCATGCTCATCAATCCGGCCTTGGCAGCGGAGTACGGAGCCTGACCCGGAAGACCGGAGAGCCCGCCGATCGACGAGATGAAGACGAACGATCCGCCGCCACCCTGCTCGATCATCGGTCCGACGGCCGACTGGACCGCGTAGACGGCAGGCTTGGTGCAGATCTCGACGATCCGGTTCCAGGCGTCGTCGTCGGTGTCCAGCAGCCGCGCGCCCTTCTTCGCCCCGTCGCCCACGACGCCGACGACGACGTCGATCGAGCCGAGGACGCGCCGCGTCTCGTCCACCGCGTGCGCGACGTCCTCCCGGCGGGTGGCATCGCCAGTCAGGCTCAGCGCGTTACGGCCGGCCTGCTCGGCGATCTTCGCGGCGGCCGCCGCCGCGTCGCGCTCCAGGTCGAAGCAGGCGACGTTCGCGCCCGCGCTGGCGAGGGCGGCGACGGTGGCCTGTCCCATGCCGTCGCCCGTGCCGATCACCAGGCCAACCTTGTCGGTCAGGCCGAAATCGACGATCGATCGTTGTGCGTTCATGATGTCCTTCCGTTGGAATCGGGGAGCTCGTCGTCGTGGGCGGCACGGATGTCGTCCACCGAGGGCCCGCCGAGGCGCGCGGCCACGAACGCGGCGGACTCCGCGTTGTCCCGTGCCACGACGTATCCGTCCTCGTCGTAGACGGCCGCGAATTCGTTGCGGATCGCCTCGGGCGTGTGCTCTGCTTCGGACGGCGACATGTGCCCCGGTCCTTCGCCCAGGAACAGCCGGGAGAACCCCCGGCCGAACGCCGAGAAGAACTCGCCGCTGGCCGGGCAGTCCTCGTGCACGAGCCAGGCGAGCGGCCGGGCGACGGCCCACGCGGGCAGCACCGCGGCGATCCACTGCCGGAGCGCCGGGTCGGGGATGTTGTCCTTGACGCCGTCGGTGTACCCGCCGACGCTGAGGGTGTTGACCTGGATGCCATGCGGGCGGCCCTCGACCGCCAGCGAGTTCGCCATCCCCAGCAGAGCGCCTTTCGCCGCGCTGTAGGCGGCGTTGTTCGCCTGCCCGATCATCACGCGCGAGCCGATCATCACCACGCGCCCGTAGCCCTGCTCGATCATCTGCGGCCGCGCCGCCTGGGTGGCGTACCACGAGCCGCGAACGTGGCTGTCGATCGTGCCGTCGAAGAGCTCGTCCGGGTAGTCGCCGAACGCACCGAACTGGTAGATCCCGGCGTTGTTGACGAGGATGTCCACTCGACCGAAGCGTTCGATCGCCGCCGCGACCGGCGCCTGTGCTCCGGCTTTCGACGTCACGTCGCTCTCACAGGCCACAGCGATGCCCCCGGCATCCGTGATCTCCGCGACGACCGCGTCCGCGGCCGCGCCCGTGCGGTTGTTCACGATCACCTTCGCGCCACGGCCGGCGAGCATGATCGCGTGCTCGCGCCCGAGGCCGCGCCCCGCGCCGGTGACCACCGCCACCCGACCGTCGAACCGGAGTTCTTCCGTGCTCATCCCTGATACCGCCCTCAAGGTTGTTCGTTATTACGAACGCATGATCAATATGGCGTGACCATAGTCGCGATCCGGGCCCGTGGTCAAGTAGCGTCCGAGCGCATGGGCAGTCCCTCGGTTGAGCGCGCAGTGCAGATCCTCGACTTCCTGACGACCCACCCGGGCCGCGGATTCACGCTCTCCGAGCTCTCGCGTCGCCTGGGCATCAGCAAGGCGACCGCGCACGGGGTGCTCGGCACGCTGACCGACCGTGCCCTGCTGCTGCGCGACCCGACGACCAACGAGTTCCGGCTCGGTCCGGCCCTCGTTCCGATGGGCAGCGTGGCGGAGCGAACCCTGCCCGCCTTGACGCACGCCCGTGCCGAGGCCCAACGGCTCGCCGACGAGTTCGACGGCGAGTGCGTGATCGTGACCGCGATCGGCGACGAGCTCCTGCTCGTCGGCCGAGCGGGGATCCCGGGCCCGCAGAGCATCACCTCGCACGTCGGCCAGCGGCACCCCCTCGCCCCGCCCCTGGGGTCGTTCGTGATCGCCTGGGCGGACGAGCGAGCGGCCGAGACCTGGCTCGACCGGCTCGGCCCGGAGTCGACGGAAGCCGAGCGCGAGCGCTACACCTCGGCGGTCGCGGCGATCCGCCGGCAGGGTTACGCCGTCGGCGTGCGCACGCCCCGCCTCGAGGAGCTCTCACGCAGCTACGCCGACGCCGATCTGTACTCGCCCGCCGGACGCCGCGAGATCAGCAGGGCGATGGCGGCGGCGGCCCACGACGACGACTACCTGCGCGCCCCCAACGATCTGCCGCCCGACGCCGAGCTGAGCTCGGTCGCCGCCCCCGTCTTCGGGCCCGACGGCACGATGATCTTCGCGATCGCGATCATGCCGGACGGCCAGCACGCCCGGGACCTGCCCGCGCTCGCGAAGGCCGTTCTGCGCGCCGCGCGCCGCGTGATGGCGGCGATCGACGGACGGGAGCCTCCCGCGACGTAGTCGGCGCGCACCCGGCGCCGTTCGCCGCCCGCGACGCGGGCCGGGTGCGAACCGCGACGGGCCGCGCGGGCACGATCTCGGCCGTCGACGCGATCGTCGCTGCGTTCGCGGCGACGCGGAAGCACGCGGTCGTGGTGACCACCGACCCCACGGATCTCGGCGCGCTCGTGGCCCACGCGTCGCGCCCGGTCAGCGTCGTCGCGATCTGACCCGCCCCGATCGATGCGTCGGGCTCTGCCGAGCCATTCGACACAATCCGACACGCGGATCGATCGCGGCGGCCCGGGACGACCGGTCCCGGCTCAGCCCACTCGTGCCCCCGGCTGACTGCGCCAGGTCGCCCCCGCCGTCTCGGCCCCGGCGGCCACCAGCGACGCGACCAGCCGCTCGCGGTCGGCGGCCAGCCGGCCCGTCCCGCACGCCGGGGTGACCAGGCTCTGCGCGTAGACCGTCGCCAGGGGCGCACCCGCCGCCACCGTCGCCGCGACTCCGGCGGAGACCCGAGCCGCGACGTCGCAGACGTCGTCCGGGCTGACCGGATCGACCGCGCCCCAGGCGACGCGCGTCCCGCGCCGCAGCAGCGCGGAGAGCACCGCGGCGCCCTCGCCCCCGACGCAGTAGCGCGTGACGTCGAACGAGACGACGTCCGGCTCGGCCGCGCGGACCAGCGCCCACGGCACGGGACCGCAGACGTGCAGGCCCCACGCCGCCGCGACCGCGCGCAGCGGATCCCAGACGTCGGGCGCGATCCCGCTGCCCGCCGCCGCGGCCAGGCCGGGCTCGTCGATCACGACCAGGGCGTCGAGCCCGAGCTCGCGCAGCCGCGCCACCTGCCCCGCGAGGTTCCCGGCCAACCAGGCCGCCAGCTCGCGAGCCAATCCGTCGGCCCCCGTCCGCCCCGCCGCGTGCTCGAGCGCGCGGGCCAGCGTGACCGGCCCCGTCACCTGGAGCTTGACCAGCCGGTGCTCCGGCGGCCGGGCCTCGATCGCCGCGAGGAACGCGTCCCAGGCCGCGGGCCGCTCGCGGTCGCGGTCGTCCGCCCAGCCGCAGCGGAGCGGGTCGGCGCCCAGCCACTCGCGGACCATGTCTCCGTCGCGGCGCGGGAGCTGCGGGCAGAACGGCAACCCGTACGCACGGGTCGCGTGGCGGACCGCGGCGATCGGCTCGTCGAACGGCAGGCTGCCGATCCCGGTCGTGGTCAGCAGGGGCAAGCGGTCGAGGACGCTCATCTATCCGTCTCCTTCTGTGGTGACCGTAACGCGCGGTCACCGTGGTCAGAAGCACCGGCGAGGGACGGCTGCCCGTCCTGGCGGCGCAGAGTCGACAGGTCTTCGGACTCGGATGCGTTCGATCGCGGCCGCCTTCCCAGTCCCCAGGCGAACGGCCCGGGGGTGCCAGTGGCTTCGTGGCCGCGATCCGCATCCTCACCGCTGCGCGTCAGTCCCGGATTCGCACCGGATTCCCTGACCCCACGGAGGGGGTGGATCGACTCCGCGGCGCACAGTAGCGCACGGGTTGGCCGCCGACCGGAGCCGCGCGCAACTGCGACGATCCGCCCATGCCCTCGGCGACGGAACCGACCACCCCCGCCCCCGCCGACGAGCCCGCAGCCCCGGCCGCGGAAGCACCGCCGAAGCTCGCGCGACTGCGGCTGCTGCTGGCGTTCGCCCGCCCCCACCAGCGGATGCTGCTGCTCGGCCTGGTCCTGGCGATCGGCGCGTCGGCGACCCAGCTCGCGACGCCGATGGTCACCCGCGACATCCTCACCGCGCTCGCCGACTCGAGCAGCATGACCGGCCCGGTGATGCTGCTCGCGGGCCTGGTCGTGGTCGGCGCGGCCGCCGGGCTGGTGATGTGGATCACCCTCGGCACGGTCGGCGAGCGGATCGTGTTCGACGCCCGGGTCGGGATGGTCCGCCGGTACCTCGGCGCGACGGTCGGATCGATCGCCAAGCGGCCGACCGGCGAGCTGGTGACCCGCGTGACGTCAGACACCGTGCTGCTGCGCGAGGCCGCCGCGTCGAGCTTCGTCGGGCTGTTCAACGGGGTCGTGATGCTGGTCGGCACGCTGATCCTGATGGGCGTGCTCGACCTGGTCCTGCTCGGAGCAACCGTGGCGGTGATCTCCATCGTCACCGTGCTCTTCCTCGTCCTGATGCCGACGATCGCGAAGGCCCAGGAACAGGCCCAGGAGCACGTCGGCCGGCTCGGCGGACGGCTCGAGGGGGCGGTCCGGGCGCTGCGCACGGTCAAGGCCGCCCGCGCCGAGCAGCGGATCGGCGACGCGCTGCAGGGCGACGCCCGCACGTCGATGGAGCACAGCGTGCGCGCGGTCCGCCGTGAGGCGTTCGCCTGGACGCTCTCGTGGACCGGCGTCCACGTCGCGACGATCGCGATCCTCGCCTTCGGCGCCTGGCGCGTCGACCAGGGGCACCTCGACGTGCCGAGCCTGATCGCCTTCCTGCTCTACGCCTTCGGCCTGACCGGGCCGATCATGGAGCTGACCCAGAACACCACCGCGCTGCAGGCCGGGATCGCCGCCGCCGGTCGGATCCGCGAGCTCGACGACCTGCCGCAGGAGAGCGACCTGCTCGGTGCGTCCCCCGCCCCCGCCCTCGCGGCCGGCGCGGCCGCCCCTCGCGTCGGCCCGGACGCCCCGGTGCTGACCCTCGACGAGGTCGTCGTCGCCTACGGGCCCGACCGTCCGCCTGCGCTCGACGGCGTCTCGCTGACCGTGCCGCGGCGCGGGCACATCGCGCTGGTCGGCCCGTCGGGCGCCGGCAAGACGACGCTGCTCTCGCTGCTGCTGCGGTTCCTCGAGCCCCAGGGCGGCGAGCTGCGGCTCGACGGGCGCCCCTACTCCACCGTGAGCCACGACGAGGTCCGCGCGCGGCTGGCCTACGTCGAGCAGGAGACGCCGGTCGTGCCCGGCACGATCCGCGAGAACGTGACCTTCGTCCGGCCCGACGCGTCAGAGGACGAGACCTGGGCGGCGCTGCGCGCGGTCCACCTGGCCGAGCACGTCGCCGGGCTTCCTGAGGGCCTCGACACCCCGCTCAGCGACACCTCGGTCTCCGGAGGGCAGCGCCAGCGGATCGCCCTGGCCCGCGCGATCCTGCGGGCCCCGGACGTCCTGCTGCTCGACGAGGCGACCGCGCAGATCGACGGGCTGACCGAGCGGGCGGTCCACGACGTGATCGGCGAGCTCTCGCAGCGCGGCGCCGTCGTCACCGTCGCCCACCGGCTGTCGACCGTGGTCGACGCCGACCGGATCGTCGTGCTCCAGGACGGACGCGTCCGCGCGACCGGCACCCACGGCGAGCTGCTGGCCGCGGACGACCTCTACCGGCAGCTCGTCGAGGCGCTGCGGATCGCGGACGCCCCGGCCGACGTGACCGAGGACGCACCGCTCTAGCCACAGCGGCCCGGCGGGGCCCTCCCGCCGGGGTCCCGCTCTACGGCACCGCGACCGTCAGGGTCAGCGGGTCGAGCGCCTCGCCCGCCGTGTAGAAGCCCGCGAAGGCCTCGACGCCCGCGGCGGTCAGCGTCGTCTGCACGCCGGCCCACCGGACCGCGCCGCCGACCAGGCCGCGCGTGCCGGAGCCCATGTCGATGTCGGCCAGGCGGACGTTCGGGTAGGCCACGACCTGCCCCGTGTCGAGCCGCTTGCTCAGCATGTCGACGTAGAGCGAGCCGACGCCGCTGGACGGGGCCTCGATCCGCGGGTTGCACAGCCACAGCCGCAACGACGCCGCCTCGCCGGTGCCCCACTTCTCGAAGTAGACCGCGCCGCGGAACGCGGCCGACAGCGCGCCCTGGGCGTCGTACGACGTCACCGACGAGACGCCGAACAGGAACGTCCCGCCGGGGCTGGCGGCCGCCCCGTTGGACGGCACGATGCTGCCGTCGCTGCTCACGTAGTTGCGGAACGACTGCCGGAGACCCCAGTCGAGCACCCGCGTCTGCGTCGCGTCCGCACCCGGCAGCACGGGACACCCCACGATGTTGACCGGCGGCGTCGGAGCCGGCGGTCCCCCGCCCGGACCGGGCGTCGGAGCCGGCGCTCCCGGAGCGACGTTCGCCGCGCCCGGCACGGCGAGTTTCACCTTCGAGGAGACGCGGGCGAACGTGCCCTTCCGGAGGCGCTTGACGCCGAGCTCGCGGCCCAGCGTCCGCGCCGCCGAGGCGGTCAGCTTCCAGCTCCGCGTCGCCGTCTGGGCGCTGCCACCCTTGCTGTCGATCTTCAGCCGCGTCGCGCTCATGGTGAACAGGGTGCGTGACTTCTTGCCGTCGATCCGGCCGGTGACCCGCGACTTCTTGCCGTTGAGCCGGATCCGCAGACCGGTGACCCGGACCCGGTCCGATCCGCGGCGCAGCACGAGGCCGTCGACGTTCGCGTGGCGTAGCTCGCTCGACTTCGCGGCCTTGCCTCCCGTGACCGGGATCTTCGTTCCCGACTTCGTCCGCTTGGCGTCGCCGAGCGTCGACAGCTTGACCTTCGAGCGCCTGAGCGTCCGGTAGGCGGCGCCCGCGGGCCTGACGGTCGTCGACCCCTCGCGGACGGCCACCGAGCCGGACGCCGTGGCGGCGCCGGCGGGGCTCGCGGCGCCCAGCCCGGCGGCGGTCAGCGCGATCAGCGCCGCGCCGCTCGCGGCGCGGCGTGCGGTCTTCCTCATCATGTTGCTCCTTCGCACCGGGGCGCGGTCGTCAGTTGCGTAGGAACGAGCGACGGACCCAGGCGATCGTCGCCCCGGGGTCCTCGGACGCCTGCAGCAGCCGGTCCGGGTCCGCGACGTAGATCCGCTTGTTGCGCGCGGCCTTCGTCGGCTTCCAGCCGACCTTGTTGCGGAAGTACTTCTGGATGCTCGAGATCGACGACGAGTTGCCGTGCGGGACGACGATGATCACGTCGGGGTTGCGACGCAGGACCTCCTCGTCGCTGATCGGCGCGAAGCTGCCCGGCGTGCCGGCCGAGAACGTCGCCTTCATCCCCTGGGTCAGGAGCCGGCCCCCGGCCTGCGTGACGATGTCCCCGCCCCAGCTATTGGGCAGGAACGCCACGGTGTTGCGGCCGACGCCGAGGACGACGAGCACGGACGGACGGGACTTGATCCCGGCCCGCGCCTTGCGAATCCGCGCGTCGATCTGCTTGGTCAGCCGGTTGGCGGACTTCTGCGACTTGCCCAGGCGCGTAGCGATCCGCCGCACGGCCGGCGAGACGTGCCGGACGCGGAACGGTTCGAGGTTGTCGACCACGGAGATCCGCTGCCGGCGGATCGACGCGCTGCCGCTGCGCCAGTTGGCCGACGAGAG
>JADMKN010000220.1 GCA_015478825.1 Patulibacter sp. | reverse complement strand
ATGCCCGGAAGAGTACGGGCGCGGACCCGCGGGTTGCGACGACCCGACGTCGGAGGGCGCGCGGCCGACGGTCGGGCGCGCACGGGCACGACTCGGGGGTCCGCTGGCGCACGTACGGGGTGCACGTGCATATACAATCGGTCGATGACGAGCCTCGCCGGTGCCCGGACGCTGATCACCGGAGCCGCCAGCGGCATCGGGCGCGCCACCGCGCTGCGCGCCGCGCAGGCCGGCGCGGCCGTCTTCCTGACCGACCTCGACGCCGCCGGTCTGCACGAGACCGCGGCCCTGGTCCGCGAGCGGGGCGGCAAGCTGCTCGGCGCGCATCCGGCCGACGTCTCCGACCACGAGGCGGTCCAGGCGATGGCGGATCGGGCGCACGCCGAGCACGGCAGCTTCGACGTGGTGATGAACGTGGCGGGGATCTCCACCTGGGGGTCGGTCGACCGGCTGGCGCACGAGGACTGGCGGCGCCTGATCGAGATCAACCTGATGGGCCCGATCCACGTGATCGAAGCCTTCGTCCCCCCGATGATCGCCGCCGGGCGGGGCGGGCACCTGGTCAACGTCTCGTCGGCCGCCGGGCTCTTCGGCCTGCCGTGGCACGCGGCCTACAGCGCCACGAAGTTCGGGATCCGCGGGGTCTCCGAGGTCCTGCGGTTCGACCTACGCCCGCACGGGATCCGGGTCAGCCTGGTCTGCCCCGGAGCCGTCTCGTCGCCGCTCGTCGATTCGGTGCGGATCGTCGGAGTGGACCGCGCGGATCCGCGGGTCCGGGCACTGACCGAGCGGTTCACCCGGCACGCGGTCACCCCCGACCAGGCCGCGGCCGCGATCGTCCGCGGCGTCGAGCGCAACCGGTTCTGGGTCTACACGTCCCGCGACATCGCCTGGGGGCACTTCGCGCAGCGCAAGTTCGAGTGGCCCTACACGCTGGCGATGCGCGCGCTCAACGCGCGGGTCCGGCGGGTGGCCGATCGCCTACCCTGAACCGGTGAACCGGATCACCATCCTGGTCCTGTCGGTGAACGAGGCGCCATTGCTCCGGTGGTCGCTGCCCGCTGCCTGCGCCCAGGGCGCCGACGAGGTCGTGGTGATCGACAACGCGTGCACCGACGCCACGCCGGAGCTGTGCGAGCAGTTCGGGGCGCGGCGGCTGCGACTATCGCGGCGACGCGGGTACGCGGCGGCGATGAACGCCGGCCTGGCGGCCTGTGGCGGCGATTGGGTGCTGCTCTGCAACGCCGACTGCGTGCTGGACGACGGGTTCGTCGAAGCGCTTCGGCCGCACCTCTTCAGCCCGACGCTCGGATCGGTGGTGCCCCGTCTGCTGCACAGCGACGGCATGGATCCGGCGCACCGGACCCACGAGCTCGACGCGGCCGGGGTGACGGTCGACCACCGTCGCCGGCCGACGCTGATCGGCAGCGGGTCGTCCGCCGACCGGTTCTCGCGCACCGGCCCGGTCTTCGGCGGCGACGGCGCCTGCGTGCTCTACCGGCGGGCGTGCCTCGAGGACTGCGCGTTCGGCCTGGAGGTCTTCGACGAGGACATGGACCTGTGGGCGACCGATGTCGACCTGGCCTGGCGGGCGCGGTTGTTCGGCTGGGAGTCGCGCTACGAACCGCGAGCCGTGGCCTGGCACCGGCGGTTCTCGCATCCGACGCGGACCGAGACGTCGGACCGGGCGCACCGGCGACTGCGCTTCCGCAACCGGCTGCTGATGGTGGCGAAGAACCAGACGCGGGGCGAGCTCGTGCGCGGGCTGCCGTGGATGCTCGCCCACGAGACGATCGCGCTCATGACCGCGCTGACGCGCGAGCCGCTGCTGCTGCGCGCCTACCTCGACGCGTTCCGCGCCTGGCCCGGCGCGCGGCGGCGACGACGCTGGGTGCAGGCCCACCGGCGGGCGCTGCGCGCCCGACCGGATGCGCTGGCGTCGCGCAAGCCGCCCCGTCGTACGCCGTTCGGGCTCGTGCCGCCGTCGTCTCCGGCCGCGCCGTGGGTCGCCGACGACGACGCGACGGATGCCGCGGACGCGAGCCGCGCCGTCAGGCACTGACGACGCGACCCGCTCGGAACCGCGCTGGCCGTCAGTCCTTGCCGACCTGGAACGGCGCGCCGCCGTCGCTGGGGGTGGCCCGGACCGTCGCGCCGACGAGGTGCTCGACGACCACGAGGTTGTTCGTCGCGGCGGTGCGCGCACCGGCGACGTCGACGGAGGCGACGCGGTCGGGTACGAGGATCACGCTTCGCGCGGTGCCGTCCCTGCGGGTCTCGACGATGCTCAGGCCCTCGTCGGCGCTGACGTTGGCGCGGCACGAGTAGCCGGTGCCGTCGCCGTTGTCGGCGCCGAAGCAGGTGTGCTTCGGGCCGGTCACGACCCACGCCTGGGTGCCGTCGGCGGCCCTGATGCCGCGGACCGGCCGACCGGCGACGTCCGGGTAGCGGACCGCCAGCACGGCGTGCATCTCGGCGACGCGCCGGGTCGCGGGCTGGGCGCTACGGGCGACGGCGGTGTAGCGCGGCGCGGGGTGCTCGGCCACGTCGACCACGGGGGCGCTGACGTCGGGCGCCGGGGCGGCGGGGCCGGCCGGGGAGGATCCGGCGATGGTCGTCGCGGTCGCGGTTCCGGCGCCGGCGGCGATCAGGACGGCCACCGCCGTGGCGGCCTTGCGGTTCGAGAAGGTCCGCATGGTCAGCAGCTCCCCGCGAGGGTGTATTCGACCCAGACGTTGACGGTGTGGCGGTTGTGGGCGTTCGGATACCCGGAATTGCAGTGGAAGTCCTGCAGGTAGTAGTTCGAGGTGCTGCTGTAGAACTCGGTGCCGCTGACCGACGGACCCCCGAAGTACGAGGAGCGGTAGACCGCGTAGGCTCGCGGGTCGCTCAGTTTCTGGATGTACGAGATCGTCGGACGGTAGGTGCCGTGCTGGCAGCGGAAGTCGGGGCCACGCCAGACGCCGGCGGTCGGGCCGCAGACCCAGTACGCCTGGGCCTTCGGGGCCGATGGGCCGAGCGTTGCGAGCAGCACGGCGGCGATCGCGAGCGTGAGGGCGAGGAGGGGTCTCGTTCGTGGACGTGGACGAATCCGTGGGTCGTTCATGGCGATGAGCCTAGTCCCAACCGCGGGAGCCTGTCCAGGTGGCGATGTGCCATCTTCGGCATTTTGCGAGTGCTTCCGCGCAGGGGGGAGCGACGCGGTGGGACCACCAGCAATTTGCGAACGTTCGGCGGCTCGGAACCGCCCGGATGTGGGGTGCTAGTTCGACCGGGTCGCGCGGCTGCCGTCCTCCGTGACGAACGTGACGGGGGCGCCCTCGTCGTGCGTGACGACGACGAGGTTGCTCTCCGGCCGAAACTCGCGACCACCGGCGCGGGCCGCGACGACGTCGTCGGGGACGAGGTACACGGCGCGGACCGTGCCGTCGCGAGCGACCTCGGCCACGGACAGCGCGCCGGCCGCGGCGCGGGCGTTGGTCGCGCACGTGAAGCCGGTGCCGTCGCGGTTCGCGGCGCCGAAGCAGGTGTGGGAGCGGCCGGGCAGGACCCACGCGCGGGTGCCGTCGGCGGCGACGATCCCGCGCGCATCGTCCGGGCGCATCCCCGGGTGCTGTCCGGCGAGCGCCGCGAAGACCCGGCGATCGCTGCCGCCCGGACGCTGCGCGCTCCGTTCGACGGCCGCGAACGGCAGCCGGGTCGGGTTCGCCGGCTCGGCCGTCAACGTGGTCGGCTCCGGCGCGGGAGCCGGATCGGAGGCCGGGAGCGCGACGGCGATCGCCGCGGTCGCCGCCGCTCCCGTCGCGACGCCGCCGAGGGCGACGAGCGCGAGCGCGGTGCGGCGGGCCGATCGGAACGCCGCCCGCAGCGCGCGGGGACGGGATTCCATGGTCCGGTCGAGTCGGTCGAGGACCCGCGCTTCCGCTGCGGATACGGCATCGATCGGGTTCGCCGTGTCGCGGAGACGAAGCAGCAGGTCGTCGAGATCGCGTTCAGACACGGAGTCCTCCCTTCGGATTGGTGTGCGGCATGTCGGTCCCGGCGAGCTCCGCCCGGAGAAACGACCGTGCGCGAGCGATGCGCGAGCGGACGGTGCCGATCGCGATGCCGAGCGCAGCGGCAGTCTCTTCGTACGACAGCTCGCCCCAGACCGTCAGCAACAGCGCTTCACGGTCACCGAGCGACAGCCGACGCAACGCGGCGGCAAGCTCGGGGGAGAGGTCAGGGGTATCGGCGAACCGCGGCCGGGCCTCGCTGGCCGTGGCCTGCGACTCCCGTTCCAGCGCGCGGAGGCGCCGGATCTCGTCGCGGTGCTGGTCGGCGACGATGTTGGCCGCGATCCCGAACAACCACGGCCGGGCGGTCGGGAACCGCGGGTCGTAGCTCGCGCGCTGTCGGAACGCCCGCAGGAAGACCTCGTGCGTGGCGTCCTCCGCAGCGTCCGGGCTCAATCGCCCGCGGAGGTAGCGGACGATCTGCGGCACGTAGCGGCGGTAGAGCACGGCGAAGTGATCCGGGTCGTCGACCGACCGGGCCAGCGTCTCCGTGTCATGGGCGTCCGACATCATCCACTACTAGATCGCGCCTGGACCCGAAAAAGTTCGCGCGAGTGTTCGTCGCGGCCAGATCTGCGGCCGACCGAAGGTCGTCGGAGGGTCCGTGGCGGTGTCCGCGATCCGGTTCTGGCCGCGGTCGATCAGGCGCTGACGACCCGCTCCGACGGGCCGAAGCGGATCGTCATGTCGCGCAGCGCCAGGCTGAGCGAGGCTTCGCCGCGGGTGATCCACGCCAGCGGACTGTCGGCGGGGATCTGCCAGTCGGCCCGTGCGAGGTGCAACCGGCCGAGCGCCTGGACGTCGGCGAAGGTCGTCCGTCCGTCCAGGCGGTGGGCGTTCGGCAGCGGCACCCTGCGCCACCCGGGCAGTCGGAGGCCCTGGGTCGCGCGGACGGCGGCGATCGGGACGCCGTCCGCCGTCGCGGCGCCGGTGATCGTCGGGCCCCACGACTGCTCGAACGTGGCGAGGTGCTTGGGGATGCCCCAGAGCGTGCGCCCTCCGGCCACCGATGCCGGGCTGTCGACCCAGATCTGGGGGATCGTGGTGACGGGCTTCAGCCCCCGGCGGGTCACCACGGCCACCAGCAGCTCGTCGTAGCTGAGGACGCTGCCGGGCTCGTAGCGCACGAACGCCGTCAGGACGAAGGAGCGGCCGCCGACGGCGACCGGCCGGACCCCGTCCGGGAGGTACGGCGCCACCCGCGCCCGGACGTCGGCGGCGTCGACCTTCCAGACGGTGGAGAGCATGCTGCCTCCGAGGTGCCAGGGCTCCGGCGGGAAGTCGGCAGGCGGCGTACGCATGCCGGGAACTCTACGGGGCCGGTGGGGCTTCCGGGGTCGTCGACGGCTCGCTGCCGGGTGCCGCGTCGTCGCCGTCGGCCGCGGCCGCGTCGTCGTCAGCGGCGGCTGCTCCACCGGTCGCGGCGTCGCCGTCGGCCGTCGCCGTCTCGGCGGCCAGCGCCTGCTGAGCGGCGAGGGCGGTGCGCAGCGCCGGCTGCGATGTCGGTCCGAGCTTCAGGGCGATTCCGCTGAGGCGGAGGGCCTCGGCGGGGTCGTCGGCGACGCGCAACTCGAACTCGGCCCAGCGCTGCCAGGAGTTGGTCAGCGACGGCTCGATCACGGTCGCCCGCCGATAGAGCTCGCGCGCGTCGGGGATCCGGTCCTGGGCCACTCGCACCTGGGCCAACGTGTAGTCGGCACGCGTGGAGAGCGGATTCGCCGCGGCGGCGCTGCGGGCCAGCGACTCGGCGCGGGGCAGGTTCCCCTCGTCGAGCGCGATCAGGGCCTCGTCCTGCAGGCGCTCCGCACGCCACGGCTGGGCGATCGAGACCAGGGCCGCCGCGGTCGCGACGACGATCAGGGCCGCGACCGAGCCGTGGATCGCCCACCACGACCGGGTCCGGACCACGGGCTCGTCGATGGTGTCGCCCGGCGCCGCGCGCTCGAGCCCCCTCCCGGCGACCCAGCCGGCGAACAGGGCGATCGGCAGGCCCAGCGCGGGGACGAACCAGGTCCAGTCGACCGCGGCGGTGACCGCGAGCGTCGCGACCGCGGCGACCATCGCGGCGGTCGCGCTGTGCTCCGGGTCGTTGCGCCGCCCGCGCAGCGGTCCCCAGGCGCCCAGCGCGCGGAGCGCGGCGAGCAGCCAGGTCACGGCGAGCACGATGTGCAGGCCCATCGTCGCCCAGCCGCCGTCCGCTAGGGTCTGCGGGACCCAGCCGTGGGCGTGTTCGACGATCGTCGGATTGGCGCCGCGGGCCCGGTCCTGGACGGCCCCGAAGCCGCCGGCGCCGACGCCGTGGAACTTCTGCACCCGGTAGACGTTGAACGCCTGGCTCCAGTACAGCGAGCGCTGCGAGCCGACCGCGCCGAGTCGCGTCGGATCGCTGGCGGGGCCGGAGGTCTCCGGATCGGTGAGCTGCTTCCAGGCGTGGCTCACGCTCCCGCCGAGCCCGCGCTCGCTGGTCGCGAGCATGCCGGTGCCCGCGATCGGCACGAACGCCAGCAGGCAGAGGATCACGGCGCCGAGGCGGCGGCGCTCGTGCCGGTGGATGCCCGCGAACAGCAGCGAGAACTCGATCGCCAGGCCGAGCAGCAGCAGCACCACGACCGTGGCCAGCAGCAGGACGCCGAGCTGGGTTCCGGAGGACTCGCGCGCGGCGAGCAGGACGTTGTCGGTCGACAGGGCGGTGTTGGCGAACGCCCAGACGCCGACGAACAGACCGGCGACGCCGCCGACCGCGATCACCAGCAGGCTGTGCAGCCGGCGGGGCGCGAAGGCCATCCAGAGCGCGATGCCGATCCCGAAGGCCAGCAGCGCGCCGCGCGAGTAGGACATCAGCAGCACGGCGACCGCCAGCGCCAACGCCGGATAGGCGAGTGCGTTGAGCGGCCGGTAGCCGTGACGTCGGGTGCCGAACCAGAGCACGAGCACGGCGTTGATCGCCGCGACGGTGCCGACGGCGTTCCAGTACCCGAGCGGTTGCTGGAGCCGGGCGAAGATCTCGTCCGGCTCGAACGTTCCGGGGAAGACCTTCGCCAGCAACCCGAACACGAGCACGATGCTGGTCCCCAGCAGCACGCCGGTCGGCAGCACGGCCCAGCGCGACGGCGCCGTCCGCGCGGCGGCGATGCCGGCGAGCAGCACCGCCAGGTAGGTCAGCGTGCGGTTGGTCTCGAACCACGAGATCGAGGGAGCGACGGACCAGCTGATCGACGCCCCGGTGACGAGGGTCACGGCGATCGCGGCGATCGCCGTGCCGGCGCCCCACGGCCGCGAGGTGGTGCGCCCGATCAGGACCGCCGCGACGCCGATCAGACCCGCCAGCAGCGTCGAGACCAGGAACGCCGGCGTGGTGCCCAGGACGTCCTGGCCGGTGTCGGTGCTCAGCGAGACCCAGACCACGAGGGCCGCCAGCAGGATGGTCCACGGCAGGTCGTAGCGGAGCAGGACCGCCCCGGGGAGCGGCAGGCGCCGTCGGGGCGGCGCCGGAGCAGCGACGGCGGGGGCCGGTGGTACGGGCGCGCCCGCCGCGGGCGCCGTCTCAGTCGACACGGGTGCGCCGGAACCGTGCCAGCAGGGAGAGCACGGCGGCCAGCAGGGCGAGCACGCCGGAGGCGGCGAGCGCGATCACCAGCGACGGCGGCACCGGGGCGCTCGCCGACGAGTAGGTGAGCGCCGACGACGGGATCTTGGCCGCGGCGAGCATCGCGTCGAGCGACCCGGCGGCGTCAGCCTGTCGGACGGCGGCCTGGGTGGCGATGTACTTCTCGTCCGGGGTCAGATTGGCGGACGGGGCCGGCGTCGAGTCGGTGCCGCCGCCGGTCGTGCCCGAGCCGCCCGCGGAGCCGGCGCCGCCACCCCCGGTCGTGCCGCCACCGCTGCTGGTGCCGCCTCCGCCCCCCGCGCCGTTGGAGCCCGTGCTCTTGGACTTGGTGCGCTCGGCGTTGGTCTGCGCCTGGTAGATCGCGTCCGAGCAGTTGGTGTAGTCCCGCTGGTGGGCGCTCATCTTCTGCGACGCCTGCTGCAGCTCGCGGGCGGAGAACTTCGACGTCAGGGTGCCGCTCTCGCACTCGTCGTAGACGTCGCGGTAGTCGGCGGTGGCGGGGCTCGCCGTGCAGAGCACGGCCAGGAGGACGGCCAGCAGCGGCCACAGCGGACGGTGGGATCGATGCACGGGAGTCGCTTTCGGTCGAGCGGCCGGCGTCGGGGGAGACGACACGACCAAGGGTCTACGCTACCAACCGCTTTCGCGGCCCCGAGTTGCGGTTGCCGCCTTGCAAAGGCTACGCCGTACGGTCGCCGCGGGCGTCGATCGCCGCGTCGATCGCCGCCGCCATGCCGTCGGCCCAGGCGTCGAACGTGTACGCCTCGACGTCGCTCCGCGCCACGGCTCCGAGCGCCGCGGTGCCGGCACGATCGGCGTGACGAGCCCGCAACGCGGCGGACAGCGCCGCCGGGTCGTCGGCGGGGACGACCACGCCGTTGCGCCCGGAGCGGACCAGGCCGCCGGCGGCGGCGCCGACCGCGTCGGTGGCCAGGACGGGCACGCCGCGGTGCATCGCCTCGTTGCAGACCAGGCCCCACGGCTCGAGGAAGCTGGCGGTGCGGTGCGACGGCACGCAGAGCAGGTCGCTGCGATCCAGCCAGTCGCGAACGTCCGCCGCCGGGAGCGGGCCGACCGCCCGGATCCCGGCCCGGCCGGCGTGCGCGTCGGGGTCCGGGCCGACCAGCAGCAGCTCGGTGCCGTCGCCGGCCAGGCCGCTGCGGTCCCAGGCGTCCAGCAGCCGGTCGAGACCCTTGCCGGGCGCGTCCCGGCCCACGAAGGCCACGCGGAACGGGCCGTCCGGCGGTCGCGGCGCGGTCGGCGGGTCGCGCCAGACCACGGGGTCGACCGCCTGCGGGGCGACGAACGTCCGGCGGGCGCCGAGCGCGCTCACGTGGGCCGACACGTGCGCGCCGTAGGTCGCCACGGCGTCGGCGTCGCGGACGATCCGCCGCAGCAGCGGACGGGCGATCCGGAACGCCAGCGTCGACGGCTCGTGCCACATCGCGCTCCAGACGACGAACGGCAGTCCGGCCCGGCGGCTGCCCCGCCAGGCGGCCGGGAACGCGGTGCGGCCGGCGGTGCCGGCGACGACGGCGGACCAGCGCGACCGGTCGGACGCCAGCCGGCCGACCGCCTGCTGGTCGACGTGACGGACCGGGAACGCGTCGCTGCCGACCGAGGCCGAGAAGTGGTGGTCACCGGCCGCGTAGGTCGCGACCTCCAGGGGCCGGCGATCGGCGAGGGCCGCGAACGCGCCGACCCGCTCCGGGGGGACGCTCGGGGTGACGAGCAGGACCGGAAGGGTCATCGGGAGTCCGTCGCCCGGCCGATCGCGTCCCGGTAGGCGGCGACGGTGGCGGCGCCGCAGCGGTCCCAGGTGAACGACGCCGCGACGGTGGCGCGGGCCGACGCGCCCTGCGCGCGGCGGACCTTCGGGTCGTCGAGCAGGCCGTCGAGCGCGGACGCGAGCGCTTCGACGTCCCCCGGCGGGACCAGGGTGATCCCGTCGCCGGCGTCGGCGATCTCGGTCGGCCCCGCCTCGCCGAGCGACCCGATCGCCGGCATCGCGGCGGCCATCGCCTCGATGTACGCGACGCCGAACGCCTCGTCGATCGACGGCATCACGAACAGGTCCGCGTCGCGGGCGGCGGCGAGCGCTTCGCGGTGGGGGAGCTGGCCGCGCCAGTCGACGCGGTCGGCGACGCCGAGCTCCTCGGCGAGCCGGCGCAACGTGGGCTCGTGCGGCCCGCTGCCGATCACCCGGTAGCGCAGCCGGGGGTAGCGCTCGCGCAGCAGCCAGAGCGCGCGCAGCACGTCCTCGTGACGCTTGCGCGGCGCTAGGTGGGCGATCGTGACAACGGTCGGGCCGGGGGCGTCGTCGCTCTTGCGGTCGCTGCCCCGCCGGTCCTCGTGGTCCTCGAGCCGGTCGGGCCAGGCCCGGGATTCCTGCCAGCGCTCGATGTCGGTGGCCGCCGGCAGGTCGGTCCCGAGCTGGACGACGTGCGGATCGTCCGCGCCGAGCGCCGCGCACCGCTCGGCGGTGCCGCGGCTGTTGGCCAGGACGCGATCGGCGGCGGCGAAGGTCGCCTGCACCGCGTGCTTACCGTCCGGCGAGCGCTGGGCGGTGAAGTAGACGTCCCCGCCGTGGACCGACACCACCCACGGCACGGCGGCGAGCGCTCCGCCCCGGGCGACGACCCGGCGCACGGCGTCGCCGGCCGGCACCGCGTTGTGGGCGTGGACGAGGTCGAACGGGAACTCGCGGTGGAGCGCCCGCAGCGCGCGGCCGAGCGGTCGCGCGGCCCAGCGGCCCCAGCCGCCGTAGCTGCTGCCCCGCGGCGGGCTGTAGAAGCGGACGTAGCGGACGGGGATCCCGTCGAGCACCACGTCGCGCGGCTGGGCGCGCATCGTGCGCAGCGTCTGCCAGGCGTCGCGCAGGCGCGTCGCGCGGGGCGGCACCGGACGGTGCAGGACCAGCACGCGGACGTCGGCCCCGGCGTCGCGCGCGGCCTTCGCCTGCTCGTGCGCCCAGACCCCGAGCACCGGGTCGTCCGCGCGCGGGTAGAACTCGGCGACGACGCAGACGCGGACCGGTCGCTCGCTGCTCATCGCGGTCCCGTCGGCAGGTCGGCGTGACGGGCCACCGTCCGCAGCTCCCAGCGCGGCAGGTACGGTCGGCTGGCGAGCAGGCGCCGCGCGGCCTCGACCGCGTCGTCGCGGCGGTAGGCGGTGGCCGGCGGCGCGGACCGGTGGGTGACGGGGAGACCGTCGACGATCGCCATCCTCCAGCCGTGCTCGGCCGCGACCGCGGCCCAATGGGCGTCCAGGCCCCAACCCATCCCGGCCTCGGCGGGGAACGGCAGCAGGACGTCCGCCGCCCGACGGGACAGCAGGGTCACCGGACCGATCTCGACGAACGTCGTCTCGCGCCAGAGCAGGCCGGGCTCGCGACGCGTGATCGGCCACGCGGCGTGCCCGTGGCGGCGGTGCGCGGGCTGGGCCAGGTCGAGCCCGGCGGCGACCGCCAGGCCGAGCAGCCGGTCGACGAACCGCGGCCCAAGTTGCACGTCGTCGTCGACGAGCAGTAGCCAGTCGCCGCGGATCCGTCCGTCGGTCAGCGCGGACTCCTCGATCGTCTGGAACCGCGGACGCCCGGCGGGATCGACGATCTGCAGGTCGACGTCGTGGTGCGTCGAGCGCAGGCGATCGACGCAGGCGGCGACGTTGGCGGCGTTCTCTGGACGCGCGGGGATCACGATCGTGATCCGCTGGCGCGGGGCCTGCGCGGCGAGCCGGTCGAACGATCGCCCCGCGCGTCCGACGGCCAGGCGCAGGTCGAGCCAGCGATCGTGGGCGGCGAGCAGGGCTTCGCGCTTGCCGGCGACGACCCCACTGGTCCCGGCCAGGAAGTCGTCGACGCCGGGCGTCGCCCGCCCCGCCGGGGCGTAGCCGAGCAGCGCCTCGTGGGCACGGCCGGCGGCGTGGGCGGTGGTCCAGCGCCGCGATGCGTCGCGGTGGCGGGCCAGGCCGAGCAGGTTGGCGGTCAGGTTCTTGAGCTCGCCGCCGACGCCGGGGGCGGCCGGCCCGTCGGCGGCGCGCGCCGCCCGCAGGTCGGCCTGGCGGGCCGCGTGGCCACGGAACCACTGGGCCCGGACCAACGCCCGGGTGGACGCGTCGGCGGCGACCCGCCGGTGCAGCACGGAGGCGGCGGCGACGTAGCGGATCCGGCCGCTGTCGCCGCGCAGACGGGCCAGCCACTCCTCCTCGTCGCCGCTGGGCATCGCGTGCGACGGGTCGAATCCGCCGATCCGCTCGATCGCGTGCCGGCGGACGGCCAGGTTGGCGCCCCACAGCCGCTCGGTGTCCTGATCGACGTCGGGGGACAGGCGCAGCGCGCTGATCGCGGGGCGCTCGCGGCCGTGCTCGGAACGGCCCTCCAGCCAGACGTCGATCGGTCCGCCGAGCGCGTCGATCGCCGGGTCGTCCGCCGCGGCGTCGAGCAGCGCCGCCAGCCAGCCCGGAGCGACCTCGACGTCGTCGTCGAGGAAGCAGATCAGCTCGGCGTCGCTGGCCGCGATCGCGGCGTTGCGGGCAGCGTTCAGTCCCCGTTGGCGGGGATGCGTGACGCAGCGGACGCCGTGCCGCTCGGCGGTGCGCCGGGTGTCCTCCGACGGCCCGTCGTCGACGACCACGACGTCGGCGCCGAGCTCACGCGCCTGGGGGACGACCGATCGCAGCGCATGATCGAGGTATCCGGGACGACCGGCGGTGGGGATCGCGACGGTGGCGGAGGGGCGAGGCACAGGCAGGCCCCTAGGCTATACGGACAGCGGCTCCGTTCCCGCGCCCGTACGCTGACGGGGTGCCCGAGCCGGCCCCCGACCCCGTCGACACGCTCCCGGTGGAGGATCCCGTGAGCTTCCTGGCCGGCACGTGGCAGGTCGATCGCGACCTGCACGAGGCGGAGGGGGACCGCTCCGGGCGGTTCGTCGGGTCCGCAGAGTTCGTGCCCGACGGCGACGGGCTGCGCTGGACCGAGACCGGCGACACGCGGCTCGGCGACTACGCGGGATCGGCATCACGCGTGTTGCTGGTACGCCCCACGGCCGACGGCTGGGAGGTGCGGTTCGAGGACGAGCGGTTCTTCCACCCGCTCGACCTCCGCGACGGACGCAGCCGGGTCGACCACCCGTGTGGCGAGGACCACTACCGCGGCGAGCTGCGGGTCGAGTCGCCGGAGCGCTTCGTCGTCGCGTGGCGGGTCCACGGGCCGCGCAAGGACCAGACGATCGTCAGCCGGTACACCCGTTGATCCTGCACCTGCATCACCGCTACCGGACGCTCGGCGGCGAGGAACGCGCGATCGTCGGGCTGCGGGAGCTGACCGAGGAACGGCTCGGCGAGCCGACCGCGCTGCTGGAGCGCGACTCGACCGCCACCGGCCCCGGCCGCGCGGCGCGGGGTCTGCTGCGCGGTGGCCTCGAACCCGACGAGGTCGCCGCGGCCGTTCGCGAGCACGGCGCCCGCGTCGTCCACGCGCACAACGTCCATCCGACCTTCGGGGTCCGGGCCCTGCACGCCGCCCGCGCGGCCGGCGCGCGCGTGGTCCTCCATCTCCACAACTACCGACTGGTCTGCGCCGTGGCGACCTGCGTGCGCGACGGCCACGACTGCACCGACTGCCACGCGCGCGACACCCGGCCCGGGGTGCGGCACCGCTGCCGGGGCGGAACGGCGGAGACGCTGGTCTACGCCGCCGGGATCAGCCGCCAGCAGCGACCGCTGATCGCCGCCGCCGACGCGCTGGTGGTGCCCAGCCAGGCCGCGCTCGACCGGTTGCGCCAGCTCGGCGCGCCGCTGCCCGACCACGGGGTGCACGTGGTCCCGCACCCGGTCGACGTCGGTCCGTCGATCACCCCGGATCCGCACGGTCCGGCGATCTTCGCCGGACGGCTGTCGCCGGAGAAGGGCGTCGCGGTGGCGATCGAGGCGGCGCGGATCAGCGGGCGTCCGTTGGTGGTCGCCGGGGACGGCCCGCTCGACGCGGAGCTGCGGGCGGCGGCGCACGACCTGCCGCAGGTGCGGTTCACCGGGCGGCTCACGCCCGACGCCCTGGCAGCGCTGCGCGCCTCCGCGTCCGTCGAGCTGGCGCCGTCGCTGGCCCACGAGACCTTTGGGTTGGCGTCCGCCGAGGCGATGCTTCGGGGGCTGCCCGTGGTGGCGAGCGACGTCGGCGCGCTGCGCGAGCTGGTGCCGGCCGACGCGCGGGTGCCCGCCGGCGACCCCGGGGCGCTCGCGGACGCGTGGGCCCGGGTCGCCGGAGACCCCGACGCGGGGCGGCGTCAACGCGACGCCGCGCGCGCGGTCACGGACGGCGCCGCGATCGCGACCCGCTTGCGGGCGGCCTACGGGGACGCGCCCCCGGCGGACTGACGGGCCCGGCGGACCGGATCTACTCGCGGGCGGGCAGCGGCTCGTTGTCGAGCTGCAGGATCTCCGGGCGACCGAGCA
>JADMKN010000219.1 GCA_015478825.1 Patulibacter sp. | reverse complement strand
GGCGCGACGACACCCAGCCGCTGTCGCCCTGCTCGGTGAGCGCGGAGCAGCCGGACACCGACAGCAGCACCGGCCCCAGCCGGTGGGCCCGCTCCACGCGCGTGCACCACGCGTCGCGCTCGCCGGCCTCGACGCCAAGGTCGAGTACGCGATGGACGCGCTGCGCTGCCCGCCCGGCGACTGGAACGTCACCGACCTGTCCGGCGGCGAGCAGCGCCGCGTGGCGCTCGCCCGCCTGCTGCTGTCGGCCCCCGACCTGCTGTTGCTGGACGAGCCGACCAACCACCTCGACGCCGAGTCCGTCGCCTGGCTGGAGCGCCACCTGGAGTCCTACAAGGGCACGATCGTCGCGGTCACCCACGATCGCTACTTCCTGGACAACGTCGCGGGCTGGATCCTCGAGCTCGACCGCGGGCGCGGCTACCCGTTCGAGGGCAACTACTCCGGCTGGCTCGACCAGAAGGCCAAGCGGATGTCGCAGGAGAAGCGCACCGACGAGGCCCGCCAGCGCCGGATCAACGAAGAGCTCGACTGGGCGCGCAAGAACCCCAAGGGCCGCCAGACCAAGCAGAAGGCGCGTCTGAACAACCTCGACGAGCTGATGGAGCAGCAGGCCGCCCAGCGTCTCGACGAGACCCGGATCACGATCCCGCCCGGACCCCGCCTCGGCGGCAAGGTGATCGAGGCCAAGAACCTGAGCAAGAGCTTCGGCGACAAGCTGCTGTTCGAAGACCTCAGCTTCACCCTGCCGCCCGGTGGCATGATCGGCGTGATCGGCCCCAACGGCGCCGGCAAGTCGACGCTGTTCAAGATGCTGACCGGCCTCGAGAAGCCGGACACCGGCGAGATCGTCCTCGGCGAGACGGTCGACCTGTCGTACGTCGACCAGTCCCGTGACTCCCTCGACCCGAACAACAACGTCTGGGAGGAGATCTCCGAGAAGCTCGACTACGTCAAGGTCGGCGATCGCGAGATGAACTCCCGCCAGTACGTGGCGTCGTTCAACTTCAAGAAGGGCGACCAGCAGAAGAAGGTCGGGTCGCTCTCCGGCGGGGAACGCAACCGCGTCCACCTGGCCAAGCTGCTGCGCCGCGGCGGCAACGTCCTGTTGCTGGACGAGCCGACCAACGACCTGGACGTCGAGACGCTGCAGGCGCTGGAGGACGGCCTGCTGGCGTTCCCGGGCTGCGCGGTGGTGATCTCCCACGATCGCTGGTTCCTGGACCGCATCGCGACGCACATCCTCGCCTTCGAGGGCAACTCTCAGGTCCAGTGGTTCGAGGGCAACCTGCAGGCGTACGAGGCGTGGCGTCACGAGATGCTCGGCGACGAGGCCGACCGCACCCACCGCCTGACCTACAAGAAGCTGGCGCGGTAGGGCGGCTCCCGCCCCGCCGCGTCGCCGTCGGCGAGTCCCAGCTCGGCGAGCGCCGCGGCCATCGCGTCGCGGTTGCTGACGTCCAGCTTGCGGTAGATCCGCGCGAGGTGGTTGTCGACCGTGCGTGGGGAGACGCCGAGCCGCTCGGCGATCTCCCGGCTGCGCAGCCGACCGGCGGCGGCCGCGGCCACCTCGCGCTCCCGTGGCGTCAGCATCGGCGCGACGCCCGCCGCGCCCCGCGCTCCGTCGCAGCCGTCGGCCAGCACCTCGGCGCGGCGTCGCGCCGCCCGCGCGCGGGTCTCCCGGCCGGCCGCGTCGAAGGCCGTGGCCGCCTGCGATGCCGCGTCCGCCGCCGCGGTCGCGAAGCCCATCGCCGACAGCCGGTCGGCGACCACCATCAGCCGGTTGGGGTCTGCGGCGACCGCCGCCTCGGCGTGCTCGAGCAGCACGTCGACCATCGTCGCGGGCGCGCGCCCGGCGAGCGCGGCGAGATCGCCGACGACCGAGGCCGCGCCGCCCAGCCGGACCGCCTCGTAGCTCGTCAGCGCGGCCAGCATCTCGTGGCCGTTGGCGATGCCCGCGCGTCCGGCGGACGCCAGCAGCTCGACCGCGTCGGCCCGTCGGCCCTCGGCCGCCAGCAGCCAGGCGCGGGCCTGTGCGCACTGCAGCGCGACCTTCTGGTCGGCGAGGCTCGCCTCGGGCACCGCGTCCAGGCTCTCGCGTGCTTCGGCCGACCGGGCGCGCTGCGCCAGGGCGGTGGCCTTCAAGGCGCGGGCGACCGGCCGCAAGCCGGTGAAGTCCCGCCACTCCAGGTGCGTGATCGCCGCGTCGGCCAGCTCGCCGGTCCGCTGCGCGTAGCCGGTGTGCAGCATCGCCACGCCGAGCGCGTAGCTCCACATCCCGACCTGCTCGTCCTCGCGATCGGTGCGCTGTTGGAGCTGCTTCTCGGCCAGCGCGCGGGCGGCCGGCAGGTCCCCGGCGAACGCGCGTCCGAGGAACCGCGACAGGTACAGCAGGTCCTCGGCGTTCGGCAGCTCGGCCCGGTGGATCCGCGCCAGCGGCAGTCCCTCGTCGACCGCGGCGTCGCTCGCGGCCAGGTCGCCCGACATCGTGCCGAGGAGGGCGGCGATCAGGCAGTGGTTCAGGCGTGCGGCGCCGGTCCCGCCGACCGGCTCGGTCAGCGGCTCGGCGACCCGCCCGTCCATCATCCGCCACTTGACCAGGTCGGCGGCGAGGAACTGCCGCCAGTCGTCGTCGCCGATCCGTTCGAGGGCGGCCGTGCAGACGTCGATCGCCTCCGCGACGCGGTCGGCGCGCAGCGCCAGGTAGATGCCGCGACGGTGGGCAGCAAGCGCCCGCTGCTCGTCGTCCCCGGCGGCCGCGGCCGCGCGGGCCAGCGCGTCGCGCGCCCGATCGTCGCCGTCCGCCGCCAGCGCGGTCCCGCGGACGAGCAGCGCGTCGAATGCCTCCGGTCGCTCGGCCAGCACCGCGTCGGCCAGGGACAGCGCCAGCCCGTATGCCGACCGCGATGCCGCGCGCACCGCGGCCCGCTGCGCGCGGTCCAGGTCGAGCGGCCCCCCGGCGTCGAGGGCCAGCGCCACGCTGCGGAACTCGTCGTCGGCGGCGCCGGTCGTGGCCAGCAGCTCGCTCGCCTCGCGTTGCCGTCGCCGCCAGCGGATCGCCGGAGCCATCGCCCGCAACACGTCGTCGTAGAGCGGGTGCGCCAGGCGAACGTCGAAGGCCCCGGCGACGTTCGGATCCGCCACCACGAGCTGGACCTCCACCAGGCGCTCGACGATCTCGTGGTCGAGCACGGCGAGCGGCAGGGGCTGCGCGGCGGCCAGCAGCTCCAAGCTCGGCCGCAGCGCCTCGTCGAGGTCGGCGAACCGTGCTTCGACCATGTCGATCAGCCGGCGGTTGGCGACCACGCCCGGCATCTCCCATCCGTGCCGGCCGTGGCGCAGCACGCCGGCCGCCCGCGCTCCCGCGACCAGCTCGTGGATCACGAGCGGCGCGCCGCCGCTCTCGCTCGCGACGGTGCGGAGCGTCGTCGGATGGATCGGACCGCCGACCAGCAGCTCCAGCAGCCGTGCGACGTCGTCGATCTGCAGTCCGCGAACCTCGTGCGCGACGACGCTGCCCTCGTCCAGCAGCTTCTGGACCGCTTCCGGCAGCGGCTCGCCGTCGCGGGCCGTCAGGACGACGGGGCACGCCGCGCCGCGGACGAGCTGCTCGACCACGGCCACCGACGCGCCGTCGAGTCGCGGGACGTCGTCGACGACGATCACCGTGTCGTGGTCGTGACCGAGGGCGGTGTGCAGCGCGACGAGGGCGTCGGCGGCGTCCGTCGTGCGCACCCCGAACCGCGCGAACAGGGGCGAGAGCGCGCCGAACGGCACCGCCGACAGGCCGGTCGAAGCCTGGATCGCCGCGGGCGCCCCGAGCTGGGCGGCGAGCTGCTCGGCCAGTCGGGTCTTGCCGATGCCCGCCTCGCCCGTCAGCAGCAGGGCGCCCCCGCGCCGCAGGGACGTACCGAGCGCCTCGCGCTCGCGGCGCCGCCCGACGTACGCCCTGCGAGAGCCCAGCATGCCGCGCATACTGCCACGATGTCGACGGCGTCACCGCCTCGCCGCGGCGGTTCCGGCCGATCCCCCGTTCGTTGGCCCGGCGGCCCGGCGGTTGACGGGCAGGCGATCGGGTACCGGAGGAACAGGACAGCACCCGACCCCACGGAGGATCTGTATGGCACCGGACAGCGATCGCATCAAGGGCCAGGCCAAGGAGGCCGCCGGCGCGGCGACCGACGACGACGAGCTCCGCCGCGAGGGCAAGGCCGACCAGACGGCCGGCAAGACGAAGGACAAGCTCAAGGACGCGGTCGACTCGGTCAAGGACAAGCTGACCGGCAAGTGATGGTTCGGGCGCTCGGCGATCGCCCGCACCACGAGACGCCCCCGGCGCGGCGCCGGGGGTTCACCGCCACGGCAGGCGCCGCCGCCACGCGAGGGCGACCACCTGAGAGGATCGGGGGATGACGCGTCTCGCCGACCACCGGGACACCCATCTCACCGCGGACGAGATCGCGATCGAGGCGCTGCGGCAGTTCGACGCCGACGGACCCGAGCCGAGCATCCGCTCACTGGCTCGCAAGCTCCGCGTCACCCCCTCGGCGATCTACCACCACCACGCGTCGCACGCCCGTATCGTCCAGGCGGCGATCGACCTGATTTGGGAACAGGCCGCCAACGCGGTGCTGGCGCAGATCCCGGACCCGTTCACGGCCGAGCCACGCGAGGTCCTGTTCGCTGCGGGTATCGAGACCCGCCGCGCGTTCCGGAGCCATCCCCGCGCCGCCCAGCACGTCGCCGCGGACTGGAACCCGAGCGCGGCGCTCACGGCGGTGCTCGGCCTGATGGCCAACCTGTTCGAGCGTCTCGGCCTGACGGGAACGCGCTTCGAGGAGGCGTTCCATGGCTACTCGTCGTTCGTGCTCGGCAACATCGTGCTGGTCGCGGCGCGCAACACGGCATGGACGCGTCGCCCCGAAGAGCAGAGCCTGCCCTACGCTCCGGCCTACGACGCCGAGGCGAGGTCCTTCTCGTCCGACGACGGCCGGCGCCGGATCAACGCGATCATGAGCCTGTCGGCCGTCGACCCCGAGCGCGACGAGCAGCTCTTCGCGCAGGGCCTGCGCCGCGTGATCGCCGGCCTGACGCTCGACGACTGACCCTCGGTCGAGGACCGCCCCTCGGGGGTCAGGACCGTGCGTCGGCCTCGGCGCGGGCTCCGGCGGCGATCAGCAGGAACGCCCGCGTCAGCATGGCGCTGTTCTCGTCCCCGGACAGCACGCGACGCAGCGCCAGTCCGTCGGCCATGCTGACCACCAGCGGGGCGATCCCCTCCGGGTCGTGCACGCCGAGCAGCCGCAGCGCCTCCTCGGCCAGGTCGTCGTAGGCCCGCTGGCACTCGATCACCGCGTCGCGCAAATCGGCGTCGCGGGTCACGTGCAGGTACAGCTCGAACTGCGCGACCACGTAGGCGACGTCCGCCGCGCCGGCCATCGCCTGGGTGACCAGGCCACCCAGGTCGTCGAGGCCGTGCTCGCCGGAGCGCAGGCCGCGGCCGACGGACTCGATCCGCGCGACCTCCTCGGACGCGAACAGGCGCAGGCTCTCGCGCAGCAGTGCCGGTCGATCGGGGAAGTGGTAGCTCAACGTGCCCAGCGAGACGCCGGCGTGGGCCGCGATCTGCCGGTGGCTGAGCGCCCCGATCCCGTGCTCGGCGACCAGGTCGAGGACCGCCCGCAGGATCCGGTCGCGCGGCGCGACGACCGGGTCCTCGGGGTCGGCGGCCGTGCTCACGGGTGCCGCTCGTCCCAGCGCTCGACGCGCTCGAGCTGGGCGGCAACCGAGATCAGCAGTGACTCGCTGGCGTGCGGGCCGAGCAGCGTGGCCCCGACCGGTAGCCCCGCCCCCGTGAAGCCCGCCGGCACGTTGACGCCCGGCCAGCCGAGCACGTTCCACGGATAGCTGTACGGGCAGGCCCCGGCGACGACCTGATCGGTCCGGAAGTTGCTGAGCCCGTCGATCGCCTCGACCGGCAGCGGCGGCGTCGCGGTGGTCGGGGCCAGCACCACGTCGCAGTCGCGGAAGACCCGACCGATCCAGCGGCCGTAGAGCTTCTCGGCGGCGCGCGACAGCCGCAGCGCGGGGCCGAGGATCCGCCCGGTCTTCGCGTTCTCGAGCGTCCGCGGATCGAGCACGCTCACGTCGTCGAGGCGCTCCGTCCAGGCCCGTACGCCGCCCATCGAGCGCGGCATGAAGATCGCGCCGACCGGGCCGTACGGCATCCGCCGCTCGACGACCTCGTGGCCGAGGTCCCGCAGCGACTGCGCCAGCCGCTCGACGCGCAGCCGCACGTCCGGGTCCAGTCGGCGCGAGACGAGCACCCACGGGGGGTTCAGCGCCAGGCCGATCCGGAGCTTGCCGGGGTCGCGGGTGGCCGCGACGGCGAACGGCTCCTCCGGCGGGGCGGGCTGGTGCAGGTCGCCCTCGACGTTGCCCGACAGCACGTCCAGGAGCAGTGCGGCGTCGCCGACGTTGCGGGCCAGCGGCCCGTGGACGGTCAGGCCCTCGAACGCCTCGGCGTCCGGCCAGGTCGAGATCCGCCCCCGCTGCGGCTTGATCCCGACCAGGTTGGTCCACGACGCGGGGATCCGCACCGAGCCGGCCCCGTCGGACCCGACCGCGGCGGCGACCAGCCCGGCGGCGACCGCGGCGGCCGATCCGCCCGACGATCCGCCCGGCGAGTAGGCGGTGTTCCACGGGTTGCGGGTCGGCTCGCAGTCCTGGCCGACGGTGATCGGCCACTGCCCGATCTCGGGCGTGGTCGTCTTGCCGACGATCACGGCGCCCGCCGCCCGCAGCCGGCGGACGATCTCGGCGTCCTCGGTCGCCACCGCGAACGTGCCGCAGCAGCCGAAGCGGGTCTCCTGACCGGCGATGTCGGTGTCGTCCTTGACCGCGATCGGCACGCCGAGCAGCGGCAGCCGCTCCCCTGCGGCCAGACGCCGGTCGGCCTCGTCGGCGGCGGCGCGGGCGTCGTCCGCGAGCACGACGCGGAACGCGCCCAGCTCGGGCTGGGCCGCGGCGATCCGCTCCAGCGTCGCGTCGATCAGCTCACGCGACGTCGTCTCGCCGCGGGCCAGTAGCTCGACCTGCTCGCGCAGGCCGAGCGGTCGGGTGGTCGTGCTCGTCGTGGTGCTCATCGGCTCGGGTTCCTCGGTCGTTCGTACGTCCGTACGACTGCGGTCAGCGTACCGCCCCCGCGCCCGCCGGTCCACCCCGCAGACCCCCGCTTCGGACGGTGGGGCCTGCCCTACCCCAGCGCCCGCAGGAAGGCGACCTCGGCCGCAGCGGCCCGCTCCAGGTCCCGCAGGGCGACCGACTCGTTGCCCGCGTGGATCCGCGACTTCGGGTCACCCGGGCCCCAGAGCACGAAGCTCGCGTCCGGGTAGATCTGCGACAGATCCGCGCAGAGCGGGATCGCCCCGCCGCTGCCGATCCGCACCGCCGGAGCGGCGTAGCCGGACTCCAGCGCCCGCAGCGCGGCGTCTGCCATCGGTCCCTCGCTCGCGAGCAGCGCGCCCGGCGCGGACGGCCCCTCGGACAGCCGGAGTTGCACGCCCCACGGCGCGACGTCGAGCACGTGCGCGATCACCGCCTGGGCGGCGGCGGCGGGATCCTGGCTCGGCGCCAGCCGCACGCTCACCCGGGCGCGAGCCGACGGGATCAGCGCGTTGGCCGCGACGTCGACGGCCGGTGCGTCGAGACCGATCACGGTGATCGACGGGCGGGTGTAGAGCTGGTCGGCGATCGGCCCCGAGCCGATCAGCTCGACGCCCTCCAGCAGGCCCGCCTCGGCCCGGAACGCGTCCGGTTCGATCGCGGCCCCGGTCCACGGCGTCGCGACCAGGCCCTCGACCGCCGGGTTGCCCTCGTCGTCGTGCAGCGACGCGATGATCCGGGCCAGCGCGAGCAGCGCGTCGGGCGCCGGTCCGCCGCCCACCCCGGAGTGGACCGGGGCCTCGAGCGTCTCGACCGTGACGTCGACGACCGCCAGACCGCGCAGCGACGTGGTCAGCGTCGGCACGCCGGGAGCGACGTTCGAGCTGTCGGCGATCACGAACGCGTCGGCGCGGAACCGCTCCGGATCGGCGGCGACCAGCTTCGACAGCGTGCCGTTGCCGGTCTCCTCCTCGCCCTCGATCAGGACCTTGACCCGCACCGGCAGGCCGTCGACCCGCAGCGCCCGCAGCGCCGCGACGTGCAGCGCGATCCCCGACTTGTCGTCCGCGGTGCCGCGCCCGTACATCCGTCCCTCGCGTACGTCGGGCGTGAACGCCGGGGTGGTCCAAGCGTCGTCGGGGCCGGCCGGCTGCACGTCGTAGTGCGCGTAGAGCAGCACCGTCGGCGCGCCCTCGGGCCCGGGGACGTCGGCGAAGATCGCCGGCGGCGCGCCGGGCACCGGGATCCGCTCGACGCCGGTCACGCCGGCGGATTCGAGCAGGGCGACGGTCAGGTCCGCCGCCTCGGCGACCGGGGCCTCGGGAAAGCCCGGGAACGCGACGGACGGGATCCGGACGAGGGCCGCCAGGTCGTCGCGGAGCGCGCTGGCGTCGATCGGCGGATTCGCGGCGTCGTCGGGGTGCGTCATCCAGGGCTCCCGGGTCGGGGTGGCAGGCCGACGATCGCGAGCAGCGCGTCGCGGAGGCTCTCCGCGTCCGTCGCCACCGCGTCGGCTTCGGACAGGTTCTCGGGGGGATGCGGGCCGGTGGCGATCGCGACGACCCGCACGCCGTCGTGACGCGCGCAGGCGATGTCGCGCGGGGTGTCGCCGATGATGATCGTGCGTTCGCGCGGCCACGCCGACTCGTCGGCGCGGAGCGCCGCCCCGGCGCGCTGGCGGGCGATCTCCGGCAGGAACTGGCGTTGCTCGTGGTCGGATCCGAACCCGCCGCCGAGCGCCGCGTCGAACCAGCCATCGATCGCGGCGGCGCGCAGCTTGGTGCGGGCGATCCGCTCGAAGTTGCCGGTGACCAGCGACTGGACCACGTCGTCGCGCGCGGCCAGCTCGGCGAGCACCGCGGTGACGCCCGGATTGACGTGCGCGGTCAGGTCGCCGGGGTCGTAGTCCTCCGACGCGCGACGCACGACCTCGGCGAACCGCGCGTCGATCTGCATCGGGTCGACCCCGTTGTCCAGCAGGATCTCGCGGCCGATCTGGCCGTCGGTCATGCCGCTGCGCTCGGCAGCGCGACGCAGCCTGATCGGCTGTCCCCCGGCCGGGTCGTCGGTGCCGTGGACCTCCTGCAGGACCGCGAACATCACGCGCGCGTGCTCGATCGACGCGCCCAGCAGCAGGGTGCCGTCGATGTCCCAGAGCAGCAGCCAGCGCTCGTTGTCGCGGTCGATGGTCACCGCAGCAGGTCGACGTCGGCGCTGAGGTGCTGGGCGAACGCGGCCAGCAGACGAGCGGTCGCCAGGATGTCGTCGACCTGCGCGGTCTCGACCGACGAGTGCATGTAGCGCAGGGGCACGCTGACCACCGCGGTCGGGATCCCGTCGGCGGCGATGTGCACCGCGTCCGCGTCGGTGCCGGTCGCCCGGCCCACGGCGCTGATCGTGTGGGAGATGCCCTCCCGCTCCGCGACGTCCAGCAGCCCGTCCGTGACCCACGGGTGCAGCGGCGTGCCGCGCTCGATCACCGGGCCGGAGCCGAGCGGATGCTCGCCGATCTCGTTGCTGTCGACTCCGGGCTGGTCGCTGGCGAACGTCACGTCGACGACGATCGCGATGTCCGGTCGCACGCGGTGCGCGGTCGTCTTGGCGCCCGACAGCCCGGTCTCCTCCTGGGCCACGGCCCACGCCTGGACCTCACCGGGCGCGCCGCCGGCCTCGGCCACCAGCCGGGCGGTCTCGTAGGCCAAGAACGAGCCGATCCGGTTGTCCATCGAACGCGACGCCACCCGGCCGTTCCGCAGCTCCAGCGGCGCGGCGTCGATCACGGCCACGTCCCCGATCCGGACGACCTGCTGCGCGTCCTCGCGGTTGGTCGCGCCGATGTCGATGCTCAGCTCCTTGAGCTTCGTCGCCTTCGAGCGGTCGTCGGCCTCCATCAGGTGGATCGGCTTCTTGCCGACGACGCCGTGGATCGGTCCGCCGCGGGTGATCAGCTCGACCCGCTGGCCGACGAGCTGCTGCGGGTCCCAGCCGCCGACCTGGGTCACCCGCAGGAACCCCTTGTCGTCGATGTGGGTGACGATCAGGCCGATCTCGTCGATGTGCCCGACGATCGCCAGCGAGGGAACCCCACCCTCGGCGGTGCCGGCGGACGTCCCGACGTCCTTCGAGGTCCCCGCGACCCGTGCCACCGACGACCCCACGGTGTCCTTCTCGACCTCGGCGAACTTCGCGGCGTGCCCGCGCCAGACCTCGGCGGCGGCGGACTCGCGGCCCGACGGCCCCGGCGTGGTCAGCAGATCGCGCAGGACGTCCGGCAGGCTCATGCTCAGAACCTATCGCGACGGCGGGCCGGGACCTGTGGCCGGGCGCACCTGCAGCGGATCCAGCTTCCGGCGGGACCGCGACAGATGGCCGATCAGCCTGGAACAGGTTCTAGGACGTCGGCGCCGTGCCGCGCCGGACCTGACGGTGGACCCCGCCGATCTGCAGCCCCCAGAGCACCCAGCCCGCCCGGCCGGCGGTCGCGCCCCGAACGCCGCCGACCGGCAGCTCGCGGGCCCGGCTGACGTCGTGCGAGGTGAGGATCTCCAACACGGTCACCGGTCCCGCCGGCGTGGGGTGGTGCAGGCGGCGCGCGGCGCGCGTGGCGATCACCTCGCCGACCTGCGCGGCGGTCGCCATCCACGGCGCGACCTCGTCGCGGGAGCGCGTGCCGACCGGGCCGAGCACGTAGGACTCGACCTGCAGCCCGGTGCCCGACTCCTCGGCGGCCAGCACCTGGGACGCCATCAACTCGCCGGCCGCAGCGATCGAGACGACTCCGGAGCCCGGCACGGGGTAGCGCGCGGCGGCGCCGTTGATCATCACGTAGCCGGCGCCCGGGCGGCGACGCAGCATCGGGACGAAGACGTTGATCGCGAGCTGGTGGCTACGCAGGTTGTCGTAGACGGTCCGCTCCCAGTCGGCCAGCGCCGTGTCTGCCAGCGCCGCGCCGGAGTCCCAGCCCCCGAGCGCCGCGACGACCAGGTCGGGCGGGCCGGCGACCCGCAGCACGTCCTCGCCGAGCCGCGCCGCCGAGCCCTCGTCCGCCGACAGATCGCCGAGCACCGGGACGAAGCCGGCCGTCGGCACGCCGGCGTCGACGAGCCGCCGCTCGAGCGTCTCCAGCCGCCCGGAGCGACGCGACGGCACCGCGACCCGCGCCCCCGCGTGGAGCAGCGCCGAGACGATCCCCTCGCCGACCTCGCCCGCGCCCCCGCAGACCACGGCCGTCCGCCCGTCGAGCCGGGGATCGGGCTCGGGGGACTTCCGACCGGTGAGGTGGTCGAGCAACGCCATGGCCCGAGGCTATCGCCCGGCACCGGGCGGCGGGTCGTACGGCGCGAAGTCGACGCGCGCACGCACACGCCGCGTTGCCTTGTGCCGAATGGCTCGGCACAAGGCGACGCGGACGGCGCCCGCCGCGGGCGATCGCCCTGCCCGGGGTCAGCCCGCCTTGACGAGCTGACGCAGCACGTACTGCAGGATGCCGCCGTGGCGGTAGTAGTCCGCCTCCTTCGGCGTGTCGATCCGGACCACGGCGTCGAACGTGACGTCACCGGCCTGGACCTTCACCGTCTTCGGCAGCTCGCCGGCGTTCATCGCGTCGGCCAGGCCGCTGATCTCGAACGTCTCCTCGCCGGTCAGGCCCAGCGACTCGGCGCTCTCGCCGGCCGGGAACTGCAGCGGCAGCACGCCCATGCCGACCAGGTTCGAGCGGTGGATCCGCTCGAACGACTCGGTGATCACCGCGCGGATGCCGAGCAGGTTGGTGCCCTTGGCCGCCCAGTCGCGGGACGAGCCCGACCCGTACTCCTTGCCACCCAGCACGACCAGCGGCACGCCGGCCTGCTGGTAGGCCTGGGACGCGTCGTAGATCGACGTGGTAGCGCCCTGGTCGATCTGACCGTCGTCGAGCAGGTAGCGGGTGTGGCCGCCCTCCGGCAGCGCGCCGCCGTCGGCCGTGCCGAGCTGGTTGCGCAGGCGGATGTTCGCGAACGTGCCGCGGATCATGATCTCGTGGTTGCCGCGCCGCGAGCCGTACGAGTTGAAGTCGGCCGGCTTGACGCCGTGCTCCTCCAGGTACTGGCCGGCGGGCGCGTCGCGCTTGATCGAGCCGGCGGGCGAGATGTGGTCGGTCGTGACCGAGTCGCCGAGCTTCGCCAGCACGCGGGCGCCGGCGATGTCCTCGACCGGGGTCGGCTCGGCCGGCATGCCGTCGAAGTACGGGGCCTTCTGGACGTAGGTCGACGTGTCGTCCCAGGCGTAGGTGTCGCCCTTCGGCACGTCGAGGCCCTGCCAGTTGGCGTCCCCGTCGAAGACCGACGCATAACTGGCGCGGAACATGTCGGCCTGGAGGCACTCCTCGACCGTCTGCGCGACCTCCTGCGTGGAGGGCCAGACGTCCTTGAGGAAGACCTCCTGGCCGTTGGACCCGACGCCGAGCGCGTCGGTCTCGAAGTCGAAGTCCATCGTGCCGGCCAGCGCGTAGGCGACCACCAGCGGCGGCGACGCCAGGTAGTTCATCTTCACGTCCGGGCTGATCCGGCCCTCGAAGTTGCGGTTGCCCGAGAGCGCCGACGTGACCGTCAGGTCGTGCTCGTTGATCGCCTTCGAGATCGGCTCGGGCAGCGGGCCGGAGTTGCCGATGCAGGTGGTGCAGCCGTAGCCGACGGTGTTGAACCCGATCGCGTCGAGGTCGACGTTCAGGCCCGCGCGCTCCAGGTAGTCGGTGACGACCATCGAGCCCGGCGCCAGCGACGTCTTGACCCACGGCTTGCGCTTCAGGCCCAGCTCGACGGCCTTCCGCGCGACCAGGCCGGCGGCGACCATCACCGACGGGTTGGACGTGTTGGTGCAGGACGTGATCGCGGCGATCACGACGTGGCCGTGGTCGAGCGGGAACGTCTCGCCGTCGTACTCGACCTGGACCGCGGTCTTCGACGACTCCATCGTCGCGATGCCGGCGTCGTGGTCGGTCGAGGAGACCACATGCTCGCCGTCGGATCCGGGATCGGACCCGGGGGTGTTCTTCGGCGGGTCGCTGGCGGGGAAGGTGTTGGCCAGCGCCTGGTCGTAGGCGGTCTTGCCGTTGCCGTTGCCGAGCAGCTCGCCGAGCGCGTCGCGGAAGGCGGGCTTGGCGTCGGACAGGCGGACGCGGTCCTGCGGGCGTTTCGGCCCGGCGATCGACGGCACGACGTCACCCAGGTCCAGCTCGACGACCTGCGAGAAGGTCGGCTCCTCGGACGGATCGTGCCACAGCCCCTGGGCCTTGGCGTACGCCTCGACCAGCTCGAGCTGCTCCTTCGGCCGGCCGGTGAAGGCCATGTAGCGGATCGTCTCGGCGTCGATCGGGAAGATCGCCGCGGTCGAGCCGAACTCCGGGCTCATGTTGCCGATCGTCGCGCGGTCGGCCAGCGGCAGACGGGTCACGCCCTCGCCGAAGAACTCGACGAACTTGCCGACGACGCCGGTGTGACGCAGCAGCTCGGTGACCGTCAGCACCAGGTCGGTTGCGGTCGCGCCCTCGGGCAGCTCGCCCGTCAGGCGGAAGCCGATCACGTTCGGGATCAGCATCGGGATCGGCTGGCCGAGCATCGCGGCCTCGGCCTCGATCCCGCCGACGCCCCAGCCGAGCACGCCGAGGCCGTTGACCATCGTGGTGTGCGAGTCGGTGCCGACCAGCGTGTCGGGGTACGCCTGGTTGGTCGCATCATTCACGAAGATCGACCGCGACAGGTACTCCAGGTTGACCTGGTGGACGATGCCGGTGCCGGGCGGCACGACCTTGAACGAGTCGAACGCGTCCTGACCCCAGCGCAGGAACTGGTAGCGCTCCTCGTTGCGCTCGAACTCCTTGGCGGTGTTGAACGCCAGGGCCTCGGGCGTGCCGAAGGCGTCGACCTGGACGGAGTGGTCGATCACAAGCTCGGCCGGGACCAGCGGCTCGATCTTCGCGGGGTCGCCGCCGTGCAGATCCTGGTCGGCGAGGATGTCGACCAT
>JADMKN010000218.1:5386-14170 GCA_015478825.1 Patulibacter sp. | reverse complement strand
CGGGCGGCCTGAACCCCAAGACCAAAACTGTCACCTCAAGGTGCAGCAGACCCGTCAACGGGACCACGATCCGGTTGGGGATGAGCGAGACCCAACGCGCGCTGTTGACGGAGCTGCGCACGTTGCAGGCGCTCTGGCAGGTCGGCGCCCAACAGTTCCTCGTCAACCACGAGATCAGCTCCTACGAGGCCTCGATCGTCGACACCGACCACGCGATGCGCGGCCAACCCCGCGCAACGAAAGAAGGATCACCATGAGCACCCGTACGACCCGCCCGCAAGGCGTCGGGCTCGCCGACCTCGCGTTCCCCGCGCTGCTGGTAGGCCTCGCACTCGGCGTGTCGCTGTTCGCGTGGACCTGGGGAGCGCTGGCCGCGCTGACGGTTGGCCACCGTCCGCCGGTTGGGCTGCTCGATGCCGCGGGCGCGCTGCTGCGCCTGCCCACGACCACCAACGATCCCGCTTTGGCGTTTCGGCGGGCCGGACAAGGCTTGCCCGGCCCGCTGGTCATGTGGCTGACGTTCACAGCGACGGTCAGCGTCGCGTGGACCGCGGCGGTGATCGCCGGACCTCGTGTGGCTCGATATCTCGCGCTTGGCCGTCCGCAGCGGTGGGCGCGCTGGGCTCGACCCCGCGATCTCGGCGCGCTGTTCGTTCGCCGCGGCCAGCACGGCGACCGGACCGTGCTGGGCATGATCGCCGGACGACTCGTCGCCGCCGAGCGCCAGGTCTCGACCATCGTCATCGCCCCAACACGGTCGGGCAAGACCAGCGGGCTCATGATCCCGGCGATCCTCGAACACGAGGGACCGATCATCGCCACCTCGGTCAAAGGCGATCTCTTGGCCACCGCCGCCTTCCGCCAGACCGTAGGCGAGGTCCGGGTATTCGATCCGACCGGCGCGACCGGGTGGCCCGCCTCCGGCTGGTCTCCCGTTGAAGCATCGTCGACGTGGCTCGGCGCTCGGCGGACCGCTGACCGGCTGTTGCGCCAGGCCCGGCAGGGCAACGGGTCGCACACCGACTTCTGGCAGGGCATGGGCATGAGATTTCTCTCGCCCCTGCTCTTCGCCGCCGCCCAAGGTGGCGCGTCAATGCGCGACGTGCTGCGCTGGGTCGAGCTGATCGAGCAGGACGAACCACGCGCCGCACTGGAAGCGGTTTCCGCATCCGCGGAGGGCTTTGGCGCGCTGACCTCTCTGGAATCGCTCTGGCGTGAGGACCACCGCATCCGCGGCTCGGTCGTCCAGACGGTGGCGACCGCGCTGGAGGCCTACCAGGACTCCGGGGTGATGGACGCCGCCCAACGCCACGAGATCACAGCCGACTGGCTGCTGACGCCGGGTCGGTGCAACACGCTCTACGTCGCCGCGCCGGCCGACGACCAGGAACGCCTCGAAGGTGTCTTCGCGGCGCTGTTGACCGATCTGATCGCTGCGGCGTTCGCCCGTGCCACCGAGCAGGGGTACCCCCTCGATCCGGTTCTGCAGTGCGTCCTCGACGAGGCCCCCTACGTTGCGCGTCTCCCGAACCTCGCGCGGATCGCCTCGACCGGCGCGGGGGAGGGCATCCGCCTTCTGACCGCCGCGCAGACGATGTCGCAGCTGGTGGAGCGGTGGGGGCAGGCGGAGGCCGAGACGATCATCGCCGGACACCCTTCCCGGATCTTCGGCTCTGGATTGTCGGATCCGACCTCGCTCACCTATCTGCGGACGGTGCTCGGCGAGGAAGAGATCCAGTCGATGTCGATTCGCGGCGGGCTCAGCCAGCTCGACCGCACCCGCTCGACGACCTTCCGACCTCTTGTCGATGGCCCGACGGCCCGCGAAAGCGATCGCACCAGTGCGATCCTGGTCTACGCCAACGTGCCGCCCGCCCGGTTGCGGCTCAGGCCGTGGTTTCAGGACCGCAGGCTTCGCCGCCTCGTCGAAGGGGCAGCCGACCGATCCAAAGGTTCTGGCGACCGCTTCGCAGTATCCGCCCAACGAGAGGAGCCGTGATGAGCACCGACCGCTGGCCCTACGACCCGAAGGTTCCGTCGTGGCCGCCGCCTGGGGCAGGTCCCGGGGGCGAGGTAGCCTGGCGCACCGCGGCGTCGACGGCACCGGAGCTCACCGCCGAGGATGTCATGAGCGTCGCCGAGACCGCCGCGCTGCTCGGCTGCTCGAAGCGCCACGTCTACGACCTCGTTGGTCGCGACGAGCTGCCTGGGGCGCGCTACCTTGGCCGCACGGTCATCGTCGTCCGACCGGTGCTCGTTGACTGGCTACTCACGGGCGAGCGGCCAACGGCGTCGTGAATCTCCTACCCCCGAGCCCTCGGTTCAGTGCACCGCGGAGTTACGAACGCGAAACCAACCCGGAGGCTCAACTCGGCGACGAACGTTTCTAGCGCCCCTGGGGTGACCCGGTAGTACGCAAACGATCCCCGCTTCTCGCGCTCGACGATCCCGGCGGTTAGCGGTGGCTTGAGGTGAGCAGCGAGGCAGAGAACCCGACGGGATGACGCGCCCGCAACCAGATCGACTGGTAGGCCAGCAGTCCCAAGGCCACGGCGTGCGCCCTGGGGGAACCGAAGCTGGCGAACCCGCGGACATGATCGGTTCAATCTAGTTCCAAGAGCGTGAGCGGTCGTGCTGGTACGTCGCCCATGCCCGTTCGAGCGCGGTGCGGGCTGCGTCGGAGGCACGACCGGCGGGAAACGCAACCGCGGCGGCACCGGCGAAGTCGGTCGGCTCATGGAGTTCGAGCAGGAGCTGCGCTGCCGCCGTCGCCTTTGGGGCGTCACAGGCGCTGAGTGCTTTGCGCAGCCGATCAGTCTCAACGTCACTGCCTGCAGTCGACGGGCGCAGTCCGGCAAGCGTGCCGGTGACGGGAGTCGAAACGCAGGGTCGTTGAGGGTTTGCGCTAGTCGTCTTCATCGTTCTCCTCGTCGGCGAGTAGTAGTCCGAGTTCGTACAGGATGAGGCCAACGAAGGCCATTAGGACGGCGGTGGTGGCGACGACCCAGTAGGCCGAGCCGCCTGCGGTGAGGGTGATGACGCCTACGAGCGTGATGACCCCAAACCCGATGGCCATGAAGACCCGAGCGAAGCTGTGCTCGCCGGGCGGCGACTTGCATTTTGTCTCAGGAAGCTCCATTTCAAATGATCTTAGAAGATCATAAGATAAGACGCTTGGTCCTGATATCCTTTCTCGTGCATGCCTGGCGAATCCGAGCAGTTTCACGCCGATGGAACCGAGCCGATCTATCGGCTGAAGGCCGATTTCTTTCGGCTGCTCGGGCACCCGGCCCGGGTGCGCATCTTGGAGCTGCTCCGCACCGGCGAGCGAACCGTTGGAGATCTGCAAGGCGCCCTGGGTCTGGACTCCAGCGGTACGTCGCAGCATCTGACCGCGATGCGCCGGCAGGGGCTGTTGGAGAGCCGCCGGGCTGGCACGAGCGTGTTTTACCGCGTAAAGGATCCGCGGATCTTTCAGCTTCTGGAGATCGCCAAGCAGGTTCTGACCGCACACCTTGAGGAGTCTCGTGACCTCCTCGGCGATCTCGCCGGGCTTACGCCCGGCGCTCACGGCGCGTCTAGGTAGGCCGGGCCGCTCCAGGGGCTCGCGGATCTGCCGCGACGCTGGTCGGGTCATTGAGCGTCTGAATCTTATAATTCTCGAAGATTCACAGATTCTTGATAACCTCTAGACCTCGTGGTCTCTCTCTACCTTCGTCTCCTGGCCGTATGAGGCATCGCATGCGGCTTTTCACCGTTCGTCCCTGGCGTGAGGAGTTCGGGGCGGCCGACTGCCCCGAACGGCTGCTCGGGACAGCCGTCGTTCGGATCGTGCGGGTTCGCGAGGATCGCCGTGCGGCGCTGGTTAAGCTCAGCGACCGTCGGTTCGCTCTGACCGGCGACATCCTGGCGGCGGGAAAGCGTGACGATCTTCGCCGCTACGTTCAACGCCGAGCGCACGCCAGCAATGCGGCTCCGGCCGAGCGGCAGTGGCTTGAGGAATGCGCAGTCATCCTCGACACCGAGCGCGCCGCACGGCCTGTTCCAGGAGGGGGACGGACACGCTGATGGCTCAAACGTCGGATCCCCCCTTGAGCCGCAGCGCCCCGACGTCGGCCAAGCGTTGGCCGATCGGCCAGGTCGTCTTCTGCCCGGGCCGCGGCATGGGAACCATCGTCGGCCGCGACGCCCGAAGGCCGCTCCAAACAGCGTGCACGTACCTCACGATCCGGTATGAGCACCCGGCCAAGACGGTCCTGGTTCCCGAAGACCGTGCCGGCGAGCTCGGGGTCCGCCGACCTGCAGGCGAGCCCGAGGTCAAGCGCGCGCTGGCGGTCCTCTCCACACCCCCCTCCTGCACGCGCGACGGATGGCAGCCGCGCCTTGCCGACAACACCGCAAAGCTCCGCTCAGGCGACCTCTGCGCCATCGCCGAGGTCCTGCGCGACCTCACCAATCGCGCCGCGGATAGTGCGCTGCGGATGCAGGAGCGAAGCCAGCGACTCCAGGCGTTCAACTCGCTGCAGGGACAGCTCCGCCACGCGCTCACACTGCACGACGACGAGGCAAGGAAGATCCTCACCGAGCTGCTCCCCGCGGTGACCGTGCCGCAGGTATGAACGTCCTGATACTGGCGGGAGCCGGCCTGGTGGCCGCGGGCATCCCCCTGTCGATGATGCGCACGACCGTTGTGCCCATCGTCGTCCAGATCCTCGGGGTATCGGTCATCGCGGCCGGAGCCATCGCGCTGTTGGTCGAAGGAGCCGTCGTCGGGGCCGCCTTCCGGAATGCCCCCCATCCGGCGTTCGGCCTCGACGGCCTCAGCGCCTTCTTCGTCATCGTCGTCGCGCTCAGCGCCATTCCGGCGCTGCTCTACGCCGTTGACGCGCTCAAGGCCACGCGCCATCCGCGGTCGCTGAGCGCCCTCACCGCGGCGTTCATCCTCGTCCTCTTCGGCGTGCTCTGTGCTCGGGACGTCTCGACGTTCCTGGTCTTCTGGGAGCTGATGACGCTGGTCCCCGCCACGGCGATCCTCGTGGCCCGGCGCGATCGTGCGGTGCGCCGCACGGTCTTCATTTACCTCGCGATCACGCATCTCGGCGGCGTCGGAGTCTGGATCGCGGTGCTGACCCTCGCCCACGAGAACGCAATAGGCAGCCAGTTGGTCGACGGCCCTCGCGCCCTGGTCATCATCGGCGCACTTGTCGGCTTCAGCACCAAGGCCGGCCTCATGCCGTTGCACTCCTGGCTGCCCCGGGCCCACCCCGTCGCGCCTTCTCACATCTCGGCGTTGATGTCGGGGGTCATGCTGAAGGTCGCCATCTACGGGCTGATCCGCGTGCTGTTCCAGTGGGCCGCGCCGCCGCCGCTCTGGGCGGGGCTGATCGTTCTGGGCGTCGGGGTCCTGTCCGCGGTCGGAGGCGTGTTGTACGCGCTGCTCCAACGGGACCTCAAGCGCCTCCTGGCTTTCAGCTCGATCGAGAACGTCGGCATCGTCGCCATCGGCCTTGGCGCCTCGATCATCCTCGCGCACGACGGCCAAGCGCTCTGGTCGTCGGTGGCATTCGCGGCGGCGCTCCTGCACATCGCCAATCACGCAGCGTTCAAGGGCCTCCTCTTCCTGGCAGCCGGAGCCATCGGAGATGCGGTAGGCGCGCTGGACCTCGATCGCCTCGGCGGCTTGCTGCGGCGGATGCCGTGGACCGGGTGGGCGTTTCTCGTCGGGTGTCTCGCGATCGCCGGGGTACCGCCGCTGAACGGCTTTGCCTCGGAATGGCTCACGATTCAAGCCGCCCTCCACGTCGGCTTCAGCTCGACCGCCGGCATGTCGGTCGCCGGAGCCCTCGCGGTCGCCGGCCTGGGCCTGACCTCGGGGTTGGCGCTCTTCTGCTTCGCCAAGGTCATCGGGCTCACGCTGCTGGGCGAACCCCGGACAACGCAGGCGGCCGCTGCCGTCGAACGACCGCTCGCCACCCGGGCAGCCCTCGTCGGCGCAGCAACGGCCTGCGTGATCCTGGGGGTGGTTCCCGGGCTGCTCCTTCCGACCCTCATCCACCTCGCCCCGCAAGCCGCCGCTCTCCCCGCCGACACGGCGATCGACCTGCCCGGCACCGGATCGCTGAAGGCCGTCGCCCTCGCGACCGCCCTGATCCTGGTCGCCGCGCTCGTCTGGTGGCTTACCAACGGGGGGCCTCGGCGAGCCCCTGCTGGCCCGATGTGGGCCTCCGGGCAGCAGGTCGGACCGACGCTGCAATGGACGTCGGCCGGATTCACCAAGCCGCTGCGACTGGTGCTCGAGACGGTCCTTCGTCCCCGGCGCGAGGTGGCGATCCTCGAACGTCCCGGAACGGTCCTCAACCTGCGATACCGACTCGAGGTCCCCAACCTCTTCGACCGGCTGCTCTACGCGCCCGTGCATCGCTGGGCAATGCGTGCCGCCGCCGTCGCTCGTCGGACCCAGACCGGCAACTTCCGCACCTACGTCTTCTACCTCCTGAGCCTGGTGCTCATCCTCTTGGCCCTCGTGCGCAGCGGGCTGTTGCGATGAGCGTCCCGGACCTCGCCGTCGGTCTCGTGCAGATCGCCGCGCTGGTACTCGCGCCGCTGCTGGCCGGCGCGGTGCAGACCCTCAAGGGGCGCCTACAGGGCCGCCGCGGCCCGTCGCCCTTGCAGCCCTACCGCGAACTCCGACGCCTGTGGCACAAGAGCGGGGTGCAGCCGAAGACGGCGGGACCGGTCTACCGCGTGGCCCCGGCGATCGTGGTCGCCGGACTCGTGGTCGCGATGCTGCTGGTGCCGATCGCGGGCCACGGTCCCGACTGGGGCCTGGGATCCGACGCGATCGTCGTCGTCGGGCTGCTCGCCGTCAGTCGGCTGGCCATCGCGCTGGCCGCCTGGGACACCACCAGCGGATTTGCCCTGATGGGCGCCAGCCGCGACCTGACCTTCGCGGTCTTCGCCGAAGCCGTTCTGCTGCTGGTTCTGCTGCTGGCAGGGGTCTCAGCCGGCGGTTCCACCGACTTGCAGCAGCTCAGCGCGGCGGCGGCGGGCAGCGAGATCTGGCAGCACCCCATCCATTGGTGCGCAGGCGCCGCCTTCTTGCTCGTCGCGCTCGCCGAGACCGGTCGTCATCCGGTCGACAACCCCGACACGCACCTCGAGCTCACGATGGTCCACGAAGGCCCCCTCCTGGAGTACGCCGGACGAGACCTCGCGGCCTTGCAGTGGGCCTCCGCTGCTCGCTTGTGGCTGATGGCCGTACTCGCCATCGGCCTCTTCCTGCCCTCCACCGGCCCCTTCGGCCTGCAGCTGCTGATCGGTGCCGGTGAGTTGGTGCTGCTCGTCGTGGCGGTCGCGCTCACCGAGACGCTGGTGGTGAAGATGCGGATCCTGCGCGTACCGCTATTCCTGAGCGGAGCGGCGGCGCTCTGCTTCATCGGCCTGGGCACCGCACTGGCCACCGGGACGACATGAGCATCGAGATGCTGTGGGTGCTCAACGCTCTGGGGTTGGCGATCATCGTCGTGCGTCGGCGGACCGTCGGCATCGCCCTGATCGCCCTTCAATCGCTGCTGCTGGGGGCGCTGGCCATCACCGAGGTGGAGAGCTCCCGATCGGCACTGATCATCGCGGTGGCCATCGGCGTCGGTCGTGGCGTGGTGTTGCCGGCGCTGCTGCTGCGGGTCGTGCGCAGCACGCGCGAAGCCGGACGACTGAGCACCGAGCGCCCGGCGTTCCTCCGATTCGTCGTCGCCCTGGCAACGATCACCGTGGCTGCCGTTCTCGTTCCACGATTCGGCCTGGAACCGCACGGAGCCGAGCGGGCGGTCATCGCCCTGGTGATCGGCGGGATCGTGATCGCCGCCGTCCGCAGGTCGGTGGTCTTCCAAGCCATCGGCTTCCTCGTCGCCGAGAACGGAATCTACCTCGCGGGTCTCACGGTCCCCGGCGGTCTGCCCGGAGCACTGGAGCTGGCCTTGCTCTTTGACCTCGTGGTTGTGCTTGCCGTCGCCGGTGTTTTCGGCTCGCGGATCCACGAGCATTTCGGCACCAGCGATACGACGATCATGCGAGAACTCCGTGACTGATCTGATCGCGGTCGCTGTCGTAGCCGTCCCGTTCCTGGTCGCGATCGCGTTTGCCGCGCTGCGCGACGGTCGCCACACCGACCGTGCGCATCTCGTCTGTGCCGTGGCGGTCGCCGTCGCGCCGCTGGCCGTCGCCGGGATCTCCCTGTCGCAGCTCGCCGACCCGCTTCGTGGCAGCTGGTACGTCGTGGATCCGGCCGGAGCGATCTTCCTGATCGTGATCGCCATGAGCGGCGCACTCACCGCGGCGGTCTCCCCGAGCTATCTGGCGGGTGAGCGTGGCGGGTTCTTTGCCGCCGACCGCGCGCGCAGTTCCTATTACGCAGCGTTCTACCTCCTGTGGAGCGCTCTGATGGCCGTGGCGCTGATCAACAACCTCGGCGTGGCGTGGGTCCTGATCGAGGTCACGACCGCCGCCTCCGCCGTACTGGTCGCCTTCGGTGGGCTGGGCAAGCCGCTGGAGGCCGGGTGGAAGTACCTCGCTCTCAGCACCCTCGGTCTCAGCGTCACGCTGCTGGGGATCATCGTGCTCTATGCCGGCATCGGCGGCGGCGCCAGCTCGCTGTCGACCCTGAACTGGGAGACCCTGATCCGCCTTGCGGCGCAGGTCGATCACACCACCGCGCTACTCGCCTTCGTGTTGATCCTGGCCGGCCTGGCGGCGAAGATCGGCTGGGCCCCGGTGCACAGCTGGGGG
>JADMKN010000218.1:0-5376 GCA_015478825.1 Patulibacter sp. | reverse complement strand
ATGCCCATAGCGAGGCACCATCTCCGATCGCGGCGCTGCTCTCGGCGGCGCTTTCACCGACGGTGATTCTGATCGCGTGGCGGGTGCAGGTCGCGTTGCAGCCGACCCTCGGCGGTAGCGCCTCGGGACTGTTCCTCGCCTTCGGATTGCTGTCCGTGGCTCTCGCGATCCCGTTTCTCTGGCGTGACCTTCCGCTGAAGCGCCTCTTCGCCTACTCCAGCCTCGAGCACATGGGCATCCTGGCCCTGGGAATCGGGTTCTCCACGCCGCTGGCCACCGCAGGCGTCGTGCTCCATCTCGCCGGACACGCGTTGGCCAAGTCGCTCGCGTTCTACGCGACGATCCCGTTGTTGCGGGCCGATCCGCGCTTGAGCACGCGCGCTCCGCGAGGCTTGGCGGCACGAAGTCCCGTGGCTGCCGCAGCGATCGGGGTGAGTCTCTTGGCCCTCAGCGGACTGCCGCCGTCGCCGCTGTTCTTCAGTGAGTTGCTGATTCTCCTGGGAGGCATTGCCGCAGGGGAGACGGTCGTCGTCGTCGTGGCCGCGGTGCTCCTCGCGTTGGGATTCCTCGGCCTCATGCACGCGCTGATCGAGGGAACGCTGACCGACAAGCAGGCCCGCCCTCGGCGGCGTATCGCCACCGGCCCGCGGTTCCTGCTGCTCACGATCGTCGTCGCAATCGGCCTCCTCGCCCTCTCCGCGACCGCGTTCCTGCTTCCCGACTCGCTGCTCGTGCAGACCCTGATGGGAGGTTTGTTGTGACGTATCCGTCGATTTGGCCGGGGGCCGACGGCCCCGTCGACGTCCGGCCGGTCGTCGCCAGCGAATGGCACGACGCGGCTGGTCAGGCGCGCGATGGCGGCTGGCGGTTTGCCGCGCTGTACGTTGCGGGTGGGCTGGCGTCGCCGGTGATCCGCATCGTCCTGACACGGCGCTCCGCCGTCCAGATGCTGAGCTGCCGTGCCGCGGATACGTCGGTGGCGACGGTGACTGACGTGTTCCCCGCGGCGGTCTGGGATGAGCGCGAGGCCCACGACCTCTACGGCTGGACGTTCGTCGGGCATCGCCCGATGCGGCCGCTGGTGGACCATGACCGTCCGACGGATCGGTGGACCACGCCGGTGGACGGCGAGGATCCCTACCAGGTGGCGGTCGGGCCGGTCCACGCCGGGGTGATCGAGTCAGGCCATTTCCGGCTGCACGTCGTCGGCGAGCGGATCCTGCACTTGGACCTCCAGCTGTTCTACAAGCACCGCGGCCTGGAGATCGCAGCCGAAGGACAGCTCCTCGACGACGGGCTGGCCTACGTGCAGCGGGCGTGCGCCGCCGACGCGATCAGCAACGCTGTCGCCTACGTGCAGGCCTGCGAGAGCGCCGGAGCCCTGTGGCCGCAGCCGGGGCTTGCTCGGGTACGGACGGTGCTGCTGGAGCTCGAGCGGCTCTACAACCACCTCAACGACGTGGCGGCGCTTTGCTCCGGTGTCGGCTTCTCCGCGGGCAACATGCTCTTCGCGACCCTCAAGGAACGCGCGCAGCGATTGAACGCGCGCCTCATCGGACACCGGTTCCTGTTCGGAGCGGTGGCGGTCGGGCGCAGCGAGCTGAGCTGGGACGCTGCGACCGTCCGGGAAGCACGGGCGACGTTGCGCGGAATCCGTCGGGACTTCGCGAAGGCCTGGCGCGAGATCAGCTTCGTCGGATCGTTCCAGGAGCGTTTGGGAGGCGTCGGAGTCCTGTCGCAGCAGGACGCGACGCAACTCGGCGCCGTCGGTCCCGTTGCGCGCGCATCCGGTGTCCGACGCGACGCCCGAACGGTGTCTCCGCGCCTGGACTACGGCGACTTCGAACCGGCGTTCGTCGAGGCACCGACCGGTGACGTCCAGGCGCGACTGCAACAGCGTGGCGTCGAGCTTCCCGCGACGCTCGACCTCCTCGACCAGCTGCTCGCCCACCCGGTCGGCCCGGCGGGGACCGAGATGCGCGGTGCGCCAGGCCGGCTGGGAATCGGCATCGTCGAGGGTCCTCGCGGGCAAACGCTCTGCGCGGTGGAGGTCGACGGGCAGCACGTCACGCGAGTACATCTCCGGACGGCCTCCTACGCCAATTGGCCCGCCGTCCCGTACGCCGTTCGAGGTGGCCTTGTACCGGACTTCCCGCTCATCAACAAGAGCTTCGAGCTCTGCTACGCCTGCGTGGATCGCTGATGTTCGTCCTATTGCGTCAACTCCAAGCGGTTCGCCGGTCGATCGCCCTTCCCGCGCCGGTCGCGCGTGGATCGCTGGCCTTTCGGCACGTCGACGCTGGTTCCTGCAACGGCTGTGAGCACGAGCTGAACGCTGCGGCCAACCCGTACTACGACCTTCAGCAGTACGGCCTGAACCTCGTCGCCTCACCGCGCCACGCCGACGTGCTGCTGGTCACCGGGATGGTCACCGTGCGCATGCAGCGGCCGCTGGAGGCCGCCTATGCGGCGATGCCGCGCCCGCGCCTGGTTGCGGCTCTGGGCGACTGCGCCCTGGGCTGCAATGCGTTGGGCGAGGGCCGTCAGCTCGCGGGGCCGTTGGAGGACCTCCTTCCGGTCGCCATTCGCATCCCAGGCTGTCCACCGACGCCGCAACAGATCGCCGAGCACCTGCTGGCCGCGCTCCGAGACCCGCCGTCCACGGAATGACCGGCCTCGTCAGTGACGCCCGGTCGGATGCAGCACCGCGATGGTGAGGGCCATGGTGGCGCGGATCAGTCGGGTGAGGACGATCAGCTGCGTGAGTTCCGCGGCCGTCAGGTCGTCGGACGTCCCCGCTCGCGAGTACGCGTCCTGAGCGTGCGCGATACCCACGCCCTGCTGTTTCCACGCATACCGTTGGGGCGCCTGTTGGGCGCGGTCGATGAGTCGTGATCCGCTCAAGACGTTGACCGCGCCCGCCATGACCACCGCGCGGAGGGTCTGAAACCGTTCGCCATAGGCCGGAGCCGGCAGCTGCTTGTCCAGGAGCCACACGACCTGGACCTGGTGTGACGCCAGCTGTATCCAAGAAGCCCGAAGCTGGCCAAGCGCAGCGGCGATCTGGACGCTCGCCGAACGGGAGCCCACGACGCGTCCAGGCCCTTTGAGCTTCGGGCGCCCACGCCGGGAATCTTACTGGCTTACAATCTCATAAGATATTGATACCCGACAACAAAGGTGCGTTTGTCCATGGCTCGCTTGAGCAGTTCGTCCCGATTCGCCCCATCGCAGCAGCACGCCAGGCTCAGTGCCTGGGTCGCACTGACCGCAGGTCTGACCCAGCCCGATCACGTTGTCTGGTGCGACGGCTCGGCGGAGGAGTACGACCGCTTCTGCCAGGAGCTTGTCGACGCGGGGACGTTCAAGCGTCTTTCGGACGCCAAGCGGCCCAACAGCTACCTGGCGTTCTCCGATCCGTCGGACGTGGCGCGGGTCGAGGACCGGACCTTCATCTGCGCCGAGCGCGAGATCGACGCGGGTCCGAACAACAACTGGCGTGAGCCGGCCGAGATGCGGGCGGAGCTCGACGGGTTGTTCCGCGGCTCGATGGTTGGTCGGACGATGTACGTCGTCCCGTTCTCGATGGGCCCACTGGGCTCGGACAAGAGCAAGATCGGCGTCCAGGTCACCGACTCGCTGTACGTCGTAGTCCAGATGCGGATCATGACCCGCATGGGCAAGAAGGCCCTCGACGTGCTAGGCGAGACGGGCGAGTTCGTGCCGTGCGTCCACTCGATCGGCGCGCCGCTCGCCGACGGCCAGGCCGACGTGTCGTGGCCGACCAATGCGGACACGAAATACATCGTCCACTACCCCGAGACCCGCGAGATCTGGTCGTACGGTTCGGGCTACGGCGGCAACGCCCTGCTGGGCAAGAAGTGCCTCGCGCTGCGGATCGCCTCGGTCCAGGCCCGCGACGAGGGCTGGATGGCCGAGCACATGCTGATCCTCAAGCTGACCTCGCCGGAGGGCACGATCAAGTACGTGACCGGCGCGTTCCCGTCGGCCTGTGGCAAGACGAATCTGGCGATGCTGGTCCCGACGCTGCCGGGCTGGACGGTCGAGACCGTCGGTGACGACATCGCCTGGATGAAGTTCGGCGAGGACGGCCGGCTCTACGCGATCAACCCCGAGGCGGGCTTCTTCGGCGTGGCCCCGGGCACGAGTGAGAAGACGAACCCCAACGCGATCGCGGCGATCCGCGAGAACACCCTCTTCACGAACACGGCGCTGACCGACGACGGCGACATCTGGTGGGAGGGCCTCACCGACGAGACGCCCGCGCACCTGATCGACTGGCACGGCAACGACTGGACGCCGGACGCCGATCACCCCGCCGCCCACCCGAACTCGCGCTTCACCGTCTCGGCCGCGCAGGCGCCGTCGATCGCGTCGAATTGGGAGGACCCGGCCGGCGTGCCGATCGACGCCTTCCTCTTCGGCGGCCGCCGCGAGAGCGTCGTGCCGCTGGTCCGCGAAGCGTTCGACTGGGAGCACGGCGTCTTCCTCGGCGCGACGATGTCGAGCGAGCAGACGGCCGCGGCCTTCGGCACGGTGGGCCAGCTCCGCTTCGATCCGTACGCGCAGCTGCCGTTCGCGGGCTACAACATGGGCGACTACATGGCCCACTGGCTGAAGATCGGGGAGACGGCGGGCGCGAAGCTGCCGAAGGTCTTCTACGTCAACTGGTTCCGCAAGGACGGCGACGGCAAGTTCATCTGGCCCGGGTTCGGCGAGAACTCGCGCGTGCTGGAGTGGGTCTTCCGCCGTTGCGAGGGCAAGGGCTCCGCCGTCGAGACGCCGATCGGCCTGGTGCCGCCGGCCGGCGAGCTGAACACCGAGGGCCTCGACCTCTCCGACGCCGACCTCGAGCTGCTGCTCACGGTCGACGCCGACGCCGTCAAGGCCGAGCTGCCGCAGATCGAGGCGCACCTGGCGCAGTTCGGCAGCCACCTGCCGGCCGCGGTCCAAGCGCAGCTCGACGCGCTGAAGCAGAAGCTCACTACGTAGCTGTCGTTCCGGCAGCACCCGTGACGGCAGCTCCCAGACCTGCTGGTCGTGGCAGTGCTCGATTCGCTGACGGACAACCAGCGAATCAGTGCGCCGCGGTCATCTGTCCGGACAGCGCCTCGTGAAGCTCTCCACTCGGAGCATTGAAGCCGGAGATCTCGACCGTCTTGCCCTGTGCCTCGTACTTGTGAGCGACGGCATCGAGGGCGGCGACCGCGGAGGCGTCCCAGACGTGCGCCTGGCTCATGTCGATGAAGACGCGCTCGGGATCGTCGGGGTGATGGAAGGCGTCGGTCAGCTCCTCGTTGGAGGCGAAGAACAGCTCGCCGCTCACCCGGTAGATCACCGAGCTGCCGTCGGGCG